>NZ_DASZTJ010000026.1:0-36398 GCF_035548235.1 Rhodopila sp.
GCGATGACGCTGACGATCGACCTGCCGCGCCCGCGCCGGATGAGCATACGCGAGATGCCGGAATTCGCCCATTACTGCGCGGAAATCCGAACCCTGTTCGGTGAGATGGGACTGCTGAAGGATGAATGAGCCAACGCGATCCTGGTCCCGGCACGTCGTCTCCGTAGCAACGATCTTGGCGCTGTTCGCCGTGTGGCAGGTCGTCGTCGACGTGCTGCATGTGCGGACGCTGATCCTGCCCAGTCCGCTTTCCATCCTGCGGGCGCTGGCGGACCAGCCGGCCTGGTTCCTCCAGGAAGGACTTTACACCCTCGGCACCACCCTGGCCGGCTTCGCCCTGGCGGTCGCCGTCGGGATCGTCCTGGCGATCCTGATCGTGGAGGTCAGGCTGCTGGAAAACACCCTCTATGTGCTGATCGTCGCCTGCAACAGCGTGCCGAAAGTGGCGATCGCGCCGCTGTTCGTCATCTGGCTGGGCACTGGCGTCGGACCGAAGGTCGCGATCGCCTTCCTGATCGCGTTTTTTCCGATCGTGATCGATACCGTCCTGGGCCTCAAATCCGTCTCGCGCGACATGCTGGACCTGGCGGCCACGATGCATGGCGGGCGGCTGGACCTGTTCTGGCGCATCCGCCTGCCTTCCGCGCTGCCCAGCGTCTTCGCGGGTATGAAAGTGGGCATCTCGCTGGCGCTGGTCGGGGCGATCGTCGGGGAGTTCGTCGCCTCCGACCACGGCCTGGGCTATATCATCCTGACCGCACAGGGCACGTTCGAGACCGCGCAGATCTTCGCCGCCAACCTGCTGCTGGGCGTGGCGGGGATCGTGCTGTTCGGGATCATGGCGCTGGCGGAACGCCGCCTGCTGCCCTGGCACGCGTCCCAGCGGCAAGAAGCCTGACGCGACGGAAAACGGCCCTGGACGGAGCATGCGGCCACAGTCCCGGCTTGGCCGTCGGCCCGTAACACGGCACAATGCCCCGACAACGACAAACGGAGCCTCCGTCCATGGCCCATCGCGGCTTGACCTTCGGTATCTTCCTCGCCCCCTTCCACCGGCTGGGCGAGAACCCGACGCTTGCCATCAACCGCGACGTGGAGCTGATCCAGTGGCTGGATTACCTCGGCTATGACGAAGCCTGGGTCGGCGAGCACCATTCCGCCGGGTGGGAACTGATCGCCTCGCCCGAGTTGATCATCGCCGCGGCGGCGGAGAAGACGAAGCACATCAAGCTGGGGTCGGGCGTGACCTCCCTGCCCTATCACCACCCGTTCCTGGTGGCGCAGCGCTGGGTGCAGCTCGATCACATGACGCGCGGCCGGGCGATGCTGGGCTGCGGGCCGGGCGCGCTGACGTCGGACGCGTATATGCTGGGCATCCAGCCGGCCAC
This sequence comes from Rhodopila sp., assembly GCF_035548235.1. Lineage (GTDB taxonomy): Bacteria > Pseudomonadota > Alphaproteobacteria > Acetobacterales > Acetobacteraceae > Rhodopila. The sequence goes on from NZ_DASZTJ010000026.1 coordinate 1,389, forward strand.
GCAGCGCCCGCGGATGCTGGAGGCGATGGATGCCATCATGCGCCTGCTGCAGATGGACGGCCGCGTCACCATGAAGACCGACTGGTTCGAGATGAACGATGCGCGGCTGCACCTGGCCCCCTACTCGGACCCGCATTTCGAGATCGCGGTTGCCTCCACCATCACGCCGTTCGGCATGATCGCCGCCGGCACGCATGGCGTGGGCGTGCTGTCGATCGGCGCCGGCCTGCCGGGCGGGCCGGAAGCGCTGGCGGCGCAATGGAAGATCGCCGAGGACGCCGCCGCCAAGGCCGGCAAGACCGTCAGCCGCAAGAAATGGCGCGTGGTGGTCAATGCCCATATCGCCGAGGACGACGAGCAGGCGCTGGACGAGGTGCGCAAGGGCGAGCGCAACGAGACCGTGACCTATTTCGAGGACACGCTGGGCCGGCCGCCGGGCCGCTCCGACGATCCGCTGGTCGACGGCGTGAAGAACGGCACCACGCTGGTCGGCTCCCCCGACACGGTCGCCAAGGGCATCCGCCGCCTGCTGGAATACAGCCAGGGCGGCTTCGGCGGCATCCTGTTCCGCGCGCATGAATGGGCGACGCGCGAGCAGACGATGCGGTCCTATGAGCTGTTCGCCCGCTATGTGATGCCGCAGTTCCAAGGATCGCTGGAAGCGCCGATCGGGTCGCGCACCTGGGCGATGGAAAACCGCAAGCAGGTCTTCGGCAACACGCCCGACGCGGTGAAGCGGGCGTTCACCGATTTCGGCGCGGCGGTGCCGGAGGATTTCAAGGCGCGGACGCTGGGGGGACGCGACGTCGGGTGAGGCGCTTGGCGCCGATCCCCGCTTCGGCGGCGTTTCCTGCCGGGAGTGTTTCGGATCGAGCATGATGCCGGCAGGGGCGAGCACCCATGGACGTTTCCCGTCCGGCGGACGTCGTTTCGTCGTCCGCCCTATCGGCCTCAGGGCCTGCTGTACATGTCTTCGATCAGTCCGCGATATTTCTCTCCGACGATGGCTCGGCGGAGCTTCATCATCGGGGTCAACTCCGGATCATCCGGGGCAAGCTTCTCCTCGATCATGCGGAACGACCGGATTTCCACGGAAGCGGACAGCCGGCTGCTGGCCACCGCGATCTCGCGGCGGATCAGGTCACGCACGGGCTCCGCACGCACGAGGGCGCTGTAAGTCGTGAATGCGATGTTGTTCTGCTGCGCCCAGCCTTCCAGCACATCGGGATCCGTCATGACCAGGCAGGCAAGGAATTCACGCTGTTCGCCAAGAACGACGGCGTCGGCGATATAGGGCGATAGTTTCAGTTCACGCTCGATCTCGGTGGCCGTGACGCAGACGCCCGAAACCGTGGTCACCAAGTCCTCGGCGCGTCCCACAACACGCAGGTAGCCGCCTTCCAGGCTTCCGACATCGCCGGTGTGCAGCCACCCGTCCCGCAGCGCCCGGCTTGTCCGCTCGGCATCGTCCCAGTATCCGACGAAGACATGGTCGCCGCGGACCAGGATCTCATTGTCAGGAGCAAGAGCGATTTCGGCATAAGGAACCGGTTTGCCGACGCAGCCCGAACGGATCGCCTCGCGCGGCATCAACGCTGTCAGTCCGCCGCATTCGGTCTGGCCGTAAAACTCCTGCACGTCGAGACCCAGCGCCATCAACCAGCGGACCAGTTCCGGCGATACCGGAGACGCGCCGATCAGTCCCACGCGAAGCCGTACGAGGCCGAGCTCACGCAAGACGTTACCGAGAACGAGCCAGCGGAGCACCCTGGCGTGGAGTGCGGTCCAGGAAGAAGGCGAACGACCCGCCAGGCGCTGTCCGGCTTCCCTGGCGCCGGCGGCCATGGCCCACCGATAGAGCAGGCGCTGCATGAGCCCGGCCGAGGCCGAGGCAACGGTGATGCGGGAATGGAACCGCTCCCACACATGCGGCGGCGCAAGGAAGACGGTCGGTTTCGCTTCCCGGAGATCCTCGGCGACGGTATCGGCGCTCTCGACATAGTTGCTGATGACACCGGAATACAACGAGAGATACAAGCCGAGCACACGCTCGATCGCGTGCGACATCGGCAGAAAGGCCAGGCGCTCGTCCCCTGCCCGCAGGTTCATCAGCTTGGCGGCGTTTCCCACCTGGCACAGAAGATTGTGATGCGTCAGCATCGATCCTTTCGGTGCCCCCGTCGTACCGACCGTATAGATCAGCGTGGCGGTCCGATGCGGATCGAGCGCCGGAAGATCGGCGGAGCCGTCCCGGACACGGCCGAGGAAGGTGTCGAAGCTCTCGCAACCCGGCTCCGACAGGTCCCGGAGGCCCTTCATGTTGAAGATGACGATCCGTTCCAGCTTCGGGCATCGGGGGCGGGCCTGGAGTATCTTGTCGAGCTGCTCTTCATTTTCGGCGAAGACCAGCCGGGCGCCGCAATGCGCGAGGATCTCCGCGGTCAGGTCGGCGTCGGCCGTCGGATAAATCCCGACCGAGACCGCACCGGCTGACAGAACCCCGAGATCGGCGAAAACCCATTGCGGCGTGGTTTCCGAAAGGATGCAAACGCGATCTCCCGGACCGATGCCGCTTGTCCGCAGGCCTTCCGCGACTTGCAGCATCCGCGCGGCAAGTTCGCTCCAGGTCATGGACTTCCAGATGCCACGGTCCTTCCTGCGCAGGATCGTGCGATCCGGGTGCGTCGCGGCGCGGTCAAGCACCAGCGCAGGGATCGTGGCTATCGCCATATCTTCTTTCTCCGCCAGCGACGCTGCCCGCGCACCCCTGCGTCCTTCTGACCGAGATAGAATTCCTTGATATCATCGCTCTCCATCAGGCTGACGCAGTCGCCCTGCACCACGATGCGGCCTGTTTCCAGCACGTAGCCGTAATCTGCCGTCTTCAACGCGATATGCGCATTCTGCTCGACCACCAAAATCGCCACCCCCTGCTCCTGGTTGATGCGGCGAATGATGTCAAAAATCTGCGTGACCAGCAGCGGGGCCAGCCCAAGCGACGGTTCATCGAGCAGGAGCAGGCGCGGGCTGGCCATGAGGGCCCGGCTGATGGCGAGCATTTGCTGCTGGCCGCCGGACAACAGGCCGGCCCGCTGATGCGACCGCTCCTTCAGGACAGGGAAATAGCCGAAACAGATGTCGAGGTCACGCGCGATGCCATCACGGTCGCGGCGCGTATAGGCGCCCGTCATCAGGTTCTCCCGCACCGTCAGCAGCGGGAAGATTTCGCGGCCTTCGGGCACGTGGCAAATGCCCATCCGGACCACTTGATCGGGCGAGGCATTGCGGATGTCCCGGCCCTGAAACCGGATGGAACCTCGTTCTGCGTTCAAAACGCCCGAGATCGTCCGCAGCACGGTCGTCTTGCCGGCGCCGTTCGCACCGAGTACCGCCACGATCTGTCCGGGGTTGACCTGCAGCGAGACGCCGCGAATGGCCTGGATCGGCCCGTAATACGTCTCGACCGCGCCGACCGACAGGAGTGGTTCGGTCATGCCGCCATGTCTCCGCCGATATAGGCACGAACCACATCGGGGTGGGTCTGCACCTCATGCGGCGTGCCCAGTGCCAGGACCTTGCCGTAATTCAAGGCCATGACGCGATCGGACACCTGGCGGACCAGATTCATGTCATGCTCGACCATGATGACGGTGATGCCGAGGTCGTTCTTGATGTCCTCGATCCAGAAACCCATGACCTCGGTTTCTTCGACGTTCAGGCCCGAAGACGGTTCGTCCAGCAGCAAAAGCCGCGGTTCGGTACACAGGGCGCGGCCGAGTTCCACGACCTTGCGCACGCCATAGGGAAGCCCGGCGATCAGGCTGTCGCGATATCGCTCCAACCCGAGAAAAGCGATCACCTCCTCGGCCTTTTCGCGATGGGCGATTTCGTCGCGGCGGGCCGAGGGCAGGAAGACCAGTTGCGACAGCAGGGACGCGCGCACGTGGCAATGGCAGCCGATCAGCAGGTTCTGCAGCACGGTCGCGTTGGAGAACAGCTCGATATTCTGGAAGGTGCGCGCGATGCCCAGGGCGGCGACGCGGTGCGGCGGGACGGCGGTTATGTCCTTGCCGTCGAAGATAAGCCGGCCCGACGTCGGCGTGTAGATACGGCTGATCATGTTGAAGATCGTGGTCTTGCCCGCGCCGTTCGGGCCGATCAACGCGAAGACTTCGCCCTGTTCGATGCCGAAGCTGACATCGTCAACGGCGCGAATTCCTCCGAAACGAACGGAGAGTTGTTCTGCCTGGAACAGCATCACCCGACCCGCTCCGAGCGGGCATAGGATTTCTGCCGCCGGAACGCGGCCCGCCGGCGTAGCGGCGCCGTCTGGAACCAGAGCTTGGTCTTTATCCAGCGGCCGTAGATGCCACCGGGTTCGAACAGGATGCACAGGACGAGGATCAGTCCGAACAAGGAAGGTTCAAGCCCGGGAAGGTGGCCGATGTTGCCGGGCAAGTCGTCGCGCACCAGCGCGATCGCCTGGGGCAGCAGCCGCACGAACACGGCCCCGAGGATGGCGCCCTGCAGGGAGCCGACCCCGCCGACGAAGACGATCGTCAGAAACTGCACCGACAACAGGATATCGAAGCTGTCCGGTGCGAGGAAATTGACGTATTGCGCGAAAAGTCCGCCGGCCAGGCCGGTGATGCCGGCCGAGATCGCAAAGGCGATGGTCTTGTAGAGCTTGAGATTGACACCCATGCTCTGGGCAGAGATTTCGCTGTCCCGGATCGCCACCATCGCTCGGCCGAGAGGCGTCCGCAGGATGTTGGCCGAAATCCAGAGCGCGAATACCAGCACAGCCAGCGCCGCGTAATAGACACCGGTCGCACCCTCGATCTCCACCCCCAGGATGCTGGGCGTCGGGACCGCCAATCCGTCGAAGCCATGGGTGACGGCGTCCCATTTCTCCAGCACCGTCGCAACGATCTGTCCGAAAGCCAGGGTGGCGATGGCGAGGTACAGACCGCTCATGCGCAGGGTCGGGATGCCGATGGCGACACCGGCGATGGCGGCCAGCAATCCCGCGGCCGGAAGCGTCACGACGTAGGGCCAGCCGGCGGTGAGCAGGATGGCGTTTGTATAGGCGCCGATACCAAGGAAGGCGGCATGACCGAGATTGACCAGGCCCGTATAGCCGGTCAGCAGCATCAGGCCCACGCCGCCGATCGCGAAGATGAAGACGGCGCCAAGCTCGCCGATATAGAAGGTGCCAAGCAGCATCGGAAGCAACAGCAGGACCAGGAGAAGCAGGCCGTACCAGAACAGGTCGCCATGGTGGCGCCAGATCGTGAGGTCTTGCGTGTAACTTGTTTTGAAGATGTGGCGCATGGGCTAAACTCGCTTGACCACGCGCTGCGAAAACAAACCCTGCGGCAGCAGGATCAGCGTACCGAGCAGGACCACGTTCGACGTGACGTCCTGAAAACCGGCAGGCAGGTAGAAGCCGGCGAGTTGTTCGGCGACGCCTATGGTGACACCGCCGATCAGTGCCCCCGGGATACTGCCGAAGCCACCCAGGACGGCGGCGGCGAATGCCTTGATGCCGAGGAATCCCATGTTCACGTCGATCATGGACACCGGAACGAGCAGGATGGCGGCGGCGGCCGAAACGCCCGCGCTGATCGCCCAGATCAGCGAGAAGATCGTCCGGACAGGGATTCCCATATAGTAAGCGGCAAGCTGGTTTTGTGAGGCGGCCTGCATCGCGATCCCCAGCCGCGTATGGCTGAAAAACAGGTACAGGATCACGCAAAGCAGGACCGTGCCGCCGATGATGGAAAGGCTGTCGTACCCCAGCACAAGACTGCCGAGGTGGATGGTTTTATTGGTAAAGGGTGTGACGAACCCGACCGAATCGTAGCCCCACGTGATGCCCGCGACGGCTCGGAAAATGAAGCCCAGGCCGAGCGTGAGCATGACCACCGCGAACTGCGGCTGCCCGATGACCCGTCGGATGACGATCATATCGAGCAAAAACCCGAACGCGGCGGTTATTGCGATCGCGCACACCGCGGCGAGCCAGTAGTTGAACCCGAACCAGGTGACAAGGCTGAAGGCCACGAAGCCGCCCAGCATCAGGATGTCGCCTTGGGCGAAGTTGACGAGTTCGGTCGCCTTGTAAATAAGAACGAAGCCGAGCGCGATCAGTCCGTAGATGCAGCCACCCGCGGCACCGTTGACGATCAGCTCTAGCAGGCGCAAAGCGTCGCCCACGGCTGGAGGCCCCCCTTTCTGCTGGGCTCTGGCGGCCCCCTACGATGCGGCACGATAGCCACAGGGATTAAGGGGCGTCAATCCAGGGCAACCTTACTTGCATTCCAACGAGAATGGCTGTTTTTTACCGGCCAGGCTTGGTGCAACCCGCCAGGCCGGGGAGGAAAACAATGAATAATCGCTTCGGAATGCCATCGTGCTGGCTGACGCGTCTGCTGGCCGCGAGTTCGCTGAGCCTGACGCTTACCGGTGCAATCATCGGGACTGCATCGGCTCAAGGCGGCCCCACGCAAGGCGTGACAGATACGGAAATCGTTATTGGAACCACGACAGACCTGTCCGGCGTCACGGCCGTGCAAGGCGTCAACAATAGCGACGCGATCCGCATGGCCTTCGACGAGGCGAATGCCAAGGGCGGCGTGAACGGGCGAAAGATACGCTACGTGGTGGAGGACTCGCAGTACACGGTGCCTCGGGCCGTTCAGGGCATGAACAAGTTGTTGAACGAGGACAAGATCTTCTTCGCCCTGGCGGACGGCGGTACGCCGATGAACGACGCCGAGATGCCGATGCAGTTGAAAAAGAACGTGCCGAACGTCTTTCCGCTGACCGCCGCCCGGTCGATGTATCAACCGTTCAACCGCCTGAAGTTTGGCCAGTTCGCGTCCTATTACGACGAGATGCGCTCGGGCGTTAAGTATTTTGTCGAGCAGAAGCACGACAAGAAGATCTGCGCGATGTATCAGGATTCGGACTTCGGCCGCGACGTGCTGGCAGGCATACAGGCTGAAGCGAAGGCGCTGGGCCTGCAGGTCATTGCCACCACCGCCCATCATCCGACCGATACGGACTTCAGCGCCAGCCTCACGAAATTGCGTGATGCGGGCTGCGACTTCGTCGGCATGGGAACGATCGTGCGCGATACCAACCTGATCATATCGACAGCCCAGAAGATGGGCTGGCACCCGGATTTCGTCGGGCAATTCGCGTCCTATGATCCGGCGGTCGCGTCCCTGCCGGGCGGCGCGACGGAGGGATTCTACAGCATGACGCCGGCGCTGTACGCTTATCCGGACGATCCGCGGCCAGACGTCCAGGCCTTTGTGAAGGCGTTCAAGGCACGCTATGGAATCGATCCGAATTTCCATGGCGAGCAGGGCTGGACAGCCGCGCAGTTCGTCTTGCTGGCGCTACAGAAGGCAGGGCGCAACCTGACGGTCGACAGCTTCATCTCGGCCATGGAGGGCATCAAGGACTTCAAGCCAATCTTCGGCGGCAGCCTGAGCCTGGGACCGGACAACCATCAGGCTTCCAATGCGTCCTTCCTGGCGGTTGTCCGGAAGGGCCGCTGGGTGCCGGTCATGGACCAGGCCTTGAGCTACTGAATATCCCCGCAACATCGACACTTTACGAACCAACGGTTTCCGCTCGGGTTGACGACAGCACGGCGAGTCGTCGCCCGGCGTGACCTGCACCTGAATCGGGATCTCGCGGGAGAGAACCCGGCCCTTTATCAGGTTTCAATGGCAATCAATGGCGTGGCGTATTCCCGCTATGGGAACGCCGTACAAACCAGCGCTATTGCCCGTAATGCAGGATGACCACGTCTTCCTCGTTGTGATGAAACCGTACCCGGAACGAGGGGTTGGAGCCCGGCTGCCGGTCCATCCAGCCCTGGTAGAGTCCTTCCAGCGCGGGAATAAGCCAGTAGCCAGGCGGATCGCCCGCCGAGCCGATGGTCGGCACCCCGAGATGGGCGATCAGGACGCAGTGATCCGCCTCGCTCAAGGTCATCCGTACGCCGCCCCAGCCGATCTCGGCCAGCGCCGCGTTCATCTCAAGCTCCAACGCCTCCAGCGAGGCAACCGAGGGAAGGCCAAGCAGGGCTGCCATCTGCTGGCCGGCGCCGCGCAACAGCTCCGCCGAACGGTCCGGCCCCGCCTTCGCATCCAGCTCGATGGCCAGGCCACGAAGAAACACCCGCCAGACGGCCATGTTGCCCCGCGCATGCGCCGCACTGCCTTGCTGTGCGATCCAGGGGATGTTCACCGAGTGCCTCCGTCAAAGATATAGCGAGCATAAAGCTTGGCGACGGTCTCGCTCCAGTCGCCGGCATGCTGGTAATGCGCCTCGCCGCCCAAGATGAATGAGCCGTTGACATGGTACTCTATAGACCCCTCCGCCCCTCCCACCAGGCCCGACGCGCTCTTGCTCGGATAGCCGGTCGTCACCGGGGTGCTGCTGCTCGATGCCAATGCCAGGACCGCGTCCTGCCGCGCGGGATCGGTTGGGAACAAAGGCGAGGCATGTTCATTGTAAGTCTGGTAGCCAACCGACCCCCCGATGGACCATGTCAGGTCGTCGCCATGAGACGTGTAGTGTATCGGCAGAAGGGTCGCGAAGTAGGACTGGGGGCTGAAATAACCACCTTGGCCCAAGGTGAAGAAACGAAGGTTCTTGTCGTACGCGAAATATACGGTATCCAGCCCAAGGCGGACGTCTTCGTGATCGCCGCGCCAGACCGGAAAGGACCCGCCGGCTCCAAATTCGTATTCATGATTTTCTTCGACGTTCGTGCCGTCCAGAACCGCGTAACCTCCACCGACGTAGAAATTGGCATCCCGCAGCGATATTTCGAGCTGGGCATGGCCGCGCGTACGGGTCACGCCGCCCCAGGCTATGCCGGTCGTGGGATCCTTGGTGCCGGCATAGGACAAGACACTGTCGGTGACAGCCCGCCGCTCACCCGTGAGACGCAGCCGAACGTTGTCGCTCAGCTTGGGGGAAAGCTCGATGCCGCCAAGCAGGTTCTGCTCCTGGAACCCGATCGGCGACGAGCCGACATCCGCCTTCAGCCATCCCAGTTGGTAAGCAAGCGAGAGCCCCACGCCTTCGGCGTGCTGGCTGCCGGGCGTCTGGCTGCCAGGGAAGACGCCGGTGCCGAAACTGGCTTGGCTCTGGGCGTCCCCCGGGATCGACCCGGCCGAGAGGAACGTGGGCGTAGCGCTCGCGGTCAGGACGCCGCGGCCGAGAGGTCGTGCCATCAAGGTGGTTGGCAAACTGATTTCATCCAGGCGATCGAGCCCGCTCGTGCCGGTACGGCTGCGATAGGACGGCCCAAACGTGATCTTCGGCGCCAGTTCCTCGTTCAGCGAGGCCATCTGCCGGTCGATATCCTGCAACGTCGGATCAACTGGCGCAGCGCTGACAGAGATCGTCGGCACGTCCGGTCCAGGACGGACGGAGGCATCGTTGCGCCGGAAAGGATTGGACGATATCGGCATTGGATCGGGGGCTGCCTGATCGGTCAGGTATCCCGGCACGGACTGCGGCGCGGTGGCCTGGTCGGCACCGATTTCCTGCCGGCGCAGTGACTGCGCATGCTTCAGGTCATCATAGGCGCGGCGAGGATTGCCGCGGGCACGGTCAAGCGTGGCCGAGAGCATCCAGCTACGAGGGTCCTCCGGCGCCGTTGCCAGGGCCCCCTGCACGAGCGTTGACGCCCGCGTCCAATCGGACACCGCGATCGCAGCGTCCAGCGCCGCCCGGCGCGCTTCGAAGTTGTTCGGGTCCTTTGCCAAGACCGCATCGCTGATCGCCAGGGCCCGGCGCGGTTGGTCAGCCGCCGCGAACAACCGGCTGACCGCAAGGTTGAGCTCGGGGTTCGACGGGTCCCGTTCCAAAGCCGGCGCAAGCACGTCGTATGCGTCGGCTTGGCGGTGCTGTTCATTCAGCGCATCCGCCTCGCGGATCGCCACGCCGGCCCGCAGCCGGTTCAGCGCCGATCGTTGATCGGGCGTCAGGCCCGCGCTGCCGTCCAGAGACTGGATCAGCACCTGGGCCGCCCTCTCGTCGCCGGCCTGCAGCAGCACGCCCGCATACGCGATGCGCTGCGCCGACGTCGGATTCGGCGTTGCCGCCTGGGCGGTGGTCAACGCCTCGCGCGCACCGGCCGGATAGTTCATCTGAAGGAAAGCGCGTGCGACGGCCACGCCGCGGCTTCCGTCCGGATCCGGCTGTGCCGCCAAGGTCAGCAGCTTGGAGCGCGCTGCCGCGGGACTTATGCCGCTCAAGCCAACGGCATCGCGGATCTCGCTCTGCAGCTTGGCCTGGGCCAGCAAGCCGCGCATCTCCGACGTTCGCGCAGCGGCGGGGAGACGATTGATCAGGGCGACGGCGTCCGATGGCCGGTTGTCCTCGGCAGCGAACATGGCTGCCGCCCGGAGAGCGTCGACGGAAGGGTTGGGGGCGGTCGTGAGGTCCGACATCACCTGCCGCGCCTCCGCCCGCCGCCCGTTCGCCGCAAGGGCACGGGCCAGGTCCAAGCGTATCCACGGATCCGTGGGGTCCGCTGCGGAGGCCGCGCGCAGCAATGCTTCCTTGGCCGCCGGGTCCGTAACGGTGCTCGCCTGTTGGCGCAACGCATCCGCGCGGATGCGTCCTACCAAACGCGCATTGCCGCCGGTTTGCGCGCGATCGAAGAGCGCCTCGGCCTCGGCCGCCTTGCCCTCGCGGTTCAGCGTCTGCGCGAGGCCCACCAGGGCATCGCCATTGTTCGGCTGACGAGCCAGCACGCCGCGATATTGCACTTCGGCATCCGCAAGGCGACCGCGGCGCGCCAGCACATCGGCCAGCATCAGCTGCGCCCCCGTAACGTCCCCGCCGCGGGCGATGATGGCGCGAAGCTGCCGCTCCGCCGCATCATATTGGCCGTGCTGCACCGCAGCCCGTGCCGCGGCGTAATCCTCGCCCACGCTGGCACCCTGGAGCGCCTGCTCCCACCGCTCCTTATGCAGCGGGTCGGCCGCGATCGCGCGAGACAAAAGCGTCCGCGCCTCATCGACCTTCCCCTGCCGCAGCCGCACGAGGCCAAGGCCGCCAAGTGCGTCGGCGTCTTGCGGATTTTGCGCAAGCACGCGCTGAAACGAATCGTCCGCATCGCTCAGGTGGCCGGCGTTCAGCGCGGCGAAGCCGGCACTGCGTCTCTTCGCGGCCTCATCAGCCGGCGTGCTGGGCGGGTTCTTTGCCTGGTCCAGCTTCCCGGCGATCTGCCGGTCATCGGGATGGACGCCGAGCCAGGCCTGATAGTCGGGAATGCTTGCGGAATCGACGGGCAGCCAGTCCAGCGCCTGCCGCCATGCCTTGTTGGCTGCCGCAGCCATGGCGGGACTGCGAGCCAGCATCGCAAGGCGCCGGATGCCTTCGGGGCGCGTCTGCTCCCGATACGTCAGCAACTCCGCATAAGCCAATTGCGCCGATAGATCGGCCGGGTCAGTCGTCACGACTTGGGCAAGGCCCGATCGGGCCGAGGCCCAGCCGCCCTCCGTCCCGGCCAGCGTCGTATAGTATTCCACCGCCAGGCTTCTAGGCGGCTCGCCCTGGAAAAGCCCTCGATAGCGGGCGATGGCTTCAGCGTTGTGACCCTCCTGCGCCAGCCGGCGAGCCTCCGCGAGGCCGTTGGCGTCGATGCTCCCGACGCGGATAGCCTGCTCGATCCTCGGGATGCGAGGATCATCGGGGCGAAGCCGGCGCAGCTTCGCCAGGTTCTCCTGCGCGCGCGCACGGTCCCCGCGAGACGCTTCGATCTGCGCCAGCAGCGCGATCGCGTCGGTGTTTTCAGGGGAAACCGATAAAAGCCGGCTCAGCGATCGTTCGGCGTCGTCGGGCCGATTTTGAGCATACCAGAAGTTGGCCTGGTCGAGCAGCACCTGGATCGCCGGGCCGGCCGCCGGAGACTGAGCGGCAACGCGGGTCGTGGACTGGGCTTCAGCCTGACGTTCCCACGCCAGCGAGGTTGTCGTCGCCACAAGGAGAGCGGTCAGCGCCACGCTGCGACACGGCATGATCTACCCCTTCGTTGCGCCAGGATGGCGACTGCGCCGGCTGGCACGCCAACGCACAAGGCGATGCAGACAAATCCCCAATGCAGACGCGGCAATGATCATGGCGGCAATGATCGCGCCTGGCCGGTCCTCCAGCCACCATTCCGGCCAAAGCCAGAATGGCAGGTAACCCACGGTATAGGTCGATCCGGCGCGATAGCTGGTCATTTGACCCCCGGAAAGAATCGCAAGATCGCCTTGGATGTGGGGCACGAGCTTGGGGTCGTTCATCGCGTCGACCATCGAATTGAGGGCCTGCGGCGACCCGCCGAGAATGGCCACGAGCGAGCGGTCGGAACTGTTTGGCGCCTGGGCCCCGATCATCACGGCACTCTGTTCCCCCAGCGGCGCGGCAAGCGCCGCACCCGCTCGGTTTCGTTCTGTTTCCGTATTGTCTCCGAACAGGCGCCAGATCCCGGAAAGCATGGTCGGCAGCTCCACCCGAAGACTATTGCCCTCCACCTTGTAGGGACTGCGACGCAGCAGGTCAGCGGCCGGTCCCAACCGGCTCAGAGTACCGATCAGCAGAATGTCCTTGTTGCTGATCGCATTGGCCTCGGACGGCCGCAGTACGGACACGCGATTGACCGGCAGGCCCGTCAGCGCCGCAATGTTCCCCATCAAGTCGAGAAACGCAGTCAATTCGACGGTATTAGGCTGCTGCGGCAAGACCACGGCGGTGTCCGAGAGGTCAGCCATGCGCGTGAAGGGAAACCCTGCGCTCACAAAGAATGCAAGGTTGGGGAGCTGGGTGAAGTGATAGGCGCTCGACAGGTCGATCGTCGAATCCGGATCCACCGCCAGATGCAGATCTTCCGGAATTGCCGTGCAATCGCCGCGATGCAGGGGACGAGCGTCGAAATAGAGCTGCAGATCATTTTGGCCGAATACGTCGTAGAGCGGGATCGCCGTTGCGCCACGTCTCACCTGGGGGGTCATCCCCAGCTCGTGCTCCACCCAGTCCCAGATCCTGTCCGGCGGGGCCAGCGAATAGCTGTGCAGAAAAATTCCGTTGATGCTGACATCGAGCCGAGAAGCCGCAACGTCGACAACCGGTCCGGGTGGTGCGCGGAAACGGATCATTGCCTTGAATGGGCGCCGGCGCCACGTGTAGAGGTCAGGCGCCGTGTGAAACGGGACGTGAAACGTGCCGGGGACGTATCCCGTGCCCTGCAGCGTGGACGCATCGACCAGTTCGCCAAACCGAACTGGCCGGTCCGTCGTAATCCAGTCCGGAGCATCATATGGCTTGCGCGGCGGCAAGGCATCGAGCGTCGCCGATGTGGAGCTTCCGCTGAGGATCCGGCTCCCCCGAGATAGCGTGTCGGCAGCCGCGATCGCCTCGGCCCCCGTGCGACCGGCGATCACCAGGATCGTGCCCAGCGGATCGTTGGGGTTGGGCACTTCGGCGATGAGGGGACCTTGGGGCGCCGGAAGCGCGATGCCCGCCGGCATCTCATGGCCAACCACGATCAGCACCGCATTGCCGTCTTGCGGGGGTTCGCGCGTCACCGGAAACTGCGCCGTGCGGAAGTCCGCCAGCTTGCCGAACCACGAGGCGGTGATGGCTGCCGCCTCCAGCGCCTCATTACTCGAATTGTCCGCGAGGATGAAAGGCAGCGACAGCTTCTGGCGTATGTTCTCGTCGAAAAACGGACGCGGCAGGCGCGCCAGGTCCCGCCGGGGCGGCAAGCGCGCAATGGTCAGGGTCAGGGTCGAGCGGTCGGAAATCGTGGACCACAGCAGGCCCGAAAGCGGATCGTTGCAGTCCTGCGTGTAACGACCGGTGAAGCGGAAGTTCAGGCGGTTGCGGTCCTGAAAAAAGACCGGGTTGATCGACATCTCCAGGGGACCGAATTCCGGCTTGGAAGCGGTCACCGGGATCGTGCCGACATACTGCTCGTTCAACGTCACCGTCACGTTGGAAACGTCAGGAATAAGCGAAGGCGACATGGCGCCGCTGAGGGACAAGTGCGCCTCGGTCACCACCTCGTCTCTGGCAATGCCGAACTGCAGTCCCTGGATGGTGCTGGTGCCGCGCATGGTCATCGGGCCGAGCGCGCCAAGCTGTCGAAGGGTGAAGACTTCGGTGCGCGTGCTGCCCTGCGCGCCGGACGGAAGCTGGAACGGCGCCGCCGACCCTCCGAACGGCGCCTGCGCGGCGCCCGGCGATCCATTTGGCTGCGCCCCCTGCCCCGCATTGCCGGCCGGACTTGCCACGCCACCTGGCGGGGGATTGCTTGCCGGAGCGCCGGTGACCGGCGGCAAGGGCACGGACGGGATCGGCTGCGCCGCCGGGCCCTGCGCTGAAGCACGCGTTGCCAAAAGACACAGCAATGCGCCGGCGATGAGCGCGCCGGGACGCGGCCGCAAAACCATGGTCTGGCGGCCAAGGGTGCCGCTGGCAGCCCCGACGGGCGCGGTAGCAGGTGCCGGCAGGTCCCCGCTGCTCAAGGCCTGGCCTCGCCGACGGAACAGGCCCCTGATGCTGACGAGAACGGTCCACAAGCTGCGCAGCGGCCGATCCAGCGGATAATTGCTCCAATCGACCCAAGCGTCCGCACGCCCGAAGACGACGCGGATCACGCGGCTTTCCTCGGCGATAGTCCGCGCCTCCCAGGAGACCTGAAGCAACCGCTCTTCCCAGCGCTCGATCTTGGCCGGCAGTATCATCCGCTCGCCGCTCAGCGCGAACTCGATGTCAACCGGCAAGGGCAAGCGCAATTCGTCTGGCCGCTCCAACGCGAAGGCGGCACCGCCCAAGGACAGGTTCCGACTGGTCGCCGCCAGCGTCCGTCCGTCGGGAAGCCAGACGACCACCGGCAATCGAGTGGTGATGCGGGCACGGTTGCGAATTTGCCGCGTTTCCCGGCCAACCGCGAGCGCAGCCAGCACAATCAGCAGCGACAGACTCACCCAGACCGAGTTCAGCAGGTAAGCCTGAAACTCGAGCCGGGTCGTATGAACGAGAAGCAACCCGTAAAGGCCGCGCAGCAGGCCGATGCCAAGCACGCCGGCAAGGATCAGGTTCGGGTAGACCGCCCCCATGTCGAAGTAGCCTTTGCTGAGCAGCCCGCCTTTGTCCGTCACATTGAACCGTCCACGGCGAGGGCTGACCATCGTGACCACGGTGATTCTCACCAGGAACAGGGCCAGCACCGTTTCGTAGATCTCGCTCCAGAACGAATGGCGCCAGTTCCCCTGGATACGGGCATTGGTCGCCACCGAGTGGAAGATGTGCGGCAGCGCATAGGCAATGATCGCAAGCGGTGACGCGGCGATGATGTTCTGGCCCAGCAGCAGGAAGCAGAGCGGCGACGTCAGGAAGACGACGCGCGGCACGGCGAACATGAAATGCATCATTGCGTTGACGTAGCATATGCGCTGCCCGACGGTCAGGCCGCGCCCGAACACGGGATTGTCGAGCCGCAGGATCTGCAGCATCCCGCGCGCCCAGCGAACGCGCTGGCCGATGTGCAGAATAAGTCGCTCCGTCGCGAGCCCGGCAGCCAACGGCAGCCGCAAGTAGCAGGACTGCCAGCCCTTGCGGTGAAGCTTCAGGGCGGTGTGGGCGTCCTCCGTCACCGTTTCGGTGGCAAAACCGCCGATCGTTTGCAGCGCGGCACGCCGAATGACGGCACAGGAGCCGCAGAAGAAGGAGGCGTTCCAAAAGTCGTTGCCGTCCTGGATCAGGCCGTAGAACAGGTTGCCCTCGGCAGGGACCCGTGTTCCGGCCGCGAGGTTTCTTTGGAACGGGTCCGGCGAGTAGAAGTGGTGCGGCGTTTGAATGAACGCCATGCGCTTATCGTGTACCAGCCAGCCCATGGTCATTTGCAGGAACGCACGCGTCGGCACGTGGTCGCAGTCGAAAACGGCGACGAACTCGCCGTCGGTGACCTTCATGGCGTGGTTGAGGTTACCCGCTTTCGCATGATTGTTGTCAGGGCGGATAATGTATCCGGCGCCGCAACTCGCCGCGAAGTCTCGGAACGCGCGGCGGCGTCCGTCATCAAGGATATAGACCTTCAGCTTGTCGGGCGGCCAATCGACCGCCATGGCCGCCAGCACCGTGGCGCGCACGATCGACAAGTCTTCATTGTAGGTCGGGACGTAAATGTCGACACTCGGCCAGTCCGCCGGGTCTTCAGGCAGCGGCAGCGGCTTGCGATCAAGAGGCCAGACCGTCTGGATATAACCCAGCGCCAAGACAAGAATCGCATAGGCTTCGGCCAGCGCCAGCCCGGTCCCGAGGACTCCCTGGAGTACTGTGTTGAACTCCAGCGTCTCGGTGAACCGCCAAACGATGTAGCGCAGCGACACGACCGCCGACAGCATCGTCAGAAAGAGGGTCATTCCCCGCCCGGGCCGCCGATTGCAGACCAGAAACACGGCGGCGGTGATGACGGCGAGGACCGCCTGATCGATCGGCCTGACGATACTGGTCGCGGCAGCGAGCGCCAAGGCAATGCCCACCACCCCAAACGACGCGACAACCAGCCAGTGGATGCCGCGCGGCGTATCGGCTTCAGCCATCGTAAGGCGGTGAAGAAATCGTTTCATATGGCCATGACCGCCCGCAGATAGGTGGAAAGCGTTTGGCCAATCGCACTGATGTCCTGGCAGGCTTTCGAACCGGGCGCATAGTCGGAAAGAAGCTTCTGCGCGGCAATCGCCTCAACCACGTGCTCGTCGCGGTAGACCAGGCCAAGCAATCGGTCACCAAGCCGTTTGCTGGTGGCATCGCCGATAACGCTGCCAAGCCGCGTGCGCGGATCGAACTGGTTAAGGATGAAACGGATGGCATCGGGCGGCACCTGCTCCTGCTCGCTTGCGATGCGGCCGTCCTCCAGCGTGGGGATCACCGACGCGGAGCTGGGGTCCGTGGTCAGGACGATGATCATCAGATTGATCCGCGGCAGGAGTGCGGCAAGCATTGGCGACGGACCAGGCGGCGTATCGACCACAAGGCAGATCCCCGGCGTCATCAGCAGCGGGTCCAGTGCGCGCAGCAATATCTCGGGATGGCTGGCGATGGCGGCGCCGAGGTCGACCGTCTCCCGCATGCCGGCCGCACCGTAGGGCAGGAGCGACACGCCGGACGGCGTCTCGACCACGTAGTCCCGCCAGTTAGGCTGCTGGGCGATCAGGCGCGAGAAGCCGGCGTCCCTTTCCAGCGGCACGCCGAAATGCAGCCGCAGCGTGTTCTGAGGATCGAGATCAAGCGCGACGACGGGGAAACCGGCTCTGCTCAATTCGCCAGCAATGTTTGCGGCCAGTGTCGTTTTTCCGACGCCGCCCTTTGGCGACGTGAAACAAATCATGGTCATCGTTGGATGTGCGTCGGCCGCGCCATCGGGGCAGGTGCGGGCCGTCCCTCTGTAGCTGTCCGCCGGGGCGGAATCACGTTGGCAAACGGAGCGATTCGAACAGGTCCTCAAGTTGCGTAGGCGTTTCCACGCGAAGAGCCGCTTGCGGCTCGCTTGCCCCGGTCAATGTACGAAATACCTCGGTGAGGGAAGTGCCGGCCGGAGCCCGCGCGCCGGACGATGCGGAAGCGGGCGTCCTGGCGGAGGGCGCAAAGAAAGGCGTCCTGGCGGACTGGTCGCCGGCAGCCGGACGGGACGGCGCCGGCGACCATGCCGAACCACTGCGACCGGCGGTCGCCGCCGGCTGGGACACCGAAGGGCGTGCGCGCGCAGGGGGGTCCGAAACCTGACGCCATCGCTGTTCCTGCGATCGCTCCTCACGCCAATCCAGTGCCTGCACAGGTGGTGCGCGTCTATCCGGTGAAGACGGAGTCCGCATCCCGCCCGCTTCGTGGGGAGGCGTTGAAAGTCGTTCGGGTCCGCCCCTCGGCGCGGGCTCGGGCGCCGCCGGCCCGGGCGGCACCGACGCGGCCGGAGGAAGACTGCTGCTGGTCATTTCCGGTAATGCGGCCGCCAGCAATGGGAAGGCCGCGGCGCGACTGGCGGCCAACGCGGGATCTATCGGTGCCGTGGCAGGTGCGGCGAAGCTGCGGTACGCCATGGGCGAAGCCCCGACGGCCGCAATGGCGCGGCTAACGTCGCTATTTCTCTCTGCTACCATCGCGCGTTCCCCGAATCCAATTCCATTGGTCAAATATGATCGTAGGCAAGGTATTCGCGCGAGAGTAGTAAAAGTTTATCGGCGAGACTAGCGGGTAACGACTTCTTCTGCCGCCATGGCAGACAAAAGGATCAAAGCCGCGTTATAGTAATCATTGGCCGAATCGACGGTGGGCGGTGGGTTCAGCGGCGGCTGGCCCAGGCCGCTCCGCAAGATATCGGCAATTGCCAGCATTCCGGGCGTCATCGGATACGGGGCAACTTCGCCCGTCTCCAGGTTGATCCATGCCGGCACGCGATCTGCAGGATACCCGGACCAGAACCGGTCGATCGCCACCATCGCCGTCCGGTTCGGCAGCCCTGCCCACGCGTTCCAAAGCGGCACCCGGACCGCGTCAAAGGAGAAGCGCGGCGGCCATCCCGGAGACGTGGCAAGCGCCCCGGAGGAGGCGATCCGCAGCCAGTCCGGCGGCAGCTTCCAGGTGCCAAACCGGCCTCGATCAATGAGGGTGCGCCCGTCACGGACCAGCACCTCCCATTCATCCGACGGCACCAGGGCAGCAAGCTCGGCGATGAGAGGAAAGGCGTAGTAAGAGAGATTGACCGTCAGCGCGTCCTTCGCCTCAAAGCCCTGCAGGCCGGGAAGCAGTACCGTGTAAGGACCGATTCGGCGAACCAGCAGCCGCAGGATATCGCGCGCGATGCCCGCCGCGGCCTCCAACCTGTCGGATTGGCCCCATGACCGGCCGGCGCGGGCCAAGGCTGAAGCGATGAATATGTCGCCATCGGTCGCATTGTTCCGATCCCCCGCCTGCCGCTTGGCACCGGGAACGAAACGCCAAGCGTGCAGCGCGTCAGAAGGCCGAGCGAGGTTCCCCGAGGTCCACTTGGCAATCTGCGTGAAGGTAGCCTCGTCTTGAGCTGCGACGGCGAACAGCATGCCCCAGCCCTGCCCCTCGCTGTGCGACACGCCGCCATTGCCGGTGTCGATGACGCGGCCATCCGGGGAGACGAAGCGGCGCTTGAAGCTCTCCCATTCAGCGACCGGGAATGCAGGCGCCGCCCTCGCGCCCCGGACGGCACAGTCCACGGCGGGACCGCCCGCAAGGCCGGCAAGAAGAATGCGACGCCGCAGCATCATGTGGCGCGGCACACGGGCGCCGGCTCGCGGCGAAGCTTCATGCCTTCGCGAGCGATGGGCAATCCTAAGCCTTCGTTGGCCTTAGCGCAGCCAACTGCCATCACGAAAAACCGGGCGGAATGGCTCGATCGACGACTCTTGGAACAGGCCCACATCGACATAGGGGTCGGCTTGGGCAAACGCCTCCGCAGCCTCCCGGTCGGCCACGTCGATGATCAGGATCGATCCGTTCTGCTTGCCTTGGGCGTCCAACAGCGCGCCCCCATAGACGATCTTGTCGAGGACGCGTTCGAGATAATCCAGGTGCCGCGGCCTCTCGGACAGCCGAAGCTCGAGACTCGCGGGCTTGTCATGACGGGTTACGACGAAATACATGGCGATACCTCCCACGCCGACCTTGCGGAACCCGGTGCATCCCGGGGGACCCCCGCGCTTATGCAAATGACCATGACGCCGGTCCTAACTCATTACATGTGGCACCGAGGGTGACTCGATCGTCGTGTCGTTGAATGAAGCCGATTCCCGGAAGAACGCAAGTACCTCCACAAGGGGCATGGGCTGGCTGAAGAGATATCCCTGCGCCTCGGTGCACCCTGCTTCACGGACGCGCAACAATTGGTCATGCGTCTCGACCCCTTCCGCGGTCGTCGTGATTCCCAGCCGGTTAGCGAGGGTTACAATCGACATCACAATGGCGGCGCAGTCCTCGCGCGTGCCCATTTCGCAGACGAAGGACCGGTCTATTTTGATCTTGTCGAAGGGGAAGCGCCGCAAATAGCTCAGCGACGAATAGCCCGTACCGAAATCATCCAGTGCGACGCGCACCCCAAGCTCTCGAAGCCGCAGCAAGGTATTCAGCGTCGACGTGTTGTTCTCAAGCAGGGTGCTTTCGGTGATCTCCAATTCCAGCCGGTAAGGCGGAAGACCGGACGCCGCCAGAGCCTCGGATACCAGGGCCACGATATCGGCGTGCTGAAACTGCACCGGCGAAAGATTTATCGCAATCTTCACGTCGGACGGCATGAGCAGGGCATCCTCGCACGCCTGCCGGATGACCCAGGCGCCGATGCGGCTGATCATGCCCGTCTCCTCCGCGATGCGCACGAACTGCAGCGGCGAGACGATCCCCCGCTGCGGGTGGATCCAGCGGAGCAATGCTTCGAAACCGCTGATCTTGTTTGACTGCAAGTCGTATAAGGGTTGATAGAAAACTTCGAACTCGTGGCGATCAAGGGCAGCCGCAAGGTCCTTTTCGATCGAGAGCCGCGCACGCAGCTGCCGCTCCATGTCCGCCTCGAAGACGCGATACACGCCCCGACCGGCGGCTTTCGCCTGGTACAGCGCCATATCGGCATTCTTCATCAGCGTGTCGGTGTCGGCATGTCCCGTCTCGTCGATCGCGATGCCCACGCTCGCACCGATCGAAACCATGTTCCCATCCAGGGTGTACGGCGAACTCAGCTCCATGATGACCCGCTGTGCGACGATCTCTGCCGCCCTACGCGGGTCAGGCGAGACAAAAGCGATCGCGAATTCGTCGCCGCCAAGCCGCGCGACGATCGCATCGCTGCGAACGCAGGTCATCAAACGGCGCCCTGCATTGATCAGAAGCTTGTCGCCGACCGGATGGCCGAGCGTGTCGTTCACTTGCTTGAAGCGATCGAGATCCAGGCACAGGAGCGATAGCGCCGATTCGTGGTAGCCCAGCCTGCTGATCATCTCGTTAAGGCGGGCATAAAACAGGACCCGATTGGGCAGACTGGTCAGCGCATCGTGATGCGCAGCAAACCTCACCCTCTCTTCGGCGCGGTGACGTTCGGTAACGTCCTCATACGTTGCCAGCCACCCGCCGTCGGCGATTGGACGCTGCACCACGGAGACCGCCAGTCCATCGCGGCCCGCGATCAGAAAACTGCCCGACTGCCTTGCATCCGCGAGCCCCTTTTGCTTGACCAGCAGTTCCTCGACGGCCTCCCGCGGGAGCTGCCCTGCGCTGCAGATCGCCATCAGCGCTTCCTGGATCGGCGCCCCGACGGCAAACATCTTGTCGCCCTGGTCAAGCTGGAACAAATCAAAGAAGCGCCGATTGACGATGATGAGCCGCTGATTGGCGTCCGTCATCAGCAGGCCCTGCGACATGTTGTTGAGGGCAGCGTCAAACAAGACATTTTGGATGTTGAGCGCCCTGTCGCGTTCCATCAGCGCCATGTTTTGCTCATGCAGCGCATGCATCGCGGCCTGCACGCGCTCGTTCGCCGTGGCAAGGTCGGACAGGGCATGCTTGAGGTCCGTGATATCGGTGCGGATGCCGACGATCATGCCATCGGGCGTCCTCCGCTCCGTGATCAAAGCCCATCGTCCGTCCGGCAACTCGCGTTCCAGCGGGCCGTCATTGTTGAGGTGCCAGGACACCGTCTCTTGGACAAACGCCGCAAGATCCTCGCCCACCTGGGGATACTGACCGACCTTTGCGCCCTCACGGATGATGTCCTCGAACTTGGCGCCCGGATAGATGAACGCGCGGCTTCGGTCGTATATCCGCCGGAACTGCTCATTGCAGGTTACCAGCCTGTCCTCGCTGTCCCACATGACGAACCCGTCGGACATCGTCTCGATGGCCGTGTCCAGCATCGAGCGCGCCTTGTCACGCTCCGCGTCCGCTCGGCCTCTCTGGCGATGGGCCATATCCAGCGTCACCGCCAAGCCGCAGATCAGAAGCGCGAAGCAGCCCGTGAAAATGGCGACGCGATCGCGGTCTCGCATCCAGTCCGACAAGGCCTCGTTCAAGTCGAGCGTCACGTAGATCAGCACGTCCTCGTACAAGCTGGGCCGGGCGATCCCAAGCGTCGGATGGCCTGCGACAGCCACGGGCACTTCGAAAGGCTGACCGCTCCGCTGGCTGGGACCGACGGTCAGCGGCTGGCGTTTCCCGATCTGCAATTCGTTGTAAGGCTGGCTGACGATCAGTTCCCCCTCGTTCCTGACCAGTGAAACCCGCAGCCCCGGCGTGCCGCCCACGGCGGCCAACTGGCTCGAGATCAGAGGCAAGGGAACCTCGGCGGCGATGGCGATCTGTCCGAGACTGGGAATGTCGACCTGCCGGACAATGAAGATCACCCAGTCCCCCGTTACCGGGTTCCGTATGGGCCCCAACACTGCGGCGGCACCCCGGTGGACCGCGTGCTCCATCGGCGCAAGCGAGAGGGGAAAGCGACGATTCCACGAATCCGGGCGTGCCGACGCCCAGATCGACCCGTCGGGGTTCAGCACCATGATGTCGCGGAAAGCGAACGTCTGAAAGTTGAGACCCCGCAGAAGCCGGGTCACCACCTTCGGTTCCAGGGGCTCGTTGCCGGTATCGGCGGCGGCCAGCAGGGCGGGCACGCTGGCAAGCGCGCCGTCCACTTGCAGAAATAGGTGATTGACGACGCTTTCCACGATCAGCGAGGACTGTCGCAGGTTGTTTTCTGCCGCACGAAGCGCCGTCTGGTGATTGTGTTTGGTGAGGAACCAAGCGCCTGATGCAAGTATTATCAAAATCAATGCAACGCAATTTGCGACAATTATCGTGAATCGCTTCGGATCGGTCGCGGACCGCGTGTACAAAATCTGATACTTAGCCGGAGGTGCCTTCTTCTTCAAAAAAAGACCTCTGCGCATGGGATCCTGGGTCATCAGCGGGGCTTTGTTGAACTCTCTGGGTCATTACCACGCATTAAAAGGTACTTCTCCAAAAAATTCTCCTTTAACGCGAAAAAAACCATGGACCACGCGCCTTGGGTTGCGCTACGCGGGGGACGGATCACCGAGATTGCTGGCAGGAGCCATGCCAATGAGCAGTACAATTGAGACGACATTCGCAGAGCAGGACGAGGACGTGAATTCCGAGATCGTCGTCCGACCGCCCAACCTGCAAGATGTCGAGGGTCTCGCTTCCCTGTTTTCGGAAATGCAGCGGCACTATCAGCGGCCGGTCCCCTACGCGCAAGCGCTGGCGGCGGCGCGGATAGCATGTCAGCCACCGGTTGCGGCGTTCGACCCGCGTGTCCTGCTGGCGACGCTGGACGGCGTCGTTGTCGGCTCGATTGTCATGAATGTAAGCTTCCCAGCCTACGAACTGACCCAGTCACTGTACATACGCGACCTTTACGTTGCCGCAAGTGCCAGGCGCGCCGGCGTGGGTCGGATGCTGGTGAATGCGGCGGCCCGCTATACTTACGCGAACGGCTTCTCCGCGCTCGACTGGACGACCGATGCCGAGAACGTCGGGGCAAGGGCCATGTACGAATCATGTGGCGCCCGGCTGCTGTCGCGGATCTACTATCGTCTCGCACGTGAGGACATGGTCGCGTAAGCATCTGACCGCAGACGCCCATTTCCAGTTTACGGCGCTGGCTGGGGAATCCCGACGGCGAGAACGATACCGCTAGACACCAGGGCCAACGCAACCAGTTGGTGGATCGTAAGGGCGTCTCCCAAAAAGATGGCGGAGGCGCCTACCCCGACGACCGGCGTCAGCAGCGTCCCCATCGCCGCTGCCAATGCTGACAGCCTCCCCTTCGCAATGAACCAGGTGAGGTAGCACAGTCCCATCGATACCAGGGCCGTGTATCCCAAGGTCGCCCAGCCGGGCACACTCAGGCGGCTGAAATCAGGATGCTCCGTCGCGAACCCAAGGACTGCCAAAGGCACGCTGCCGAGACCGACCTGCCAAGCCGTCAAAGCCAGCGGAGTCAGCGAGAGCGGATGGGCTTTCCCCGAGACCGTACCAAGCGCGAATAGGAAAGCGGCCAGTAATGCGAGCGCGATGCCCGGGCCTTCCCGACCGCTGAATGCCATGCTCTCGGGCCCGCAGAGAACGAGCACCCCGCAAATGCCGAGGAAGATCGCACCCATCTGCCGTGGCGTGGGCCGCTGCGCCAGAATTGGCCACGCGAGCAGACAAACCCAGATGGGCATCGTATAGGCAAGTGTTGCGGCCTGGCCGGCGCGCAGCCACTGCAGCGATGCGGTCGTCCCGCCCATCCAGACGGTGACGTTCAGCACGGCGCCCCAAGCCAGATGGGGCAACTCCCTGCGCGTAACCCTCACGCCCTCCCGGCGGAGGAGCGCCACCGCGAAGAGGACGACCGATGCCACCAACCCGGTTACGCCGCGGGCCGACAATGGAGGGAAAGTTTCGATCAGAACCTTTGTGGCCGGCCAGTTCAAACCCCAGCCGATCGCCGTCAGTACGACGCATGCCGCTCCGGTGAGCTTACCCGCGGCGGGCCCATCCAAGACGACCCTGTCACGCGCGCAACGCTGGCGCGTCGTAAACATCAGCGCCCCCTGATGCCATCCCCGCCGCTTCATAAAGCGCCCTTGTTGCCAACGTCACCACCCTCTTATTATGACATGCGGGTCTTTCTCCTTGCAAATTGTAACGCGCCCTTTCCTGCGGCGCCGCCACGCCAAGTTGCTTTGTGCAAACCCTTTGACTTATGTTAAGGTGACGGATGCCGGACTTCGCTTGGGCAGTCATACACAATATTTGGAAGTCTACCCGCCTTATGAACTCGCGCAGCGTTGCTTGCCAGCACCGGCATTGGTACAGCCTCCTCACATTCGCAACCATTGTCCTGGCAGTAGCAATCGCCCGCGGCGCAGAACCATCCGACCAGACGACGCATCTCAGGGTCGTGGGGGGACTGGCCAACGTAACCCAATTCACAAAGTTCGAACGACCCTTCTGGCAGACCGAAGTCCCGAAGCTGACGCAAGGCCGAATTACTGCCGATATCTATCCGTTCGACCAAAGCGGCTTCGCCGGTCCCGAGATGCTTCAGTTGATGCGGTTGGGCGTCGTCTCCTTTGGCACGGCGCTCCTCGCACAAGTGGCAGCCGACGAGCCGGAACTCAACGTCGTCGACTTGCCGACCTTGAATCCGGACATGAAGACGCTGCGCAAGACGGTCAGCGCCTACCGTTCGCACATCGCCGATATCCTTGCGCGTCGCTATGGCGTCGAACTCCTGGCAATCTATGCTTATCCGGCGCAGGTTCTTTTCTGCACGTCGAAGTTTCAAACGCTTCACGACCTCGCCGGCCGCAAGGTCCGCACCTCCTCCGTGGGACAATCCGAGATGATGGAAGCCCTTGGAGCCGTTCCGATACAAATACCGTTTGCAAAAATCGTGGACTCGTTCCGCCGCGGCGTCGTGGACTGCGCGATAACCGGAACCCGGAGCGGCGCCGAAATCGGCTTGCCCGAAGTGACCTCGTACATCTCCCCGCTTGCCATCAGCTGGGGGCTGTCGTTTTTCGGCGCAAACCGAGACGCTTGGCACCAGTTGCCGGCAGACGTCCGAAAAGAGCTGCGCGCGGGCATACAGCACCTCGAGGCCGCGATCTGGGACGCTGCGGACCGGGAGACCTCGGTCGGACTGGCTTGTGATATCGGAAGTGCGGAGTGCGATAGCGAAAAGACGTACCACATGACGCTCGTCCCGGTCGATCCGGCCGATCAGAGCGACCGCCGGCAATTCCTCATAAAGACCATCCTGCCACAGTGGATCCAGCGATGCGGCCAGGATTGCGTCGATGCCTGGAACAGCACCCTCGCGCGCCAATTCGATATCCAGCTTCCTTCCGTGCAAGCCGACGACCATTGAACCCGGGGAGCGTGCCGAGGCAGCGCACTTGATGGCACCTGGCTGCCGCGGGCAAGCAGCCCCGGGACTGCCGGCCTGCCGCGCCACGCCATCCGCGGGATAGCCCGCGCGGAACTGCCGAACGGCCTTTCGTCGCCGGACGCAGACAGCACGGTATCGATCACCATAGCGCAGCCGGCCGTGTCGCCGGCGAAACGCAGGATCCGACCCGGCAACGCCGATTGCCTGGTCATGCATGCAGGACGGGGCAAAATCAGTGTGGCATTTGCCCTCGTAGCCCCTTAGATACCCTTCAGAGTCAAGAAGCTGGGGCAATAATGGCATCCGAAATTAGTCATTGGACCCTTCGACGCAGCATCTTCGCGAGTTTCGCAGCCGTCCTGGTTATGATGCTGGTGATGTCTGCCGTCGTATTTTTCTCGTTGCGAAGAATACAAATGGAGACGCAGGAAGTCGCCGCTGACTCGCTTCCGAGCGTCAATGGCAGCTTCGAGATCATGAATGCGTGGCTTGCGGACTACAGCCTCGTGCAGCAAGCCCTTGCGGAAATGGGCGGCACCGGCGCCGATCGCTTCATCTCCCAAATTCAGGCTAACCAGACGAAACTGGATGCTTTGATCGGCAAATACGAGTCGCTGGTCAACAGCAAGCAGGAAAGCTCTTTCTTCAACGCCATCAAGGCCGCCAGGGCGCCATACGTTCAGGCGGAAAACGGAATCCTGGCACAGCTTGCCACCGGACACGCTCCCGAATCCGTCACCAGCTTGCGCCACCCGCTCGAAACGGCCCTCGATAATGGCAGGACCGCCATACATCGGCTCATCGACTATGACCGAGACGATGCGTCCGTTGCGATATCACAAATATTCTCCGCGTTGTACGCCTCCGAAATCAGTATCCTGGCGAGCATCGCCCTCGGCCTGGCGGTGGCGCTCCTGTGCGGCCACCTGCTCATGCGCTCCATTCGCGGCCCATTAGGACAACTGAGTGCGGCGCTGAGCAGCTCCGGCGTCCAGGTCCGGAGCTCCGTGACCGAGATCGCCGCCTCGGCGAAGGAGCATCAGGCGACCGCCACTGAAATCGCCGCGACCACGGCCGAGATCGGTGCGACCTCAAAAGAGATTTCCGCCACGTCCCGCGAGCTGGTCAAGACGATGAACGAGGTCGCGGAAGTGGCGGAGCAGTCCGCGAGCCTGGCCGTCAACGGACAGACGGGCCTGACCCATATGGAAGAGACGATGCGCCGGGTCACGGACGCCGCCGGATCCATCAGTGCGAAACTCGCGATCCTGAATGAGAAGACGAGCAATATCAGCCAGGTCGTTACGACGATTACGAAAGTCGCGGACCAGACGAACCTGCTGTCGCTGAATGCCGCGATTGAAGCCGAGAAGGCCGGCGAACACGGAAAGGGCTTCGGCGTGGTGGCGGTGGAAATTCGCCGCCTGGCGGACCAGACCGCCGTCGCAACAACCGAGATAGGACAGACCGTCAAGGAAATTCAGTCGGCAGTCTCGACGAGCGTGATGGGCATGGACCGGTTCGCCGAAGAAGTACGCCGCGGCATGCAGGAAGTGCAGCAGGTGAGCGAAAGCCTGACGCAGATCATCCAATATGTCCAAGCGTTGGCGCCCAGGGCGGACTCGGTGAACGAGGGGATGCAAGCCCAAGCCACGGGTGCGGAACAGATCACCCAGGCGCTCAACCAACTCAGCGAAGCGGCACAGCAGACCGTTGACTCCCTGCAACAGTCCAGCATCGCGGTGGATACCCTGAATCAAGTGGTCACCAACCTTTCGGGGGGCGTACTCCGCCTCGAAAAGATGATCTGAGCGGACCGTCCATGCTGTTCCTTGTATTTCGCCTGGATAACGACCGATACGCGATCGACGCGAGGGCGATCATCGAGATCCTTCCGCTCGTTCGGCTTGCGCATGTACCGCACGCACCTGCCGGCGTTGCGGGCCTGCTCAATCTCCACGGCCAGCCCGTGCCCGTGATCGACCTGGCCCTGCTCCTGCTCGGCAGGCCTTATCGTCCCCTGATGAGCACGCGCATCCTTCTGGTCTGCCTGGCGCCCCGTCCGATCGACGGACAGGAGATCGGCCTCCCCGCACGGGACCGTCCACTCGCACTGATCGCCGAAAACGCGACGGACGTCATGCGCCGCGACCCCGCGAGCTTCGTCGATCCCGGCATACGCAGCGAAAACGCGTCCTTTCTCGGACCCGTGGCGCAGGACCGGGAGGGACCGGTCAGGCGGATCGCCGTGGAAGGCCTGCTTACGCCGGCTATTCGGAGCGCGCTGTATCAAGATGAAGCCCACCCATGACGGACATCGCCGCCTTCGTGGAATTGCTGCATGACGCGATCGGACTGGACTCGGCGTCCATCGGCACGTCAGCCATCGAACGTGCCGTGAAGGGCCAGCGATTGGCAAACCGGATGGCCGACTTAACAACCTATTTGGACCATGTGCGGAATTCGCCGGCTGCATTGCAGACATTGGTCGAGTCCGTGGTCGTCCCCGAAACTTGGTTCTTTCGCGACCGGGAAGCGTTCATGGCGCTCGGTCGAATCGCCCAGGAAAAATGGCTGCGCCTCCGGCCCGAACAGCCGCTCCGCCTCCTCAGCGTGCCTTGCTCCACGGGCGAGGAACCGTTCTCGATGGCGATGTCCCTGCTGGATGCAGGGCTGGCCCCAGGGCAGTTCGAGATCGATGCGGTCGACGTCAGCTTGAGCGCATTGCGCGCGGCTGAGCGCGGTGTCTACGGCCGCAATTCCTTTCGCGGGGATTACCATGCGTTCCGCGAGCGGCACTTCGTCGAGACGCCGTCCGGCGCGCAACTGAACATGACCGTCCGGCGCTTGGTCCGTTTCCGGCAGGGCAACCTGACCGCGCCCGGCTTCCTCGCTGGTTTCCAACCGTACGACATCATTTTCTGTCGCAATTTGATGATCTATTTCGACCGCGACGCCCAAGTCCGCAGTATCGACGTCCTCCGCGGCTTGCTGGCGGACGATGGATTGATTTTCGTCGGTCCATCGGAAACGGCGCTTCTGATGGATCATGGTTTCACCTCGATACGCGTTCCCTTGACCTTTGGATTCCGCAAGTCGGCGGCTCCGACGGCAGGCCGATCAGGTCCCGCCGTGTCCAAATTGCCGCCGGTCCGCCTGCCGCCTCCCGCAAGGAGATCCCCCTCCCCACCCTCCGCCAGCGCGCGTCCGCCCTCGCACCGTCCTTCGTCCGGCTCCTCCCAGGCCCCTCCGACGCTCCAAAGCGCAGTCCAACTCGCTGACCAGGGTCGGCTGACGGAAGCCGCCGCGATCTGCCAGGCCCATGTCGACCGATACGGCGCCTCGTCCGACTCCTGTTATCTCACCGGGCTGATCAGCGATGCCCTGGGCGACCAGGCGGAGGCGGAGCGCCAGTACCGGCGGGCGATCTACCTCGACGGAAACCACCAGGAGGCGCTTGCCCATCTGGCGCTGCTGCTCGAAAGCCGCGGCGACCTGCCGGGAGCGCGGCTCATGCGCTCCCGCGCCGCACGCGTGAATGTCCGCTGAGATGGACTGCTGGAACCGCATCGGTGTCCTTGGCGACAAGTCGTGCGGGGAACTATCCGTCTACGATCATTGTCGGGATTGTCCCACTTATCGCAGCGAGGCTGTTCGACTGCTCGACGCCCTGACCTCCGACGAGAGGCTCGACGAAGAAACGTCGCGGCTTGCCCGGGAAAAGCCGCCCGCAGACCGCGCCGGCGAGACGCTGGTGATATTCCGCCTGGGCGGCACCTGGCTGGCGCTCTCGTGCGCTGTCGTCCAGGAGGTCGTCGGATCAAGGGCAATCCATTCGATACCTTACCGGCGCAACGGGATGGTCCTGGGATTGGCCAATATCGGCGGCGAACTGGTCGCCTGCCTCTCTCTTCAGGCAATACTCGACCTTCAGGAGCCGCCCGGCGCCGCCGGCGTCCAACCGGACAAGGCGAATCCCCGTATCCTGGTCACGCAGCAGGACGGCGGAACGCGCTTGGCCTACCCGGTCGATGAGGTCTTTGGCATTGCCCGCCTGCATCCTGACGATTACGTGCCGCCACCACCACTCATCACCAAGGCGGCGAACAGCTTCACCAAGGCCGTATTGAGCTGGCAGGGCAACCCTGTCAGCCTGCTCGACGCATTGTCGTTGACGGCCGCAGCCAATCGGAGCCTGGCATCAGCGACCGCGATCTAAGTGCTTTGTCGATGGCGGAACTCTTCCGCCTGGAGGCGGAGAGCCAGACGCAAGCGCTGGCCGGCAGCCTGCTGGCACTCGAGCGCGAGCCAAGGGCATCCCACGATCTGGAAGTCTGCATGCGCGCGGCCCATTCCCTGAAGGGGGCCGCCCGTCTCGTCGGCATGCAACCGGCCGTGGATGTTGCGCATGCAATGGAAGATTGTTTCGTTGCTGCCCAGCGACAATTGATCACGTTGGACGCCGATCGGATTGACGTCCTGCTCCACGGGGTCGAGTTGCTGAGCCGTATGGCAAGTGCGCCGCTCGATGCACCGAACGAGGCGCTTGACGCGGAAGCGGCTTCGCTCGTTGCGGCACTCGGGGACCGTTTCGGATCGGCAATACCTGCTTCGGCTGCCGCGACGGCCTCCGCAGTCCGAAGGGACCCTGACATACCGTCCTTGCCGGCCGTTCCGGCCATGGAACCTGCTTCTCCGGTCCCCCCGCGGTCCGCCGAAAGCATGCCGGTAAGCCCGAAGCCGGTCGGCGCGGAGGCGCATGCCAAGGCGCCGCCCATGCTTCAGCCAGGCGGAAAAGAGGCTGCACCCGAACGCCAACGGGTCGTGCGCGTGACGGCCGAGAACTTCAACCGCTTGCTTGGACTTGCGGGCGAGTCTCTTGTCGAGTCACGCTGGCTCAAACCATATCTCGGCACGCTGCACCGTCTAAGGCCCCTGCACGACGCGCTTGCCGCGAGAATTGAAACGCTGCGCAATTCAACAGCCGCGACAGCGTCTACGGCCCCCGTCGAGGCGCTCTACGCCGATATCCTGTCGGCGCTGGCGGAATGCCGAAGCGTGCTGGCCAGCCGCTTCGAGGCCCTGGAAGCCTTCGACAACCGCTCGACCAATTTGGCGACGCGGCTTTACAACGAGGTGCTCGCCTGCCGTATGCGCCCCTTCGCGGACGGCGTTACCGCCTTCCCGCAAATGGTTCGGAACCTGGCCCGCAGTCTTGGCAAAGAGGCGCGGCTGGAGCTGGTGGGGTCGCGCACGCAGGTCGATCGAGACGTGCTCGAAGCGCTCGAGGCGCCGCTTGGCCACTTGTTGCGGAACGCCGTCGACCACGGCATCGAACCGCCGGCCGAACGGCTGGAGGCGGGCAAGTCCAGGGAAGGTGTCGTGCGGTTGGAAGCCGCCCACAATGCCGGAATGCTGCAGATTTTGGTTTCCGACGATGGGAACGGGGTCAACCTCGACCAGCTTCGCGCCGCCGTCATCGCGCGCAACCTGGCGCCGGCTGCCGTCGCGGCGGCGATGACCGATGCGGAGTTGCTGGAATTCCTGTTCCTGCCCGGCTTCAGCATGAAGCCGGAAGTGACGGAGATTTCCGGGCGCGGCGTCGGTCTGGACGCGGTACGCAACATGGTGCTCCAGATCCGCGGCTCGATCCGTGTCACATCGCAACAAGGGTGCGGTACCCATTTCGAGTTGCGCCTGCCGCTCACGCTCTCCGTCATCCGCACGCTGCAGGCTCTGGTTGGAGCCGAGGCTTACGCCTTTCCCCTCGCCCGGATCGTCCGCGCGCTCAGGCTTCCCCAGGCTGAGATCATATCGATCGAAGGCCGACCCCATTTCCGCGATGGAGGGAGGCTCGTCGGCTTGATCGACGCGACCCAACTGCTTGGTGGCCAGCCGTCGCCGTCGGAGCAAGGCGTCATATCGGTCATCATGGTTGAGGATTCCGGCACCGTGCACGGACTGATCGTCGAACGGTTCCTGGGCGAACGCGAGACCGTCGTGCAGCCCCTCGATCGCCGCTTTGGCAAGATCGCCAATATCATGGCCGGCGGCCTCATGGAGGACGGCTCGCCCGTGCTTATCGTCGATATTGCGGATATCGTACAATCGGTGGAAAGATTGGTTGCGAAAGGTACGCTGGCGGCCGCACCGCCTCGCCCGTCGGCCATTGCCGACAATGCGCATAAGCGGGTGCTCGTCGTGGACGATTCGCTCACGGTGCGGGAGCTGGAGCGCAAACTCCTCGACCAGGCCGGCTACCAGGTGGAAACGGCGGTAGACGGCATGGAAGGGTGGAATGTCTTGCGCTCCGGTCGATTTGACATGGTCATCACCGATGTCGATATGCCGCGACTGGGAGGGATCGAGCTTGTGCGCATGATCAAGCAAGACCCGCATCTGCAATCGCTGCCGGTGATGATCGTCTCCTATAAGGACGACGAGACCGACCGTCGCCGTGGCCTGGAGGCAGGCGCGGACTACTATCTTCCCAAGGCCAGCTTCCATGACGAGACGCTGTTGCGGGCAGTCGTGGATCTCATCGGTGAACCGCTCTCATGAAGATCGGGATCGTCAACGACATGCCGATCGCCGTCGAGGCGCTTCGGCGTGTCCTTGCGCTGGAGTCCGCTTATGAGGTCGTTTGGGTGGCGCGGAACGGACAGGAGGCTGTGCAGGCCTGCGCGTGTCGCCTCCCCGACCTCGTCCTCATGGACTTGATAATGCCGGTAATGGACGGGGTGGAAGCCACCAGGCAGATCATGATGCGGACCCCGTGTCCGATCCTGATCGTCACCTCGGGCGTGGGGGCCAACGCCTGGCGCACCTTCGAAGCCATGGGTCATGGTGCCCTCGACGCCGTGGACACGCCGAACCTGACGGGCCCGGACAAGCAGCAGAACGGCTCGGCCTTGCTGGCGAAAATCGAGACGATCGGCCGGTTGATCGGCGAGCCGGCCAGCCTGCGCGGCAAAAAGCCTGACCCTCGGCAAAACGCCGGCGGCGGCGACATGCTGCTGGGGATCGGTGCCTCGGCGGGTGGGCCTGCGGCGCTGGCAACGATCCTGTCGGCCCTTGCCCCCGACTTCCCGGGGGCGGTCGTGATCGTCCAGCATGTCGATGAACAATTCGCACCCGGCATGGCGGAATGGCTGAACCAGACGTCCCGCATCCCGGTTCGCATCGCTCGGGAGGGCGACCGTCCGACCCGGGGCGTCGCACTGATGGCTGGAACAAATAACCACTTGCGGTTAAATAGCTTAGGGCGTTTGGGCTATACACCGGAGCCGGTCAGCTATGTCTACCGCCCCTCGGTGGACGTGCTGTTCCAGAGCATCGCGCGATATTGGACCGGGCACGCCGTGGGCGTCCTGCTGACCGGCATGGGACGCGACGGGGCGGCGGGATTGAAAGCGATGCGAAACAAAGGTTTCTACACGATCGCCCAGGATGATAAGAGTAGCGCCGTCTATGGGATGCCCAAAGCAGCGGCCGCCATCGGCGCGGCGACGGAGATATTGGGCCTCGACCAAATTGCGGTCCGACTTACCGACCTTTTCAATAGGGCCAAGGAGCAATGAAGGCATTGTCGGCCACACAGTTCAAGACCGATCAAATCCTCTCAAGCCAGTATTTGTGCATGGTGCTGCTGGTGGACGACCAGCCCATGATCGGAGAAGCCATCCGGCGCGCCCTGAGCGGCCAGTCCGACATCGACTTTCATTATTGCCAGGACCCAAGCCGAGCTGTCGACCTCGCCGACAAGCTCCGGCCGACGGTCATCCTGCAGGACCTCGTGATGCCGGGCGTCGACGGCCTGGCCCTTGTCCAGCAATACCGCGACCAGGCGGGCACCCGTGAAATTCCCGTCATCGTCCTGTCAACAAAGGAGGATCCGGGGATCAAGAGCGCTGCGTTCACCGCAGGCGCGAATGACTACCTGGTCAAGGTGCCCGACAAGATCGAGCTCATCGCCCGTATCCGCTATCACTCCCGGGCCTACATCCACCGCCTGCAGCGCGATGCCGCGTATGAGGCATTGCGCGAAAGCCAGCAGCAGCTCGTGCTGAAAAACCTGGAGCTTTCCCGGCTGATCAACGTCGACGGGCTGACGGGTCTGAACAACCGGCGCTATCTTGACGAATTTGCGGAAATTGAATGGAAGCGGTCAATCCGAGAGGGGACCGGCATCTCCATCCTGATGATCGACGTTGATAATTTCAAGCATTACAATGATACCTACGGGCACTTGGCCGGCGATGACATCCTACGGCGCGTCGGCCAGGTCATGAAGCGATGCGCGGAGCGTCCTGCCGATATCGTTGCACGATTCGGCGGCGAGGAGTTCGTTGCGATCCTGCCGAATTCATCCCCCGATGCGCCCCAGGCGTTTGGAAGGAAACTGTGCGCGGCGGTCGAAGGCCTTGCCATTCCGCATGCCAACGTCGAGCCGGCGGTCGTCACCGTCAGTGTCGGCGCCGTATTCCGCACGCCGAAATCCGACGATTCCTTGAAGTCGGCCATCGATGCGGCCGATGCGGCTTTGTACAAGTCGAAGCGGGCCGGCCGGAACCGGGTGATCGTTTCCGAATAGGCTTCAGGTGGCAGGTCCTCTGCGGTCTGCACATCACCCGAACGCAAAAATGCCAGGCCCCCGGAGTTCGGCGGACCCGGCACGCGCCGATGGAGAAGGCTGCCGAGGAAGCGGGACGCGACCACCTGCCCGGATGGCAATTCAGAAATCGATGCTGGTGGACAGCAGGAAGGTGCGCGGCATGCCCAGCGACAGGCCGTAGGTCGGGTTGGCAGCGGCCCAGTAGCTGGTATTCGCGATGTTGATGATGTTGCCCCGCACCGTAATGGGCTTGCCGCGCACCCGGAACGTGTAGCGTGCCCCGACGTCAAAGCGGACCCAGCCGGGAATCTGCTGCGTGTTGGCGTTGTCGTAGTATTGGCTGCTGGTGTAGATCGCGCGTCCGGACAAGGTCAGGCCCGGGACGAATGGCGTA
>NZ_DASZTJ010000027.1:0-20655 GCF_035548235.1 Rhodopila sp.
GCCGTATCGGGCTGGGCGGCCAGGGCGATGCGCAGGCCTTCCGGCAACGGCCGCCCGGCGGTGCCGGGAAGCCAGGTTGCCAGGGCGGCGAAAGCGCTGGTCCGGGCGGCGCCGAACGTGGCGGCGATGCCGTCCCTGGCCAATCCGTCGCCGGCGAAACCGTCCCAGAGCAGTGCGACGGCGCCTTCGAAGCCGTGGCGGACGACGAGGGTCGGCAGGTCGACGCCGCGGACCCAGACCATGCCGTTGGCCTGATCGGTCATGCTCAGGATGGTCTCCGCCGCGATCACCCCGTCCAGTCCAATGGCCATGCCGATCTCCTGTCTTGCCGCCAGCGCGGGCATAGGCGGTCGAGACGGTGCGCGCCAGGGGACGCTGCCGGTCGTTAACCATCCGGTAAGGGGTTGCATGCGATGGGATGCGCATGCCGGACGATATCTATGTCGATGCCCTGACCACCCTGCGGGATGGCGATCCGGCCGAGGCGGCCGATCTGCTGCTGCGGGCGCTCCGGCGGCAGCCGGGGCACGCGGGCATAAGGCGCAACCTGGTGCGCGCCCTGGTCGCCGCCGGCCGTTTCGCGCAGGCGCTGCCGCACGCCGATGCGGCGCTGGCCGCCGATCCGCGGGACGCGGAACTCCATTTCCTCCGCGGCACGACGCTCAATGCGCTGGGATTTCCAACCAGGGCCTGCGCGGCGTTCCACAACGCCGTGATGCTGAAGGCGGAGCATGCGCCGTCCTGGCTGAACTGGGGCAACGCCTCGGCTGACCTGGACGACCTGGACGCGGCCGAGGCGATGTACCGCACCGCCTTGTCCTTCGACCCGGCGTTGCCGGAGGCGCAGGCCAGCCTGGGCTATGTGCTGACCCGCCAGGGACGGCTGCCGGAGGCGATCAAAGCCTGCAACGCGGCGCTGCGGTCACGGCCGGAGATGGCCGAGGCCCACTGGAACAGGGCGATCGCGCTGCTGCTGAGCGGGAACCTGCCGGCGGGATTCGCGGCGTATGAATGGCGGAAACGCCACCCTGCCTATCGCGGGGCGTTCCCGCCTTTGCCGGCGCCGGAATGGGATGGACGCGCCTTGGAGGGGCGGACCGTTCTGGTGCGGGGCGAACAAGGGGCCGGCGACGCGATCCATTTCGCGCGGTTCCTGGCGGCGATCCGGGATCGCGGCGGCCGGCCGATCCTGGCCTGTGGTCCTGCGCTTGTGCCGGTGATTGGACTGATGCCAGGAACACAAACCTGCGCTTGGAGTGAGTCCGTTCCGCACGATGTCTGGATCGACCAGATGAGCCTGCCGTTCCGGCTGGGAATCACGGAAGCCTCGATCCCCGCGGCCGGCGGCTATCTCACCGCCGATCCGGTGCGTGTCGCCGCTTGGGCGCAGCAGCTTGGACCAGGACGCCATGTCGGCCTGGCGCTGGCCGGCAATCCCGCGAACCCGACCAATCATCGCCGTTCGGTCCCCGCGGCGCTGATGCGCGCCTTGCCCGCCATCGACCGCGTGCGCTTCGTCAGCCTGCAGCACGGCTCGGCCGCGCGGTCGCTGCCTTTGTCGGACCTGACCACCGCGTTGCCGGACTACGCCGAGACGGCGGCGCTGATCGCCGCGCTGGACCTGGTGATCAGCGTGGATACCTCGGTCGCCCACCTGGCCGGCGCACTTGGCAAGCCGGTCTGGCTCCTGCTGCCCGCCGACCCCGATTGGCGCTGGATGCTCGGACGTTCCGACACGCCGTGGTATGCCTCTATGCGGCTGTTCCGGCAGGACCGGCGCGGTGACTGGGCACCGCTGCTGGAGCGGGTCTTCGGCGAACTGACCACCTGGTAACGCCGCACCGGCCGGGCGCCGGAAGCATGCCTGCACCCGTCATGCATCGGACCCACGGTGATTCCGCCCGGGGCCATCGCGCCCTATATACCGCGCCTGTCCCGCGCCGAGAGTCGATCCGTTTGTCCCCATCCCAGTCCGCCGATCTGGCGCTTTATGTCCATTGGCCGTTCTGCCTGGCCAAGTGCCCGTATTGCGACTTCAATGCCCATCCGCACACCCGCATGGACGGCGACCTGTTCGCCCCGGCCCTGCGCCGCGAGCTCGCGTCCGAAGCCAGCCGCGTCGGCCGTCGCCGGCTGACTTCGATCTTCTTCGGCGGCGGCACGCCCAGCCTGATGAGGCCCCGCGCGATCGGCGCGCTGATCGACGACGCGGCGCGGTTCTTCGATATCGCCCCGGGCATCGAGATCACGCTGGAGGTCAACCCCACCCGCCTGGCGCTGGACTCCCTGGCGGGCTTCCGGCTGGCTGGCGTCAACCGGGTTTCGATCGGCGTCCAAAGCCTGGACGATGCCGCCTTGCGCGTCCTGGGACGGGGCCATTCGGCCGCCGAGGCGATCGTGGTGATCCGCGCGGCGCGGCGGCTGTTCCGGTCCGTATCGTTCGACCTGATCTACACACGGCCCGGCCAAGACCGACGCAAATGGTCTCATGAACTCCGAGCGGCTTTGGCCATCGGACCAGACCATATTTCGCTCTATCAACTGACGATCGAGCCGCAGACGGTGTTCGAAGTCCTGCACCGGCGCGGCCGCATCACCCTGCCGGAGGATGAGGTCGCGACCGCGCTGTACCTGGATACCGAAGCCCTCTGCGCCGCCGCGGGCCTGCAGCCCTATGAGGTGTCGAACTACGCTCGACCCGGCTATGAGAGCCGGCACAATATCGGTTACTGGCGCTACGCCGACTACGCCGGCATCGGGCCGGGCGCGCATGGACGGCTGGCCCTGGACGGCCAGTTGCACGCCACGCGCCGCCACCGCGCGCCGGAAATGTGGTTCGAGCAGGTGCGGCGGATCGGCAACGGGTTGGGCACGGACGATGTCCTGACCCCCGAACAGACCGGGCCGGAGGCGCTGCTGATGGGGCTGCGGATGCACGAGGGCATCGACCTCGCCCGCTTCCGCGCGCGCACAGGCTGCGGGATGGAGTCGTTCGTCGACCCCGTCATCCTGTCGGAATGCATCGCCGAGGGCTACCTGACGCTGGCCGACAGCCGTCTGCGCGCCACCCGTGACGGGCTGCTGCGGCTGAACGCGGTGTTGGACCGGCTACTGGACCGGGACTGACCTACATCCCCAGCGCACGCCGATAGATGTCCAGCATGGTCTCCTGCTCCTCCACCTCGGCCGCTTCCTGCTTGCGGATGCGGATGAGCTGGCGCAGCACCTTGACGTCGAAGCCGGCGGATTTGGCTTCCTGGTAGATGTCCTTGATATCGGAGGCGAGCGCCTTCCGCTCCTCCTCCAGCCGTTCGATCCGCTCGACGATGCTGCGCAGGCGATCGGCCGCGACGCCGCCGGTCTTGATGTCTTCTTCGGTGATCGCCTTGGCCATGCGCTTGTCCGCTCCCTCATTGTGATGGGCGGGCGGCAATAGCTTCGCGGGCGGCGGCGGGTCAATGGGGAAACCGAAGTTCATATTGTGTTCTTGACAGTGCCAAGGCCCGCATGAGATGTTCGGATCGAACAGACATAGAACGGATTCCCCCCGAACGAAACCCAGTCCAGCGAGGAACGGGATGGATATCGAGATCGACCGCGACGCCGTCGAAGCGCTGAACAAGGCGGGCCTGCCGGATGCCGCACCGGCCGTGGCGATGCCGCGGGCGCGCGGGTCGGGACGCGGTGCCATCGGCAATCCGCCGGTGCGCTTCGATTCGCAAAGCAGCGAGGCGTTCGACGACGGCTGGAGCACCCTGGAAACCGATATCGGCGAGTTGCCGCGCCTGGATACCACGCTGACCCGCGATACCAGCAGGTCGGTGATAAGCTGGAACACGTCCCCCGACATCGGCTTCGACCGAGCGGTGAACCCGTATCGGGGATGCGAGCACGGATGCATCTATTGCTATGCTCGGCCGACGCACGCCTATCTGGGTTACTCGCCCGGTTTGGATTTCGAAACGAAGCTGATCTACAAGCCGGATGTCGGCGAACTGCTGGAAAAAGAGCTGCGCAGGCCCGGCTATGTGCCGCGCACCATGGCATTGGGATCGAACACGGATCCTTATCA
Source organism: Rhodopila sp. (assembly GCF_035548235.1). Taxonomy (GTDB): domain Bacteria; phylum Pseudomonadota; class Alphaproteobacteria; order Acetobacterales; family Acetobacteraceae; genus Rhodopila. Next base: position 4,073 of record NZ_DASZTJ010000027.1, read on the forward strand.
GCCGGTCGAGCGGACGTTGAAACTGACCCGTTCGGTGTTGGAGGTGCTGGACCGCTACAACCATCCGGTTGGGATTGTAACCAAATCCTCCGGCGTGCTGCGCGATCTCGACATCCTGTCGTCGATGGCGAAACGAGACCTCGTGCGCGTCCACATCTCGGTCACGACCCTGGACGCCCGGCTGGCCCGGGTGATGGAGCCGCGGGCGGCGACGCCGGCGCGGCGGCTGCACGCGATTGCCGAACTGACGCGGGCCGGCGTGCCCACGGGCGTATTGGCGGCGCCGATGATCCCGGGCCTGAACGATGCCGAAATGGAGAAAATCCTCGACGCCGCCTCCCGCGCCGGCGCACGGCATGCGGGTTACGTCCTGCTGCGGCTGCCGCACGAACTGCGGGAGTTGTTCGAAAGCTGGCTGCACGAACATTTCCCCGATCGGGCGCGGCATGTGCTGAGCCTGGTCCGGCAGACCAGGTCGGGCGGGCTGAACGATCCGCGTTTCCATCACCGGTTCACCGGCCAGGGCGTCTATGCCGATCTTCTGCACCGGCGCTTCGCCCGTGCGATCCGCCAGCACGGGTTCGACGAGGCGCGCAGTCAGCTCGACTGCGGCCGCTTCGCCTTGCCGCCGGACCCGGCCACGGCCGGATCGTTGCAGATGTCACTGTTCTGAGCGGGAGCCGGAGGCGGCTCCTCTCCCGCCGCGCGGCGGCGCGCCTGGTCCTTGCGCTTCAGCAGGTTGGCCCGCAGCGCCGCCGCCTCCCGTTCCATGCGGTCGGGGCGCTTCATGCGGTGGGGCGCTTGCGCATCATCGCCTGGCGGCGGCACAGGGCGACCATCTCGTTGCGCTGGTTCCAGCCAGTGTGTTCGAACTCGACGATCCCGACCTCGGGGCGGGAGCGGCTTTCGCGCATCGTCAGGACCTTGGTCCGGGCACGCAGCGTATCGCCGTGAAACACCGGCTTGGGGAATTTGGTTTCAGAAAAGCCGAGGTTGCCGACCGTCGTGCCGATGGTCGTATCATTCACACTGATACCAATGATGAGACCCAGGGTGAAAATGGAGTTCACCAGGGGCCGCCCGAACTCGGTCCCGGCAGCGAAGTTCGCATCGAGGTGCAATGGCTGCACGTTCATGGTCAGGGAACTGAACAGGACGTTGTCCATCTCTGTGACGGTGCGGGTCCAGGGATGTTCGAACTCCTGCCCGACAAAGAATTCTTCGTAATACAGTCCCGCCATGGCGGCTTCCTCCGTTGCGTCGGCGCAGTCAAACGGATTCCCCTGCGTAAGCCAAGGGCGGCCATGAAGACGGGTCTGCAGGCCTCAAGGGCTCGTGAATTCAACTACCTATGAGATGGCGTTCCGTTCACTTGTTACGCCTTGGTGCCGTCCCGACGTAGCCCGCTGTTAAACGATCCGAAAGGAATCATTCATGCGAGCGACATCGCGCCTGTTCCTCCTGATCGCCGTCCTTCTCACGGCCGCATCGACCTTGACCGCCTGCAACACGACGGAGGGCGCCGGCAAGGACTTGAGCGCGGCCGGCCAAGGGCTGAGCAACGCGGCGGAAAAGAACAAGTAAGCGAAAGGGGGTGGGACGGAACGCCCGCCCCCTTACCGCCCCCGGTGCAACAGCGTCCGGATCGCCTCCAGTTCCCCCAACACGTCTTCCAGCGCCTTTCGCATCCGCTGCTCGTCGCTCTCGGCACGTGGTCGCATCGGCAGGCGTGCCGGGTCGGGGGCGGGCGGCGGGGTTAGTTCCAGGTTCAGGAACAGTGGCGGCGGCTCCTCCGCCTCCCCCGGGCCGGCGCGTTCCTCGGGGGTTGGGGGCGGGATGTCGTCGGACAGCAGCCCGCCGCCCTCGCGCAGCAGGCGTTGCACGCCCTTGATCGTATAGCCTTGAGTATAAAGCAGATCGGCGATCCGCCGCAGCAGCTCGATGTCGTCAGGCCGGTAATACCGGCGCCCGCCGCCGCGCTTGAGCGGCCGGACCTGCGGGAACTTCGTTTCCCAGAACCGCAGGACATGCTGCGGGATGTGAAGTTCGTCCGCTACTTCACTGATTGTCCGGAAGGCGTTGGGCGCCTTCTTGGGGCGCATCCGGGATTTCGGATCGCTATCAAAATCACTGGGATCGTCGCTCACTTGCAGATCCATCGGCCGCTTTCATCCCAAGGGTTACCCCAAAGGGCCGGCGGCGGCGCGATCATTCGTCGTCGCCTGATCCGGGCGCCGTCCCATTCACGTGCGCCTTCAGCACATGGCTTGGACGAAAGACCAGGACGCGGCGGGGCAGGATGGGCACTTCCTCCCCCGTTTTTGGATTGCGCCCGATGCGGCGCCCCTTCTGTCTGATAGAGAAAGTCCCGAACCCACTGATTTTAACAGATTCACCTTTTTCAAGATGAGTCGCGATGCGATCGAGAACGTCTTCCAGCAACGCAGCGGACTCGTTCCGCGAGAGCCCAACCTGCGTGTAGATCATCTCAGCTATGTGGGCACGGGTGATCGTCAGCATCGACTGACGCTATGCAGATCGTGCCGGCCCGTCAAGATTACACGCGAGAAAATCTTAGCATTCAGGGGTTTGCGGCATTTCGTGCGGTTTCGATCAGAGCCGCGTGTCAGAACCGCACCAGGGCCGATCCCCACGTCAGGCCGCCGCCCAGCGCCTCCAGCAAAACCAGGTCGCCGGGCTTTACCCGTCCGTCCGTGCAGGCCTCGGCCAGCGCCAGGGGAACCGACGCCGCCGACGTGTTCGCATGCCGGTCCACCGTGATCACCACCCGCTCGGGCGGCAAGTTCAGCTTGCGGCCCATGCCGTCGATGATCCGCAGATTGGCCTGGTGCGGCACCAGCCAGTCGACGTCCGCTCGGGTCAGGCCATTGGCGGACAGGGCTTCGTCCACGGCCTCGGCCAGGCGGGTGACGGCGTGGCGGAACACCTCCCGCCCGTTCATCACCAGATGGCCCGGCTTGTCGGGTTGGCCCACCGCGCCGTCGACATACAGGATGTCGCCCAGCGTGCCTTGGGCGTGGATATGGGTCGACAGCACGCCTTTGTCCCCCGCCTCGCTGACGGGCACCGCACGCAGGAACACCGCCCCCGCACCGTCGCCGAACAGCACGCAGGTGCCGCGGTCCTGCCAGTTGAGGATGCGCGAATAGACCTCGCTGCCGATCACCAGCACCCCGCGTGCCTGGCCTGACTTGATCAGGCTGTCGGCCATCGACAGGGCATAGATGAAGCCCGCGCAGGCCGCCGACAGGTCGAAACCGAAGCCGCGCGTCACGCCCAGCGCCGCCTGGATACGAAGCGCGGTGGCGGGAAACGCCTGGTCGGGCGTGCTGGTCGCCAGCAGGATCGCATCCACGTCGGCCGCGGTCGCGCCGGCGGCGTTCAGTGCCTGCCTGGCGGCGGCGACGCCCATGAAGGCGGTGGTCTCATGCGTCGCGGCGAAGTGCCGCTGGCGGATGCCTGTGCGCTCGCGGATCCAATCGTCCGACGTGTCGATCGTCCGCGACAATTCGTCGTTCGTGACGATGCGTTCGGGCAAATAGCCACCGGTCCCGGCCAGGATGGAACGGAACGACATCATGCCTCCCTGCTCAGGCGGGTGCGAGATGGGTATCGCCGGCCGTCCCCGGCGGCGCATCGCCGGGACCCGCGCCCACCGACGCGACCGGCTGGGCCTCGGCGGTTCGGTTCTTGTCGAGCGCGATCCGAGCGAGGTCTTCCCGGATCCGGTCGTTGAAGCGATGGACGACCATGTCCATGGCCACGTCGATCGCGTGGGCAAAGCCCTGCGCGTCGGTGCCGCCATGCGACTTCACCACCACGCCGTTCAGCCCGACCATCACCGCACCGTTGTAGCGCCGCGGATCGAGCCACTCGCGCAGCCGGTCGAGACCCGGACGGACCAGCAGATAGGCGATCTTGGCGATGATGCCGGAGGTAAAGACCTGCCGCAGCAGTTCCCCCATCAGCTTCATCGCCCCCTCGCCCGTCTTCAGCGCGACGTTGCCGGTGAAGCCGTCGGTGACGACGACGTCGGTCGTGCCGGCGGTGATGTCGTGGCCTTCGACGAAGCCGTGGAACTGCGGGCCGATATGGCTGGCGCGCAGGATATCGGCCGCCTCGCGCACCGTCTCGTCGCCTTTCAGCTCCTCGGACCCCACGTTCAGCAGGCCGATGCTGGGGGCGGTCAGCCCCAGGACCGTGCGGGCGAACACGTCGCCCATCACGGCGAACTCGACCAGGTTGCGGACGTCGCACTGCACGTTGGCGCCAAGGTCGAGCATCACCACGTCGCCGCGGGCCGAGGGACCGATCGCGGCCATGGCCGGACGGTCGATGCCGGGCAGCGCCTTCAGCACGATCTTGGCCAGCGCCAGCAGTGCCCCCGTGTTCCCGGCCGAGACCACGCCTGCGGCCTCCCCGCTCGCGACCGCGTCGATCGCGATGCGCATGGAGGATTTCCGGCTGCGCAGCGCGGCGGTCGGCTTCATGTCGTTGGAAACGACCTCGGTCGTGTGGCGGATCGTGCAGGCGGCCTTGGCGCGCTTGTAGCGGGCCAGCAGCGGCGCCAGCAGCGCTTCGTCGCCGACCAGCAGGAACTTCGCGGCCGGATGACGTTCCGCCGCGTATTCCAGGCCATGCACGACCATGTCAGGCGCCCGGTCGCCGCCCATGGCATCCACCGCGAGGGTGAAGGGACCGGTCACGGGCGCGTCCGTTCCGCGCAGTGCGTTAGAAGCGGACAGCGCCCCGCAGCGCCTTGCCGGCCCCGACGACCTCGCGTCCGCCGTAGTAGCCGCAATGCGGGCAAACGTGATGCGGCCGCTTCGGCTCGCCGCAATTGCCGCACTCGATATGCGCCGGCTTGCTCAGCGCCTCGTGGCTGCGGCGCATGCCCCGCCGGGACGGGGAGGTTTTTCTCTTCGGTACGGCCATCGGACCGGGACCCCTCATAAAAACCCGGCGCGCGTCGGGCTGGAATGGCCGCAACGCGTGTCCGGGGTTGGACGGAAACGTGAGCGGCGCCGTCTAGCAGAGCGGCCCGAGCATCGCAATGGCTGATCGCGGTAAACGCCTGTTTCATCGGCGCGCTTTTCTCACACCAGGCCCAAGGTTCGTGCATTTCGTTCAATGCAATCGCGCCAGCGTCTCGGCATTCGCTCGCAGCACCAGTATCCGGCGGATTTTCTGGGATGGGGTCAGCAAGCCATTCTCCACGGTGAAAGCCGGAACGATCGCGTGCCTGCGAATCCGCTCAGTGACGGATAGTCGCATATTAGTCCTGTTTACGGCGATGGCCACTGCCACATCGTCGTAACCCTCCGCCGGAACCAGCAGGGCGCACAGCCCGCTACGCCCATCCCCGGCCACCACGGCCTGCGCGATTCCGGCCTCCGCCATCAGCATGCCCTCGATCTTCGCCGGCGAGACGTTTTCCCCGCCGGACAGGACGATCATGTCCTTCTTGCGGTCGGTGATACGCAGATAACCCCGGTCCAGTTCGCCGATGTCCCCGGTGTGCAGCCAGCCGTCGCGGATCGCGGCGGCGGTGTCCTCGGGCCGGTTCCAGTATCCGTCCATGACCAGTCCCCCGCGTACGAGGATTTCCCCGTCCTCGGCGATCTTCAGGTCCACGCCTTGCAGCACGGTGCCGACCGTATCGATGCGAATCGCATCGGGGGGATTGGCGCTGATCACCGGCCCCGCCTCGGTCTGGCCGTAGCCCTGCATGATCGGAATCCCCAAAGCGAGGAAGAACCGCCCGACCTCCGGCTCCAACCTGGCGCCTCCGGACATCGCGGCGATCAGCCGGCCGCCGAAGCGGGCCCGGACCTTGGAGCGGACCAGGCGGTCCAGCACCAGGTCCAGCAGCCGTTCCCACAGCGTCAGCGGCGTCTTGTCGATCCGCTTCAGGCCGATCGCCAGCGCGCGGTCGAACAGCGCCCGCCGCCACGGCTTCTCCCGCCCGACCTGCGTCAGGACACGGGCGCGGATCACCTCCAGCACCCGCGGCACCGCCGTCAGCAGCGTCGGACGGACGGTCAGCATGTCGGCGGCGAGGTGCTCGACGCCGCGGCAATAGACGATCTCGGTGCCGATGCTCAGCAGGAAGAACTGGCCGACCGTATGCTCATAGCTGTGCGAGAGCGGCAGGTAGGACAGGTAGGTCTCGTTCTCCAACTTCAGCGGGCGGACCAGGTCGAACGCGCCGGCGCAGTTCGACAGGATGCAGCGATGCGGCAGCATCACGCCCCGCGGCGCGCCGCCGGTGCCGGAGGTATAGATCAGGCAGGCCAGCGCGGTCGGCGGGATCAGCGCCGCTTCGGCCGCGATGTCGCCAAACGGGCGCGGATCGGCCACCAGGCTGTCCCAGGCCACCGTGCCGGCAGGCGGCGAGTCCATCACGATCAGGCGTTCCAACCCACCCAGCGGCTCCGCCGCCGCCCGGATCCGCGCGGCGAGGTCCGCGTTGGAGACGATGGCGACCCGCGCGCCGGAATCACGCAGCAGATGCGCCTGGTCCGCCTCCGTGTTCGTCGTATACGCCGGGACCGGCACTGCTCGGATCGCCATCAGCGCCGTCTCGGCGATGGGGTATTCCGGTCGGTTCTCGGCGCACAGCAGGACGCGGTCGCCGGCCGAGATCCCGGCGGCGCGCAGGCCGCGGGCGCAGGACGCCGCCATCCGGCCGAACGCCCCCCAGGTGATCCCGCGCCATTCCCCGTCGCGGAACACGCGCAGCATCGCCTGTTCGGGCCAGGCATGCGCCCGGTCGAACATCATCGCGGCCAGGTTGGGCCAAGTGGGGTAGATCTTGGTCAGGGTCCGCACGCATCCTCCGGCAGCCCTTTGACGCAGGCTGAGGGTCGCTTACATGACGCGTTAGCGTTTTTCCGCCAAGGACCGAGATCGCCCAATGAACGATATGAGTGCCGCCGCCGCGCTGCCCGAGTGGGACCTTTCCGACCTCTATCCCGGGCCCGACAGCGCCGAGGTGAAGGCGGACATGGAACGTGCCGAACGCATGGCCAAGGCGTTCGCATCCTCCCACGCCGGGACCCTGGCGGCGCTGACCGGCCCGGCGCTGGCGGCGGTGATCGGGGAATACGAGCGGATCCAGGAGCTGCTGGGGCGCATCGCCTCCTACGCGCAACTGCTGTTCGCCGGCGATTCCACCGATCCGGCGATCGGCCGCTTCTACCAGACGGTCAATGAGAAGGTGACTGCGGTCGGCAGCGACCTGATCTTCTTCTCGCTGGAACTGAACCGGATGGACGACGCGCTGCTGGAGGCCAAGCTGGCGGATCCGGCGCTGGCGCATTACCGCCCCTGGCTGCGGGACCTGCGGGTGTTCCGCCCGCACCAGCTTTCGGACGACCTCGAACGGCTGACGCATGAGCGCGACCTGACCGCCAGTGCCGCCTGGGTCCGGCTGTTCGACGAGACGGTCGCCGCCATGCGGGTCAAGCTGGGCGGGGAGGAACTGACCGTCAGCGCCACGCTGAACAAGCTGTCCGACCGCGACCGATCGGTGCGGGAGGCTGCCGGCAAGGCCATCGGATCGGCCTTCGGCGAGCGGATCCGCCTGTTCTCCCTGATCACCAACACGCTGGCGAAGGACAAGGAGATCGAGGACACCTGGCGCCATTATCCCCGTCCCGGCAGCTTCCGCAACCGCGCGAACATGGTCGAGGACGAGGTGGTGGACGCGCTGGTGACGGCGGTCCGCGGATCCTATCCGCGTCTGGCGCACCGCTATTACAAGATGAAAGCGAAGTGGCTGGGGTTGGAGAAGCTGCAACACTGGGACCGCAACGCGCCGCTGCCGAACGACGACGACCGGCGGATCGAGTGGCCGGATGCGCGCAAGCGGGTGCTGGACGCCTATGCCGCGTTCAGTCCCGAACTCGCCGATGTCGGCCGCCGCTTCTTCGACCGGCCCTGGATCGACGCGCGGTTGCGCCCCGGCAAGTCGGGCGGCGCCTTCGCGCATCCGACGGTGCCGTCGGTGCATCCGTACCTGCTGCTGAATTACCACGGCAAGACGCGGGACGTGATGACGCTGGCGCACGAGCTGGGCCATGGGGTGCACCAGGTGCTGGCCGGGGCCCAGGGCCCGCTAATGTCGGGCACGCCCCTGACCCTGGCCGAGACCGCCAGCGTGTTCGGGGAGATGCTGACCTTCCGCGCCCTGCTGGACAGCGCGGACCCCAAGCAGCGCCGCATCATGCTGGCGGCGAAGACCGAGGACATGCTGAACACCGTCGTCCGCCAGGTCGCGTTCTACCAGTTCGAGACGCTGCTGCACGACGAACGCCGCGGCGGGGAGCTGATGCCCGAACGGATCGGCGAACTATGGCTGCAGGTGCAGACCGAGAGCCTGGGTCCGGTCTTCGAGTTCACGCCTGAATACAGCGTGTTCTGGAGCTATGTGCCGCATTTCATCCACTCGCCGTTCTATGTCTACGCCTATGCGTTCGGGGATTGCCTGGTGAATGCGCTGTACTCGGTGTTCCAGAACGGGCATCCGGGGTTCCAGGCGAAATACCTGGACATGCTGCGGGCCGGCGGGACGAAGCGGCACAAAGAGCTGCTGGCCCCGTTCGGCCTGGATGCGTCGGATCCGGCGTTCTGGAACAAGGGGCTGGACGTGATCTCGGGGTTCATTGACGAGCTGGAGGCATAGGCAGCAAGGGCGCCCGTCACGGCGCGCGGAGGCCCGCCGTCCACGACCCACCCGTGCATCGACACCGCCAGGCGTAAATGGCGGGCCTTCGCCCGCCGTGACGGGATCGATGCCGCATCACCCTGCCGCCAGCGCGGCCACCGTACGCTCCACATCCGCCAGGCTGTTGTACCCGTGGAAACTGACCCGCACCCTGCCCTGCCCGTTCCAGGCGTAGACCCCTCGCCGGAACAGCCGCTCCACGATCCCAGCCGCGTCGGGTGAAGTGAAACACACGCTTGCTCCATGCCGTTCCGGCGACCGGGGTGTCGTCAGCACGAACTGCCGCTGGCTCAGCTCGTCGTGCAGCGCCTGGGTCAGGGTCTGCACATGCGCCTGCACCTCCTGCATGTCGTACGCGGACAGAAACGACAATGCGCTGTTCAGCACATAGATCGGGCAATGCGCCGGGTTGCCGCGGGTGAAGCGCATCGCGTCGGCGCGCAGCAGCGGCGTGGGATCATAGCCTCGGCTGCCCGGGGCGAACGAGTACCACCCCGCCGATGCCGGCGCCCAGGCCGGTTGCCGGGTCCGGTTCCAATAGGCGATCGCGACCCCGGTGATGCCGAGCATCCACTTGTAGCAGGCGGAGAAGGCGAAATCGGCGAGCGAGGCCTCGATCGGCAGGTAGCCCGAGGCCTGGGTGAAATCCACCACCAGTATCGCGCCCAGCTCATCCGCCCTGGCCCGCAACGCGCGCAAATCGGTGCGCTCCCCGGTCAGGTAGGAGACATAGCTGGCGGCGATGATCCGTGTGCTGGCGTCAGCGGCTTTGACCAGCCGGTCAGGCTCCGGGCCGCGGGCCTGCAGCAGGCGGACCGGCGGGTCGCGCCGCAGCGCGATGGGACCGACGACCGACGGGTACTCGTCCGCATCGATCGCGATCGACTCCCCCGGTTTCCAATCGAGGCTTTCGGCGACGATCGAGACGCCCTCGGCCACGTTGCTGACGAAGCCGATATCGCCGGCCTGAACGCCCCAGAGCCGAGCGACGTCGGCGCGGGCGGCCTCGACCTGCGCGTCTTGCGCGGAACGGCCGGGGAAGCCCGAGGATTTGTCGGCGAGATATCGCAGCATCGCGGCGTCATGGCTGCGCAGGGCCGCGGTCTCGCCGCCGGCGCAGACATGGGTGACACCGGGCGGAAGGTGGAAGGCTGCGTGGGGGAAGAGCGGGTCCATGCGGACAGACTAGGTCCGGCAGGACGCGGCGGCCAAGCGGACATGTCTCGCTTGACGCCAGCCTGTGATCGATCAGGATCCGGGAGATCGCCCACATGATCGGCATCGGCATGCCGAGGTCGCCGTCGCGCGGGCGGGCTGACGATCATCACCGATGATACGATCTTCTCGTCCTGCGGCGTTCCGCCGCCCCGGTTATCAGTCGTCGTTCGAAATGACCGTGCCGGTGGTCGTGCCGCCGTCGATGACGATCGTCTGCCCGGTCACGAAGCTGCCGGCGGCCGAAGCCAGGAAGATCGCCGCGCCCGCGATCTCGTCGGGTTCGCCGATCCGTTGCAGCGGCGTATCCTTGGTGCGCTTGCGGTACAGTACCGGATTTTCCCACAGCGCCCGGGCGAAATCCGTCCGTACCAGTCCTGGCGCGATCGAGTTCGCGCGGATGTTCTTCGGTCCCCACTCCACGGCGATGTTCCGCGCCAACTGCATGTCCGCCGCCTTGGAGATCGCATAGGCGCCAAGCTGCGGCGAGCCGCGCAGACCGCCGATCGAGGAAATGATGATCACCGACCCGCCGCCGCGCGCCACCATGTGCGGGATGGCCATGTTCGCGAGCTGCACGTTGCCCCGCACATTGGCGGCCATCACCCGGTCGAACGCCTCGTCCGGCATGCCGGCCGCCGGTCCCATGTAAGGGTTGATGCCGGCATTCTCCACCAGGATGTCGATCCCGCCGCATTCGGCGACGGTGCGGTCGACCAGGGTCTGAAGCTCCTCTTTCCGGGCGATGTGGCAGGGGATGGCGACCGCCTTGCCGCCCTTTTCCCGGATGCCGGCGGCGACGGTCTCACAGACGTCCGCCTTGCGGCTGGAGACGACCACGGTCGCGCCGTGTTCGGCCATGCGGGTGGCGATCGCCAGGCCGATGCCCTTGGTGGAACCGGTAACGATCGCAACCTTTCCGGTCAGGTCGAACAGTGACGACATCTGGCGCTTCCCCCTTTTTGTGCCCGCAAGCCGGAGGGAATTATGCGGCGGCGGCGATAGGTCGTCTACGGCGTGCTCGTTCTATGGCGTGGTCGTCGTCTTTTTCTTCGTTGCGTGATTCCCGGTCGCCTTCCCGTGCGCCTCCTTTTCAGCCGTCTTCCCGTGCGTCGCATGTTCGGACGACCTGGCCGTCCCATGCGGCGTCTCGACCGACCGGTGGTGGACCGCTCCCGGCTTCGTGGCGACGTGATGCTCGTGACGCGGCGCGGCCGTTTTCGCCTGGACGGGACCGCCGGTCGCCGCCGACGACCGTGCTGGTCCGGTGACGGACGGGTCCGCGGCGGTGGCCGCGATGTTTGTGACGGGCTGGCCGCCCACCCCGGCGGCCGTCCCTTGGGCCACCCCCTGGCTTGCTCCTTGAGCCGCCGCACCGGGGGTCGCCGCACCGGCCGACCCGCCTGCGGTCCCGTTGGCCGCGTCCGCCGGATCGGGTTCCCGGTCCGACTGGCGCTTGATCACGTCGTTGACGCCGTTGGACGCCTCTGTCGCGACGACCACGGCGATGTCGCCCCAGTAGTGGTCCAGCGTGCCGGCCGGGATTTCATTCAACTGCACGACCCGCCCGCGTTCCTGGCCCGCCGGGTTCTGGACGCTCCATTGTATCTCCACCCGTTCCTTATGGTCGGCGATCGGAACCACGGCCACCGTGCCCTTCACGATGAAGTCCGCGCTGGTGGGAGTCGTCAGCACCACCGGCCCCAGCACCGCGAGACGCGCGCGCATCTGTTTGGTCAGCGCGTCATCGCCGTCGCCCGGCGCACCCGTCACCTCGGCGACCATGACGCGGGCCGCGCGATTGTAGAGGCTGTTGGGATCCGCCTTCTCGTGCGCGATCCGGATGCTGGTCAGCACCGCACCGATCCGAGGCGCCGCCTCGGCTGCGACCTGCTGCATCAAGGCCGGCGGCGCCTTGGCCCATTCGGCGGTGGGGATCGGCTCGCCCACCGCCTTGCCCTCTTCTTTCCCCTCCGGGCTGATGACGCTGAATTCCGGCTGCACCGTGTTGCCGGTCTCGGTGGCCTTGGTGATCAGCTTCCAGTCCGACTTCTTCGGCGTGCGGACCATGGCCGGCACCTCGACCGCCTGCAGTGCCGTCGCAAGCTGCTTGGCCAGGTCCTGGTTGGCCTGGTCGGACAGCAGCGTGTCCGAACCCGGTGCGACCGCCAGCAAGGGCGCGGGGGGCTTGGCCAGCCGGCGGGCGGTCGCCCCCGGATTGCCCAGGAACGGTTCCGGGTAGTCCCCGCAGGAAGACAGTCCAAGGCAGATGGCCAGCAGACAGATTGGCAGGAACACCCTGCCCAGGACTCGCTCGATCATCCGGCGGCTTGAAGCAGATGGCGGCGCGCGCCGGAAGGGGGTTTCACGGCAGACTGATAGCCGAGATCTGATGGCCGATCGGTCCGGCTTGCGCCAGCGTACGGCGGCGGTGGCTGAAGAACCGCGCCTCATCTGCCAACGTATCGCAACCGGTGATCGTGACCTGGGTCACACCCGCCTCTTGCAGTCGCATGGCGCAGTATCCGGCCAGGTCGAACTGCCAGCGATCCGCCCGCTGCCCAGACCCGAAAAATCGCTCATGCCCGGCATCGTGGGCCAGCACCTCGGCACGCAGGTCCGGCCCGACCTCATAGGACGCCTGGCCGATACAGGGGCCGATCGCCGCGGCGATGGCCTCCACCCGGGCGCCGAGGCGCTGCATGGCGGTCAGGGTGGACTCGATGATGCCGCCGACCGCGCCGCGCCAACCGGCATGCGCCGCGCCGATGACGCCGGCCGAAGCGTCGGCGAACAGGACCGGCGCGCAGTCGGCGGTGACGATGCCCAATGCGAGACCCGGCCGATCGGTGACCATCGCATCCGCCGCCTCACCTGCCCCGACCGCCCAGGGGTCGGTGACCGTCACTGTCCGGTCGCCATGCACCTGCCGCAGGCCCAGAAGCCGATCCATCGGCAGGCCCAGGCGGTCGGCGACCAAGGCCCTGTTGCGCATGACCGCGTCCCGGTCGTCCGGACTGCTAAGGCTACAATTTAAGGATGCAAATGGACCCGAGGACACTCCACCGCGGCGGGTGAAAAATCCATGCGGCATCTGCAAACAATCCACAGTCAGGGCTTCCGCCATCAGGCGACTCCGGAATCGGGCAAGGGGCGCGGCTTGATACGGCGTCGGCCGCTCGGATGCACGTGTTGCTTCACCGATCACGCTGCGATGCAGCATCGCGGCGGGATCGGCCTGGTTGATCGGACCGCTGCCGACCTGTCCCCACCCCTTGCTTGAACCCACTCTCCTGAAATCACTCTCTCCCCCAATCACTCTCCCAATCACTCTCCCAATCACTCTCCCCTGGGCCAATCGCGCCGACCTGCATTATGCTGGACGCGAAAGCGGGAGGAATCACCATGATCGGCGTCGATTGGGGCACCACGCGCTTCCGGGCGTTCCGCATCGCGCACGACGGCGCGATCCGTGACCGCCGCACCAGCCAGCGCGGCATCATGAATGTTCCGGACGGCCGCTTCGGCGACACGCTGCGCGAGGAGATCGGCCCCTGGCTGGCTGCTGGGGAGGAGCATGTCCTGCTCTCCGGCATGATCGGCAGCCGCCAGGGCTGGAGAGAGGCGCCCTACGCCCCCTGTCCGGTCGGCCCCGCCGAACTTGCCGCCGGGTTGAGCGATATCGGCTTCGATTGGGCACGGGTGAAGCTGGTGCCCGGCGTGTCGGGTCAGGACGATTCCGGCATCGCCGAGGTGATGCGCGGCGAGGAGACGCAGGTGATGGGCGTCGACCCCCTGCTGCGGGACGGGGGCATCGCCTGCCTGCCCGGCACGCACTCCAAATGGGTGCGCGTGCGGGATGGCCGGATCACCGGGTTCGCGACACACATGACCGGCGAGACCTTCGCCGCGCTGCGCGGTCACACGATCCTCGCCCGGATGATGCGCGACGGTCCGTCGGACGGGGCGCCGTTCGACGCGGGCGTGATGCGGTCGGCCGATCCGGGCGGGCTGCTGCACCATCTGTTCGGCGTGCGGGCCGAGACGCTGGCCGGCCGCCTGTCCGAGACCGACGCACCCGCCTATCTGTCCGGCATCCTGGTGGGCCATGAAGTCCGAGCGGCGCTGGCCGGACAGGCTGGGGCGGTGGTGCAGGTGATCGGGGCACCCGAATTGACGGCGCTCTACGCCAAGGCGATCGCGGCCTGCGGCGGTTTCGCCGAACGCCATGACGGGGAGGCCGCGGCCAGGGGTCTCTGGAAGATCGCCGACCACGCGTCATGGTCCTGATGCAGAAGGAACGGTCTCCCCATGGCTGACTCCCATGGCCTCGCGCCCTGGCTGGGCCGCTGCAGGCTGATCGCGATCCTGCGCGGCGTCCGGCCGGACGAGGTGGTCGGAATCACGCTCGCCCTGCAGGCGGCCGGGCTGGCCATCGTCGAGGTGCCGCTCAATTCCCCCGACCCGCTCGCCAGCATCGGCGCATTGACGGAGGCGTTCGGGGACCGGTTGCTGATCGGCGCCGGCACGGTGATGTCTCCGGCCGATGTGGCCGCCGTCGCGAAGGCGGGCGGGCGGCTGATCGTCACCCCGCACGCCGATGCGGCGGTGGTGCGGGCGGCGAAGCAACATGGCCTCCTCGCCGTCCCCGGCTTCTTCACCCCCGCCGAGGCCTTCGCCATGCTCGATGCCGGGGCGGACGCGCTGAAGCTGTTCCCCGCGGAGGGCGCGAACCCGGCGATGCTGCGGGCCATGCGGGCGGTTCTGCCGGCCGGGACACAGGTCTTGCCCGTTGGCGGGATCGAGGCCGGCAACATGCAACCCTGGCTGGCGGCAGGTGCGGCCGGCTTTGGCGTCGGATCGTCGATCTACAAACCGGGCGACAGCGCCGAAGTGGTAGCCGGGAAGGCCGCCCTGTTAGTGCAGCGCATCATCACAAGTTCGTGATTTTGCCGCCGTGAGTGGCGACTGGATGGGATTCCTCCCATTTTTGATTGTTTCTAAATCTACACTTCAAGTGTCAATCGGAAACAAATGGGGCTGTCTATTACGGAATACCTCTAAATGTGTTACTTTGATTTAAAGCGTGTGTAATTTCGATCTCATACACGTAACACAAGAGAAAATGGTGAGATCGCAACATAGTGTACAGTCTGGCCCTGTAATCAAATCCGCTCCGGTTGTGCATTCGTCCCAAAATTTCGATTTCCGGTTGGGGAAACGGTAATAATCCTGCGCTCGAACCTCGTCCGATTGCATGAGAGAGTTCCTCCACGACCACGGCGCATCCCGCGTCCCAGGATGGAGGATCACCCGTTATGGTTTCGTCCGTTACAGTTACCGGTACTGGCAATACGCCGATCACGCTTAACTTCGATTCTACAGCGAACTTTATTCTAGCGCAGCAAGTCGCAGCCAAGATCAACAGCGAACTCGCCTCGGGGAAGCTGGTAGAGACGCTCGATACCAATGGTCCTCCGACCCCGCCTCCCCCGGGGACCTCGGGCGCTTATGTCCAGTCGGTCTCGCCCCTCGTCGTGCTGCCCCATTCGTATACCGTCGATCTGGTCACCAAGCCTGGCCAGGCGATCGTCTTCGGCTCCGGCGCCAGCAACGAGATGATCCTGTCGGGCATCGAGACCAGCCTGACGTTCATCGCGGTGTCGGGTTCGGGGACGGTGGTCGCCGGCGGCGGGAACGATCGGTTCTTGACCAGCGGCAGCGGGGCCTGGTCGCTGAATTCCGGCAACGGCAATGATTTCATTGTGGCATCGGGAAGCGGCAATGATTCCGTCGCTGCCGGCGGCGGCCACAACGCGATCATCCTGGGCTCCGGCCAGGACGTCGTCACGTCGGCCGGCGACGATACGGTGGTGGCCGGATCCGGCGCCGAGACCATCGACGCCACGTCGTCGAAATCGATCTTCGTGGAGGGCGACGCCAGCAAGCTGCTCTTCCTGGGCGGCCAGGGTGGCGCCACGGTCGTCGGCGGCGCGGGCAGCGACACGTATTTCGGAGCCACCGGGCCAACCGGTAAGCAACTCGTCATCGGCGGCAGCGGAGGCAACAACTTCCTCGTGGCCGGCGACGGCGCGGCGACGCTGGTGGGCGGCGGCAAGGGCGACCAGTTGTTCGCCACGGGCAGCGCGGACCAGCTTCTGGTCGCCGGCAAGGGCGCCGAAACCCTCTCCGCCGCCGCATCCTATGGCAACGTCACGCTCGTCGGCGGTTCCGGTCATGACCTGCTGATTGGTGGGATCGGCAACGATACGTTTGTCGGCGGGTCAGGTCACTCGACCATCCAGGCCGGCTTCGGGTCGAACGTGTTCGAATTCGTCAAGCAGAAC
This sequence comes from Rhodopila sp., assembly GCF_035548235.1. Classification (GTDB taxonomy): domain Bacteria; phylum Pseudomonadota; class Alphaproteobacteria; order Acetobacterales; family Acetobacteraceae; genus Rhodopila. Next base: position 20,384 of record NZ_DASZTJ010000027.1, read on the forward strand.
CACCACGACGGCGGCAACACGCTGGTCACGGGTATTTTCGACCCCAACGACATCAAGATCAACCTGCAGGGCTACGGCCCGCACGAGGTTGACTACGCGTTGTCGCATCAGACAGTCCATAACGGGTCCGTGACCGTCTCCCTGACCGACGGCACCAAGGTCACGTTCCAGGACGTCACGTCACTGCACGCGTCCAACTTCACCCGATAGGCGGACGCTGGCTCTAGGCCGCGGACCACCGGACCCCCGTCCGGTGGCCCGCAGTTTTATGT
>NZ_DASZTJ010000028.1:0-8336 GCF_035548235.1 Rhodopila sp.
AGCAGTCGGCGGACTTTGCGTGTTCGGCGTGCTTTGCGGTTCCATTTCCACGGGACTCCGATCCCGCCGACAACCCCCCACCAAGCTGGCCCCGACGGACCAACCTGCACAACCCGACGGCAGTCTCGACCAGGCGAATGACCGCCTTGATGATCGCGTGCTCCGCGGCCAGCAGCACCCCACGGGTCGAAACCGGATATTCGAAACTGACCCATCACCCGGTGGAGAGGAAGTCGTGGATGGTCGGGCCAAGCCCGACCACGACGGGGGCCAGGACCCGGCGGACCTACTCCCGTCCCCGGCGCAGCAGGCTGTTGATTATCCGGAACAACGGGATCGCCATCTGGCCCAGGCTGAACGTCGCGCTGACGCTCTGCAGCGCGCGCCTGCGGACCTCCAGCGCTTCAAGCTCTACCCGGCTGGGCGATGACCGTGAGGCCAGCAGCAGGAATCCCACCGCGATCGCCAGATCGGCGCCGCCCAGGATCCCCGCCGTCGCATAGGCGTTGAAACCCTCCGCGCCGCGCAGCCAGACCCAGGCGGCGAGGTGGGCAAACGTCAGCACGCCGATCAGGAACACCAGCGACAGGCATGCGAAGATGATCCGCATCACGATGCGGCTCGCCATACTCCGCCAGCGCAGGCTTTCGGCTTGCAGGGCGACCTGCAGAAGGCGGTAGATACGCATGCGTCAGCGGGAGAAGCGTCCGATCGCCCAGCCGACCGCTGCCGCGACGACGACCAGGCCGACCTGGGCCAGCGTGACCTCGCCCAGCGCGGCCTTCGCCTGTTCGCGGGTGATGCCCGTCGCCTCGGACAAGGCGGAACCGGTCCGGTTGGCGACATGGGAGACCGAGGGGCCGATCTCCTTCACCAACGCCTCGACCTGCGCGCGCAGGCGCGAGACCTGGGCCTGGGTGTCTTCCAGCTTCGCGCGGGCTTCACGTCCAAGAGGCATGGTTCGCTCCTTTCATCCGGGCCGCGCGCCAGAGGGCAGTTCGAGGCCAATCCAAGGCGGCATGTGCGGCGGCGGCCTATGTGGAAGCGTTACGTAGGCTCTCGGCGTTCCTTGACGAACCAGTCAGGATCGCACAGTTGCGCGAGCGATCCTGAACGGCCGTCCCGAGGCTCAGGTGTTCATGGCATCGAAGAAATCGTTGTTGGTCTTGCTGTATTTCAGCTTGTCCAGCAGGAATTCCATCGCATCGGTGGTGCCCATCGGGTTCAGGATGCGGCGCAGCACCCACATCTTGGACAGCGTTCCACGCTCCACCAGCAACTCTTCCTTGCGGGTGCCGGACTTGGTGATGTCGATGGCGGGGAAGGTGCGCTTGTCGGACAGCTTGCGGTCCAGGATGATCTCGCTGTTGCCGGTGCCCTTGAACTCTTCGAAGATCACTTCGTCCATGCGGCTGCCGGTGTCGATCAGCGCGGTGGCGATGATGGTCAGCGAGCCGCCTTCCTCGATGTTGCGGGCCGCGCCGAAGAAGCGCTTGGGGCGCTGCAGGGCGTTGGCGTCGACGCCGCCGGTCAGCACCTTGCCCGATGACGGCACCACGGTGTTGTAGGCGCGCGCCAGGCGGGTGATCGAGTCCAGCAGGATCACCACGTCGCGCTTGTGCTCGACCAGGCGCTTGGCTTTCTCCAGCACCATCTCGGTGACCTGCACATGGCGCGTCGCCGGCTCATCGAAGGTGGAGGCCACGACCTCGCCCTTCACGCTGCGGGCCATGTCGGTGACTTCCTCGGGCCGCTCGTCGATCAGCAGCACGATCAGGAAGACTTCCGGGTGGTTGGCGGCGATGGCGGAGGCCATGTTCTGCAGCATCACCGTCTTGCCGGTGCGCGGCGGCGCGACGATCAGCGCGCGCTGGCCCTTGCCGATCGGGGTGATCAGGTCGATGACGCGGGGGGTGAAATCCTTCTGCGGGCCTTTGGCGACCGACTGGAAGGTTTCGTTCTCCATCTTCAGCCGCTCTTCGGGGTAGAGCGGCGTCAGGTTGTCGAAGTTGACGCGATGGCGCACGGAATCCGGCGCCTCGAAATTCACCTGGTCGACTTTCAGCAGCGCGAAATACCGCTCGCCGTCCCGTGGCGCTCGGATCTGGCCGTCCACGGTGTCGCCGGTGCGCAGGCCGAAGCGGCGGACCTGGCTGGGGGAGACATAGATGTCGTCGGGACCCGGCAGGTAGTTCGCTTCCGGGGAGCGCAGGAAGCCGAACCCGTCGGGCAGGATTTCCAGCGTGCCCTCGCCGTAGATCGCCTGGTCGTTGTCCGCGAGGTTCTTCAGGATCGCGAACATGATGTCCTGCTTGCGCAGGGAGGACGCGTTTTCGACTTGGAGGGATTCGGCGAAGTTCACCAGTTCGGCGGGTGACTTCTTCTTCAGTTCCGCAAGATGCATGCGTGAGGGGCCTTGGGGGTGAGAAGGCTGGGGGCCGCGGGACAGACTCGTGCCAGGGGGCGCGGGGTTTCGCGCGGTCAGCAGCCGGATGGAAGTTAGAGGCCGGTCGCATGGGGTGCGCGGAGCACGGGCGACCGATTTTTAGGAGGGTTCGGGGACATTAGGGAGCGAATCCCGGGAAGTCAATGGGTTGGGTGTCCAAAGGACCGCATTTTCCGGGACAGGGTCGAGCGGGTCGCGGGGCGCGCACGGAGGCGCCCGCTGTGCGGGCTTGAGGAACGCACGGTGTCCACGGAGCCGTCTTGGCGATGCCGTCGCCCAGGGTCGTCCCAAGGAGATCGCCCCAGGGGAGCGCCCAAGGGAGCGCCAGGGGGAGCGCCCAGGGGGAGCGCCCAAGGGGAGCGTCCAGGGGGGGGACGCTCAGGGCATTCATGGCGCCTCGCTTGACCGGTGCGGCCATCTGAGCCCCTCCCGTTCGCACCGAGAGGCGCAGCATGTCGGCGGGCTGGCAGCCGGGCCGGCCCGTAGCCGCGGCGACGACGCGGTCGAAACCCAACTCGCCAAGTGATTGCAGGCTTCCGGCTGGATTTCAGTAAACTTTGACCTCGGTCAAGGTGATGCGCGCATTCATCACCATGATGATGGTGGCGAGGTCTGTTCCGGGGAGATCAGAATGCTGGATCACATTGGCCTGACCGTGTCGGATTTCGCCCGTATCCGGAACTTCTACACGCAAGCGCTCGAGCCGCTGGATATCACGGTGGTGATGGAGGTAAGCGGGCAAGAAACGGGTGCGGGCGCGCATGCAGGGTTCGGTCAGAGCGGAAAGCCGTCATTCTGGATCGGATCTGGCAACAAACCGTCAGGTCCCGTCCATGTCGCGTTCACCGCTTCCACGAGGAAGCAGGTGGAGGATTTTTATGCCGCAGCATTGGCGGCGGGTGGTCGCGACAACGGCAGGCCCGGGCTGAGACCGCACTACCACGCGAGTTACTACGCGGCCTTCGTTCTGGATCCGGACGGCAACAACATCGAAGCCGTGTGCCATGATCCGAGCGGCTGAAACCGCCCCGATCGTTTGGCATGACCGGCCATGGAAGTTCGTTGGAGCGGCCCTCGCCTGCGCATCCGTCGTATTTGCGTGCTGGGCACAGTGCGGATGCTGGCTGTCGCTCCACGCATCGGCGAAACCCCGGCGGTGCTTCCGGAAGCGCCGGCGATGCTTGGCTTTAGTTGGATTGCATCGGCGTGGAGCATGCGTCGATTCAAAGTTCAGGAAGCGGCCGGCTCGCGAATCTTCGAGGGCCTGGCGGCTTTCTTTCTGTTGATCTTGGCTGGACCATGCTTGTCGCCGACGGTCATTGGCTGAGTTTGGGTCGGCCGATCGAACGGCTCCGGGCGCTGCGGGCCTGGCCGCCCAATTCGCTTGCGCCAGCTTTAGCGGGTCACGACCAGGCCGCGATCCCCAGCGAAGCACAGCCGGCGGTTTTCAAGCGCGAAGCGCATCAAAACCATCGATGCCATCAAAGACGAACGCAGCCCGGGACAAAGGAGCAACGACTCCGTGACCACCGTGCCCTCCCGCGCAGCGGACATCTCCGTGCGAAACGACCGGCGGTCACAGCCGCGCCGTCCCCGACGTGGAGCAGCCTAAGCCAGCCGCTCCAACGCCGCCTGCAGCCGCGCGATTTCCGAACGGGCGGTCGCAAGGCGGTCGCGGTTTTCGGCAACGACCTCCTCCGGCGCGCGGCGGACGAAGTCGGCGTTGGCCAGCTTGGCTTCCGTCTTCTTCGCCTCGGCTGCCAGCTTGTCGCGTTCCCGCGCCAGGCGCGTCCGTTCCGCGGCCAGGTCGATCAAGCCCTCCAACGGCAGCGCCACGGTGGTTTCATCCAGTACCGCCTGCGCCGACCCTTTCGGCACGTCGCCGGACAGCACCCGCACGTCGGATGCGCGCGCCATCCGGCGGATCGCCTCCATCCAGCGATCCACCCGATCCATCGCCGCCGGCGGGGCATCGCGCAGCAGGATCGGCGAGGTCTTGGACGGCGGCACGTTCATCTCGTTGCGAACGGAACGGACCAGCCCGATCAATCGCACCACCCAGTCCAGCTCGACCCGAGCGTCCTCGGCGCCGGCGACAGGAGATGCGGAGGGCCAGGCCGTGCCGATCAGGCTGCCGGCTGGACCGTAGCCGAAACGGTCCCACAGTTCCTCGGTCACGAACGGGATCGCCGGGTGCAGCATCTGCAGCACCAGGCCCAGGACATGGGCGGCGGTCGCGCGCACCTCGGCCGCGTCGGCCGGATCGGCGCCCTCGGCCAGCAGCGGCTTGGCGAGCTCCAGGAACCAGTCGCAGAACGTGTTCCAGACGAAACGATACCCCGCGGCGGCATACTCGTCGAAGCGATACGCCTCCAGTGCCGCCGTGGCCTCGGCCAGCGCCGTGTTGGCGGCGTCCAGCAGCCAGCGGTCCAGGGGCAGCTTCGCCGAGGCCGGATCGAAGCCCGCGTCGGGTGCCACGCCGTTCATCTCGCAGAAGCGGGCGGCGTTCCACAGCTTGGTGATGAAGCCGCGATAGTCGTTGACGCGGGTCTCGCCCAGCTTCACGTCGCGGCCGGGGCCGGTCAGGGCGCAGATGGTGAAGCGGAGCGCGTCGGCGCCGTACGTCTCGATCAGCGCCAGCGGGTCGATGACGTTGCCGGTCGTCTTCGACATCTTCCGGCCCTGCTCGTCGCGCACCAAGCCGTGGATGTAGACGGTGCGGAACGGCACGTCGCCCATCATCCGCAGGCCCAGCATCATCATGCGCGCGACCCAGAAGAAGATGATGTCGAACCCGGTGACCAGCACGTCGCCGGGGTAGTAGCGGGCGACCTCCTTCGTCTTCTCCGGCCAGCCCAGGGTGGAGAACGGCCAGAGGCCGGAGCTGAACCAGGTGTCCAGCACGTCCTCGTCCTGCGCCAGCGCCTCCGCGCGGCCGTAATGCGCCTGGGCCTGCGCTTTCGCCTCGGCCTCGTCATGCGCGACGAAGCACTGGCCGTCGGGGCCGTACCAGGCGGGGATGCGATGGCCCCACCAAAGCTGGCGGGAGATGCACCAGGGCTGGATGTCGCGCATCCAGGCGAAGAAGGTGTTTTCCCATTGCTTCGGCACGAAGACGGTCTTGCCGCTCTCCACCGCCGCGATCGCCGGCTTCGCCAGTTCGCCGGCATTGCAGTACCATTGCGTGGTCAGCAGCGGCTCGACCGGCACGCCGCCGCGATCGCCGTGCGGCACCTGGTGCGTGTGCGGCTCCACCTTGTCCAGCAGTTCCAGCCGTTCCAGCTCCGCCACGATGGCGGAGCGGGCGGCGAACCGGGACTGGCCGGCCAGGGTGCGGACGAAGGCGGGATCGGCGACGCCGGGGATGGACGCAAGCACGTCCTCGATCTCCGCCAGCGTGACGTTGGCCTGCTTGTCCAGGACCGAGGGCATGGGCAGGTCGTGCCGCCGTCCGACCTCGAAATCGTTGAAGTCGTGCGCGGGGGTGATCTTCACCGCGCCGGTGCCTTTCTCGGGGTCCGCGTAGTCGTCGCCGACAATCGGGATGGAGCGGCCGACCAGCGGCAGGATCGCCCGCTTGCCGATGAACTTCGCCAGCACCGGATGGTCCGGGTGTACCGCGACGGCCGTGTCGCCCAGCATCGTCTCCGGGCGGGTGGTGGCGACGATGATGGACGCGCCCGGCTCCCCCTCGATCGGGTAGCGGATGTGCCAGAGATGGCCTTTGACCTCCCGATTCTCGACCTCCAGGTCCGAGATCGCGGTCAGCAGCTTCGGGTCCCAGTTCACCAGCCGGCGGTCGCGGTAGATCAGCCCGTCGCGGTAGAGGCTGACGAACGTCTCCCGGACCGCGACCGACAGGCCGGCATCCATGGTGAACCGCTCGCGCGGCCAGTCCAGGGAGGCGCCGAGGCGGCGCAACTGGCGGGTGATGGCCCCGCCGGATTCCGCCTTCCACTGCCAGACCCGCTCCAGGAACGCGTCGCGGCCCATGGTCCGGCGGTCCTTGCCTTCGGTCGCCAGCAGGCGCTCCACCACCATCTGCGTGGCGATGCCGGCATGGTCGGTGCCCGGCTGCCACAGCGCGTCGCGGCCCTGCATGCGCCGGTAGCGGACCAGCGTGTCCTGGATGGTGAAGGTCAGCGCATGACCCATGTGCAGGCTGCCGGTTACGTTCGGCGGCGGGATCATGATGGTGAAGGGCTGCGCGTTCGAGTCCGGGTCGCAGGCGAATTTCCCCGCGCTTTCCCATTCCTCGTAGAGCCGAGGCTCAACCTCGGCCGGCGCGAACCGGCTGTCCAGCGTCATCACACACTCCCGCACATCACTTCGCGTATGCGAAGGAGGCGCGGTTTATCAGGGAATGACGCGGCCGACGACCCTTTCGATTTCGGCGCGCACCAGACGCTCCACGATCGGGGGCAGGTTGGTGTCCAGCCATTCCTTCAGCAGCGGGCGCAGGGTGGCGCGGACCATGTCCTCCAGCGTCGGGCCTTCCGCCCAGACCTTGGGCCGGCGGTCCGCCGCCAGGGTGCGCATCAGCGTGCCCATTGCGGTGGCCGCGGCGGCCGCGGCCTCGGGGGCCACCAGGTCGGGGGCGCCGGGCACAGGTGCGTCGACAGCAGGGGACGGGTCGGCCGGTGCGGCGTCATCCGCCGGCTCGGTCTGCGCCATGTCCTCAAGGTCGCCCTGCGGCGAGCCTTGCGGAACGGCCTCCTGCCCCTCGGCCGGGCCGGCTTGGGGTTCACCCGATGGGTCCAGCATCATCGACTTGTCCAGCACCAGCACGCCGTCGTCCGGATCCGCCGCCGGTGCCGCCGCGTCGTCGGCTGCCGGCTCCTCGTTGAGGATGCGGCGGATGGAGGCGAGGATCTCCTCCATGGAAGGATCCGCTTGTGGGGAATGAGGGGGTGCGGGCGGTGGAGAGGCCATCAGTCTGTAACCATCCTCGTGCTTCAGCGGTTCGGCTGATCGGTCGCGTAGTCGCCGAGACCGGCCCAACGGTCCTTGACCGCGTTGTAATAGGCCGTCTCGTCATACAAAGGCACCGGCAGGTGCAGGTCGCGCGCGGTCAGCCGCCCGATCGCCGCCGCCACCTGGTAGGAGGCGGTGATGACCTGGGCCAGGTTCTGCACCAGCGTCACGCGGGAGTTCAGCAGCGCCTGCTGCGCGTTCAGCACGTCGAGCGTGGTGCGGCTGCCGACGATCGCCTCCCGCTCCACGCCTTCCAGCGCCACCTCGTTCGCCTGGATCGCCGCTCGGGTGCTGTCGGCCGAGGCCTTCGCCGCGGTCAGCGTGTCCCAGGCATTGACCGCGTTCTGGATGGCGGTGCGGCGGGCGTCCTCGATCAGCCGGTGGCTCTGCTGCTCCGTCTGGCGGGCCTGGCGGACGGCGGAATATTCGGACCCGCCCTGGTAGAGCGGCACCGAGACCTGCGCCAGCACCTCGTACCCGTTGGCGGTCGTGCTGCGGGCGGCGGCGTTGTTCTGCTGGAAGGCCTGGCCCTGCAGGCTGACCTGCGGCAGCAGCGCGCCGAACGCCGCATCGACCGCGTCCTTCGCCGCCGCATCGTTGAACAGCGCGTTGATGACGCTCGGATTGTTGACCGAGGCGAGCTGCGACGCGGCCTGTTCGGACTTGATCGGCAGGACCAGGGGCTGCGGCTCCACCAGGTCGTCCGGGGGATAATAGCCGATCACCTGCACGAAGGTGGCGCGGGCAGTGGCAAGGTTGCCTTCCGCCGTCTCCCGCGTCGCGCGTGCGCCTTCCAGCGCGGCCTCGGCCTGGGCGACGTCGGTGCGGGTGATCTCACCCACGCGGAAGCGGTCGTTGGTCGCCTGGAGCTGCTTGGCCAGCACCTGCTCGTTGTTGATCTGCAGGGCCAAAAGCT
>NZ_DASZTJ010000029.1:0-10463 GCF_035548235.1 Rhodopila sp.
GATGCGAGCGGTCCGGTACTGCGAGGCAGTGACGAGCGCCACGGCGTTCGGCTGGTGGGTTTTCGCGCCCATCGACCTGGAGCTGCTGTGGGACGGTTCCGAGGTCTTCTGGCGCTGCGACGCGGCGCCGGACTGGATGCCGCTGCAGCCCTCGGCGCAACTGCCGGACTACATGGCGGAATTTGACGCCGTCGCCCCGGCCGCGCTGAAGGGCTGCTCGCCGCCATTCCTGACGGCGCTGCCGGAGCCGGGCGCCCTGCAGATGTGGACCGGCCTGATCGCCGAGACCGCGCCCGACTGGCACCTGCTGGTCCGCGCACCTGCCAACATGCCGGGCGCGGGCGGGGTGTGCCTGTTCGAGGGGATCGTCGAGACCGACCGCTGGTTCGGCCCCTTGTTCGTGAACATGCGCTTCACCCGCAGCCACAGCCCGATCCGTATCCGCGCGGACTATCCGCTGGCGCAGGTACAGCCGATGCCACGGGACTGCTATGCCAACGAGACGCTGGAACGGATGGCCGTCACCCCGGGCCCCAAGGCGCTGACCGACGCGCAGTGGGAGGCCTATCACGACACGATCGTCGAGCCGAACAGCCGGCCAAATCGCGCCTATGGCGCCTATGCGGTGGCCGCGCGCAAGAAGCGCCATGCCTGCCCCTATGCCGGAGCACAGGTCTCGGCGTGATCGCCTGATATTGCCATCCGCGCCATTCTGGCGCAGCCACGCGGTCACTGATCGCCTGGACCGCCTCTCTTGTCTCCCGTCGCCGCCGTTCCGCCCGGGCATCATCGCCCGTGAATCCCTGGATGTCCCTTCTGCGCGCGCCGGGGTTCCGCGGCTATTGGCTGGCGCTGCTGCTGAACAATCTCGCGAGCTGGTGCGTTATCGCGGCGCTGCCGATCCTGGTCGCTGACCGTTTCGGCAACGGCATGGCGCTGGTCGTCAGCCTGGGGTTGCGCGTGTTGCCCAAGGTCGTCCTCGCCCCCTTGGCCGGAGCGCTGTTGCGCCGCGCCGGTCCGGTGCGGGTCGCAAGCGTGGCAATGGGCGTGCAGGCGCTGCTGACCGCGAGCCTGCCCTGGGCCGGCAGCCTGCCGCTCCTGCAAGCGCTGATCGCCGCGATCGGCACCCTGGACTTGTTCGTCACGCCTGGCCTGCTGGCGTTGCGTGCACCCGTCACGCCGCCGGGGCGGGAGATGGCGGGCAACACGCTCTATTCCGTGGCGGACCGAGCGGCGAAGGTCGTGGGGCCGGCGCTGGGCGGGATGGTGACCGCCGTGGGGGCCGAGACGGCGTTCGCGCTGTTCGCCCTGATGACCATGGCCGCGGCCACGGCCGTGCTGCGGCTGGTCGCACTGCCCTTCGCCGGCGGCAGAAAGGCGCGTGACCGGACCGGCGGCGTGCGGATGTTCCTGTCGCTCCTGAAGGACGGGCAGATCGCCGGCCTGCTGGTCGCGGCGGTGACCTACAGCGTCATGATGGGCGGGCTTCGGCCTTTCCTGTTCTGGGCCAACCAGGACTGGTTCGGCGGATCGGATTCGGCCTGGACCCTGCTCTTGGCCGCGCAGGGTGTGGGCGCGCTGATCGGGGCCCTCGTCTCGGCCGTGTTCGTAGGCCGGCTGTTGCGCCATGTTTCGGCCTATACGCTCAGCCTCGCCACCGGGCTGCTGGAGGGCGGGGTCCATCTCCTGCTGCTCTGCGCGCAATCGGCGCCGCAGGCGATGCTGCTGCTGGCTCTGGCCGGAATCCCCGAGATCGTGTCGACCGCCGCATGGTTCACCACCGTCCAACAGCGCCTGCCGGTCGAGCGCCAGGCGGTGCTGTTCACCTTCTCCGCGCCGCTGTGGGACCTGGCCTTCGCGGCCGGCACCTTGTCGGCAGGGCTGCATGCGCAAGGGATGCTGTCGCTGTCCGGCTACTGGGCGGTGGTTTCGCTGATCTCCAGCGCGCCGCTGCTGCCCTTGCTGGCGTTCCGCCGCACTGACTGAGGCGCACTAGCCGAACGTCGCGGCATCCTCCGCCAGCAGCAGCCGGTCGGCGCGCAGCGCCTCGGCCGCGGCCTTCAGCCGGCCGGACCGCTCGCCGCGTGTCGCCAGGGATGCGCGCGGGTCCGCGCCGCGTTCCGCCTCGGTCGCCGCGAAGGCCAGGAAGGACCCGTCGCGGTCCGCCAGCTCACCGTCCGGATACGGCGCCTTGTAGACGTTCCAGCCGGTGAACGTCCCCAGCGGTACGGCGATGTCCGGCAGCCTTATCCCGCCGATTTCGTTTCCATCGGCATCAACCTGCGGCACCAGCGCGCCATACCGCCGCTCGGCCGGCTTCGGATCGGTCCAGTCGCCGAGCGGCGCGGCGTCGCAGGCGTTTTTCGGGCGCACCATGCCAGGGATCGCCGGGAACGCCACGCGATCCGCCGGCACCAGCGAGCCGTCCGCGATCCGCGGCACACGCGACGCCGGAGGGTCCTTGCCCTCCGCCACCCACGCGTCCAGCGCGACCAGCAGCGCCCGCACCGCGGGCATCGGGTCGTGCCAGTTGCGCGGATGCGCGCACGGGCCGGCGTCGCGCGGCATGCCCGCCTTGCCGGCATGCTGGGACCCGGCGATCAGGAAGGTCCGCACGTTGGCCGGCGGCTCCACATCGCGCTGCCCCAGCGGATCGGTGTGCAGCAGCGACGCGCCTTTCTGCCAGTATTCGGTGGAGGTGTTGGTCTCGATCAGTTTCGGGTCCGTCGCGTCTCCGCGCATCACCGAACCCGACAGGCCCGTCAGCGGATCGTCCATCGGCGCCGCCGAGAACGGGAACGCCACTTCGGGGAAATCATGATCCTCGTGCCAGGTGCGGGTGCGGAACGGCTGGCCGAACGGGGTGTTGTGGAACACTTTGCCGATGCCCGCGACATGCGTATAGACGCCGTCGAACACCCGGCGTCCGTCCTCGTCCGCGTTGAAGCCCTGCCAGAGATGGTCGCGCAGGTAACGTCCGGCCTGCGAGATCCCGAAGGCGAGCGTGTGCGTGACCGGCCGGCCGACCAGGTCGGAGCGGCGGACATGGCTGACGACGTCGCGCGTCGCCGCATAGCCGATCCCCAGTACGCGCGGCTTCGTCGCCCGATAGCGCACCTCGTAGATCGATCCGGTCTCGATCGGTTCCCGCAGCCGAACCGTCCGGCCGTCTATCGTTTCACTCGCAACGGACCGGCGGTCCCCGGCCTGCGTCCGCCGCACGGTCACCGAGGCCGCACCGACCGCGTCGTAGGACAGCTTGAACGCCTCATGCACGCCAAGCCGCGTGCCGGAGACGAACTCCTCCCGGATCGGCTGGACGATGCCCTCGATCACCGGCACCTCCAGCGACAGGCCCGTCGCTTTCGGGGCGACGGGGTCCCAGCCGGACCACAGCATGCTGAACCCGCGCTTCAGCGGCAGCGCGTTGCCCAGGTCGGCGGCCGAGGCGGGCTGGTTGCCCGCCGCGCCGGCGCACAGATTGGCGAAGATCATGATGCGGCCGCGGTTGTTGACCTCATACAGCAGCCGCCCGTTGCCTTTCGCCGGATCGGCGGGGCACAGCAGGATGAAATCCGATCTGTAGCCGACCCGGCCTGCTGGGTCGCGCGGCGCCTTGTCCAGCAGCGCGATGCCGGCGTTGCCCGGATGGGCGGGGTCCAGCGCGCCGGTCGCGGTCCCCTCGATCCGCACATAGGCGCCGGTATCGCCGAAGGACGCGCCGCCGGCGAAGGGCGAGCGGGATTTGATTTCGATGCCAACGATCATTGCCAGTGCAGCTCCGCCTCGCTGCGTGCCTGCAGCGCGTCCCGGGTCAGCCCCGGCACCATGTCCAGCACCGTGAAGCCGTGCTCCGTCACCTCCAGCACCGCCAGGTCGGTATAGACCCGCTTCACCACCCCTTTCGCCGTCAGCGGGTAGGAGCAGAGCTTGCGGATGCGCGACCCGCCATGGCCCTTGGTGACATGCTCCATCGCGACCCAGAGCCGCTTGGCGCCGATCGCCAGGTCCATCGCCCCGCCCACCTGCTTGATCGGCTCGTTTGGCGAGCGCGCCCAGTTGGCGAGATCGCCGCTCTCCGACACCTCGAAGGCGCCGAGCACGCAGAGGTCGAGATGGCCGCCGCGGGCGATGGCGAAACTGTCGGCGTGGTGGACGAACGCGCCGCCGGTGCGCAGCGTGATCGGCTGGGTGCCGGCGTTGACCAGGAACGGGTTGACGTCCTCGGGCGCCGGGGCGGGGCCGGCGCCGATCACTCCGTTCTCAGAATGGAAGATCACCTCCCGGTCGAGCGGCACGAAATCCGCCACACCGGTCGGGATGCCGATGCCCAGGTTGACGAACCAGCCTTCGGGAATGTCGCGCGCGATCCGTTCGGCGATGCCGGCGCGATCGAGCGGGGCGAAGGTTTCACTCATGACGATCTCCTCTCGGCCGGCCTCTTGTCAGGCGGGTATGTGGACCACGCGATGCACGAACACGCCGGGCGTGTGGACGTTCTGCGGGGCGATATCGCCCAGCTCGACGCGGTGGCGGGCCTGCACGATGGTCAGGTCCGCTGCCATCGCCATGACCGGGTTGTAGTTGCGCGCGCTCTCGCGGTGCGTGAGGTTGCCCCAGCGATCGGCCTCCCACGCATCGATCAGCGCGACATCGCCGCGCAGCGGATATTCCAGCAGGCAGTTGCGGCCGTTGATGACGCGGGTCTCCCGCCCCTCGGCCAGCAGCGTGTCGGCGCCGGTCGGGGTATAGAACGCCTGCACGCCGGCGCCCGCGGCGCGGATCCGCTCCGCCAGCGTGCCTTGCGGCACGATCTCCAGCTCCAGCTCCCCTTTCTGGAACAATGTCCCCGCCACGCTCGCCGCCCGGACGAAGCTGCAGATCAGCTTGCGCACCCGGCCCGAGGCCAGCAGGTCGGCGATCGGGCCATCGTCGCGGCCGCCGGCGTTCAGCACGATGGTCAGGTCGCGCGCGTCCTGGTCCACCAGGCCCTGCATCAGCGTCTCGGCCATTCCGTTGGCGAAACCGGCGATCAGCACGGTGGACCCGTCCCGGATGCCGGCCATCGCGGCGGCGACATCGGGTACGAACTTATCGATCATGGGGACCCTGCTTTTATGGACGTTCCCGGCATCCAAGCGTGGAAACGCCAAGCTGGCAATGTCAGCGGGCCGTTCTCATTGGCCCGTCTTCACTAGCCCGTCCTCATCGGGCGGGCGGGCCGACCTCCAGAAGCGACAGGTTCTGCTGGGCGAGGTCGGCGGTCGTGCTGTTCGGGTCGACCCCCAGGGCATGCTGCCAATCGGCGCGGGCGCCGGCGACGTCGCCTTGAAGCTGGCGCACGATCCCGCGTTCGAGCAGCGCGTCCGCGTCATCCGGATCGATCGCCAATGCGCGGCCGACGTCATCCCGCGCGAGGTCCAGTTGCCCCAGCTTCCGCCGCACGGCGGCGCGCGCGACCAAGGCCTCGGTCCGGTCCGCGTCCAGGTTCAGCGCGGCGGTCAGGTCGGCATCCGCGGCCGGGTAGCGGTGCAGCGCGTCCTCGGCCTGGGCGCGCATGATCAGCAACGCCGCGTCCTGCGGCGACAGGACCAGCGCCTGGGTCAGGTCGGTGGCCGCCTGGTCGGCCTGCATCACCATCAGCCGCGCCTGCGCCGCCTGTCCCAGGACGATGGCGCGGGCGAGCGGCGGGGCGGTACTGGCGCCGGCCAGTTGCTCCAGCACCTCGGCACCCTGGTCGGGCTTGCCCAGGGCGATCAGCGCCAGACCGCGGCAATGCGCGGCCCCCTCGCTGCCGCCGGCGGCCTGCAGGGCCTCGGCGAGACCGACCGCGCCGGCCGGATCGTCGGCCAGCGTCGCGAGGCAGTGCTCGTAGCCTTGGCCCTGGGCGATGCGCGGCGGGAATGGCGGCACCGGCAGCACGGTGTCGTCCTCGGGCGGCGGTGCGCCGGGCGTCAGGGCGTACCAGGCGCCGGCGCCCCCCAGGATGACGATCAGAGCCGAGGCCAGGACTGCGATCCACCGGTTCATGCCGGTCTCTTAGCCTGTCTTGGGGAAATCCAGAAAGCCATTCTGCCCGGTGGGAAATTCGTCGGCGGCCGTCCGTCACGCGGAAACCGGGCGCCGCAGCATTGTTTCATCTTGCGCGCCAGGTTTCCCGCGGGTCCAATGCCGTGACGCGCTGCACAATCCAGGCGCTCATCGAAAGGAACCGGCGATGGCGGAGCTGTCCGAGCGGGTGCTGACGATCGCGGAGCTGCGGTCCCTGCAGGGGCGGTCGAACCTGCGCGGCGGCGTTCGCCTGGGGATCCACCTGGCCTTGCTGGCCGGGGCGGGCTGGTTGGTGGCGATCGCGTCCGGGCCGGCGACCATCCTGGCGGTATTTGGGCTGGGCCTGGTGCAGGTGGCGCTGTTCGCCCCGGCACACGAGACGATGCACCAGACCGCCTTCGCCTCCCGCCGCGCCAATGCCGTCGTGGGGTGGCTGACGTCGTGCCCCTCGCTGCTGAACTGGCATTTCTATACCGCGTACCACCTGGCGCATCACCGGCACACGCAGGTCCTGGGCCTAGACCCCGAACTTGCCGGCCCGTCTCCCGCCACGCGTGGGCAGTATGTGGCACGGGTGCTGGGCGTGGTGTTCTGGCGCCTGCGGCTGGGCGTGCTGTGGGATTGCCTGCGCGGCGACCTGAGCCGCTACCCATACGTCTCCCAGGCCGCCGCGCCGGTGATCATCCGCAGCGGCCGGGCGATGGCGGCCGTCATGGTGGGGGGATCGGTGGCCTCGGCCTGGCTGTTCGGCTGGACGACACCGTTCCTGTTCTGGATCGGGCCGCAGCTTCTGGGGCAGCCGCCGTTGCGGGCGTATCTGCTGGCGGAGCACACCGGCTGCACCCAGGACCGCAACGGCCTGACCAACACCCGCACGACCTTGACCTGGGCCCCGGTCAGGCTGCTGATGTGGGACATGCCCTACCACGCCGAACATCACCTGTTTCCGTCGATCCCGTTCCATCGGCTGAAGGACGCGCATGCGATGATCCGCGACCGCCTGGCGTATCTGCAGCCGGGTTACCTGCGGTGGAACGCCGCGTTCGTCCGCTCCTTGCCGCGCGACGGCGCCGGCGCATGAGGATCCTGTTCGCCAACCCCAACAGCTCGGTTTCCGTCACCGACCGCATCGCCGCCGTCGCGCGTGCAGCCGCCAGCCCGGGGACCGAGGTCGTCGCCGTCACCGCCCCATATGGCGTGCCCTATATCGCCACCCGCGCCGAGGCGGTGATCGGCGCCCGTGCGGCGCTGGAGCTGCTGGCGGAACACGGTTCCGGCTGCGACGTCGCCGTGATCGCTGCCTTCGCCGACCCCGGCGTCGGCGGCGCCAGGGAGCTGTTCCCGTTCCCCGTCATCGGCATGGCGGAGGCGGCGATGCTGACCGCCTGCATGCTGGGCCGCCGCTTCTCGATCGTCACCTTCGCGACGGCGATGGAGCCCTGGTATCGCGAATGCGTGGACGACAACGGCCTGTCGCAGCGCCTGGCGAGCATCCGCTGCGTGCCCGGCGGCTTCCGCGACATCAACACGGTACAGGAGGAGAAGGGCGAGGAACTGGTCGCCGCCTGCCACGATGCCGTGACCCGGGACAATGCCGATGTCGTGATCCTGGGCGGCGCGCCGCTGGCCGGACTGGCCGGCGCGATCGCCCATCGCGTGCCGGTGCCGGTGGTGGACGGCGTCGCCGCGGCAATGCGCCAGGCCGAAGTGCTGGCGGCCCTGAGACCCCGCAAGGCGACGGCCGGCACGTTCCGAACGCCGGACGCAAAACCGATCTCCGGCGTGCCGGAGCCGCTGCGAAAGGCGTTCATGCGCGACTAAGACGGGGGATCGTGGGTCACTGCCTGCGCCGGTCGGTCTGCGGCCCCGCCCCATGGCCCGGTGTGAGCCCTGTCGCGGGTGTGGAACCCGACGCCATTCCCGCTCATTATCCCGGAATGGCAAGGACCAAAGCGGCATCCGACCTTCCCGTGTACCGGGCGAAGCGTGACTTCACGGTCACGTCGGAACCCTCCGGCGCCGAACGGTCCCGGGGCCGCGGGCGGAACGCGCCGATCTTCGTGGTGCAGAAGCATGCGGCGCGGCGGCTGCACTGGGATTTCCGGCTGGAGCATGGCGGGGTGCTGTGGAGCTGGGCGGTGCCGAAAGGCCCCTCGGCCGACCCCGCGGACAAGCGCCTCGCGGTCCATGTGGAAGACCATCCGCTTGCCTATGCCGATTTCCAGGGCACGATCCCGGCGGGCCAGTACGGCGCGGGAGAGGTGGAGACCTGGGACCGCGGCACTTGGGAGCCGAAGGGCGACCCGGAAAAGGGGCTGGCCGACGGGGAGCTGAAATTCACCCTGCGGGGGCAGCGGCTGAACGGCGGCTACGTCCTGGTGCGCCTGAAGCCGCGCCCGAGGGAGCGGGCGGAAAACTGGCTGCTGATCAAGGAGCACGATCCGGACGAGCAGCCCGGCCATGACGCCGGGGCGCTGGAGCGGGAAAAGCCGCTGCGGAAAAAGCGGCCGGCGAAGGACGGCGGCCCTGCGTCGAAGGCGGTCGCCAGGCCCGCGCCGGGAGCGGTCAGGGGGATCGTGCCCGAAACCCAGAAAGTCCAGCTCGCCAGCCTGGCCGAGGAGCCGCAGGCGGGCGAGGGCTGGCTGCACGAGATCAAGTTCGACGGCTACCGCCTGCTGCTGTTCAAGTCCGGCGGCGACGTGCGGATCATGACCCGCAACGGCCAGGACTGGACCGGCCGCCTGCACGCCATCGCCCAGGCGGTCGCCCGCCTGAAGCCACACGACCTGGTGCTGGACGGCGAACTGGTGGCGTTGCGCGCGGACGGCGTGTCCAGCTTCCCGCTGCTGCAACAGGCGCTGTCGGAGCACAAAACCAGCCGGCTGCTCGTCTATGTCTTCGATCTGCTGCAGCTCGACGGTTGGGACCTGCGTCCCTGCCGCCTGGATGAGCGGAAGGCGCTGCTGCGGGACGTCGATGCCTGGCGCGGGAGCCTGCGCTACAGCGACCATCATGCCGGGCAGGGCGCGGCGATGCGCCGCCAGGCCTGCGCGATGGGGCTGGAAGGCGTCATCGCCAAGCGGGCCGACGCGCCCTATCAGGCCGGCCGCGGGACTGCCTGGCTGAAGCTGAAATGCCGGGGGCGGGAGGAGTTCGTGGTCGTCGGCTGGACGCTGCCGGAGGGATCGCGGACCGGCCTCGGGTCGCTGCACCTGGGCTACTACGACGATGCCGGTTCGCTGCAATACGCCGGGGGCGTCGGAACCGGGTTCAGCGACCGCGAATTGGCGGCGCTGCGCCGGCGGCTCGACGGGCTGGGCGCCGCCGACCCACCGGCGATGCTGCTGTCGGGCGACCCGCCGGAGCGTGGAATCCGCTGGGTCAAGCCGGAACTGGTGGCCGAAGTGCAATACGCCGCCTGGTCCGGCTCCGGGCGCGTGCGGCACGCGGTCTATCTGGGGCTGCGCATGGATAAGCCGCCGCGCGAGGTGACGCGGCCGCCGGCCGATCCCCAGGCGCCTCGCCGTCCCTGGCCGGGGGCGGGCGTGGTCGGACGGATCGTGCGTGGCCCCGCCGTGCCGCCGCGGCGGCGGGAAGCCGCCAGCCGCGTCGCCCCGCCGTCGCGGATCGTATCGAACCAGGGGAGCCATCCAGGGGACCATGCCGTGCACCTGACCCATCCGGACCGCCAGCTCTGGCCGGGGATCACCAAGCAGGACCTGGCAGATTACTGGGACGCGGTGGCGGATGCCGCGCTGCCGGAGATCGCCAACCGGCCTCTGGCCTTCGTTCGCTGCCCGGACGGCATCGACGGGGAGCATTTCTTCCAGAAGCACCCAAGCCCCGGCTTCCCGGCGGCGATCGGAGCAGGGGAGGCGGACGGCGCCCCCTACCTGGTCCTGCACGACGCCGAGGGCCTGCGCGCCTGCGCCCAGATGGCGGCGATCGAGTTGCACGGCTGGGGCGCCACGCTGGACGATCCGCTGCATCCGGACCGGATGGTCTTCGACCTCGACCCCGGGGAGGGCGTCGCGTTCGACGAGGTGGTGCAGGCCGCGCTCGATCTGCGCCGGCGGCTGGAGGCGCTGGAGCTGGCCTGTTTCTGCCGCACGACGGGCGGCAAGGGGCTGCACCTGGTGGTGCCGCTGCGCCCGGCGGCGGACTGGGAGGCGGTGAAGGCGTTCAGCCGGCAGTTCGCCGAAGCGCAGGCCGGTCGGGAGCCGGATCGTTTCGTTTCTGTCGTATCGAAAGCGCGACGGCGCGGCAAGATCCTGATCGACTGGCTGCGCAACGGTCTTGGTGCCACGGCCGTCATGTCGTTTTCACCCCGGGCGCGACCCGGCGCCGGCGTGGCGACGCGGCTGCACTGGCGGGAGGTGAAGGCAGGCCTGGACCCGGCGGCCTTCAACCTG
>NZ_DASZTJ010000030.1:0-9223 GCF_035548235.1 Rhodopila sp.
CGAGGCGGCGAAGCGGCCCGGTGCGCCGGTGATCCACGACAAGCCGGCGTCGGCCCGCATCGCCGACCCGTCGCGCAACATCGTGGCGGAGCTGCACGGGCATATCGGCGATGTCGAAGCCGGGTTCGCCGAAGCCGACGCCGTCTATACCGGCGTCTACACGACGCAGCGGGTGCAGCATGCGCACCTGGAAACCCACGGCGCGATCGGCTGGCGCGACGCGGACGGGCGGCTGGTCATCCGCACCAGCTCGCAGACCCCGTTCCTGACCCGTGACGCTCTATGCGCGCTGTTCGACCTGCCGCGCGACGGCGTGCGGGTCGTCGCCGAACGCGTGGGCGGGGGTTTCGGCGGCAAGCAGGAAATGCTGGCCGAGGACGTCGTCGCGCTCGCCGTGCTGAAGACCGGCCGGCCGGTGAAGCTGGAGTACACGCGGCAAGAGCAGTTCACCGGCTCGACCACCCGCCATCCGATGCGGGTGACGGTGAAAATCGGCGCCCGCAAGGACGGGCGGCTGACGGCGATCGCGATGCACATGCTGTCCAACACCGGGGCTTACGGCAATCACGGGCCGGGGGTGCTGTTCCACGGCGCCGGCGAGGCGGTGGCCTTGTATCGCTGCCCGAACAAGAAGATTGACGGCCATGCGGTCTATACCAACACCATGCCCAGCGGGGCGTTTCGCGGCTATGGCCTGAGCCAGACCAACTTCGCCGTCGAATCCGCGATGGACGAGCTGGCCCGCATGCTGCGCCTCGACCCGTTCGCGTTCCGCCGCCTGAACGTCGTCCGGCCGGGCGACCCGATGGTTTCGCTCGATACCGGTCCGCACGACGTCGAATATGGCAGCTACGGCCTGGATCAGTGCCTCGACCTGGTGGAGCGGCGGCTGGCCGCCGAACCGCCGGCGGCGCCGGGGCAGGACTGGCTCGTCGGGCGCGGGATGGCGGCGGGGATGATCGACACCGTTCCGCCGCGCGGCCATCACGCGGATTGCCGCATCCGGCTGTGCCCGGACGGATGCTACGACCTGTTCGTCGGCACCGCGGAGTTCGGCAACGGCACCACCACCGTCCACACGCAGATCGCCGCCAGCCTGCTGGGCACCACGCCGGACCGGGTGCGCGTGCGGCAGTCCGATACCGATGTCGTTGCCCATGACACCGGTGCGTTCGGCAGCACCGGCACCGTGGTCGCCGGTTCGGCGACGAAGGCGGCGGCGACCGCGCTGGGTGCGGCGATGCTGGATGCGGCGGCGGCGTTGGCCGGGGTCGACCGGCAGGCCTGCCGGCTGGCGGCGGACCATGTCGCCGCCGGCCCCCGGCGCATCGCGCTGGCCGAACTCGCCCCGCTGGAGGGGACCGGGCACGCGGCGGGCACCCCCCGCTCCGTCGCGTTCAACGTGCAGGCGTTCGAGGTCGCGGTGCATCGGCGCTATGGCGAGATCCGCATCCTGCGCAGCGTCCACGCGGCGGATGCGGGGGTGGTGATCAACCCGATGCAGTGCCGGGGACAGGTGGAAGGCGGCGTCGCCCAGGCCATCGGCGCGGCGCTGTACGAACGCCTGCTGGTCGACGAGGCGGGGCGCGTGGCCAACCCGACCTTCCGCGGCTACCACGTCCCCGCCTTCGCCGACATTCCCGCCACCGAGGTCCTGTTCGCCCGGACCTTCGACACGGTCGGCCCGCTCGGCGCCAAGTCCATGAGCGAAAGCCCCTACAACCCCGTGGCAGCGGCGCTGGGCAACGCGATCCGCGACGCGACCGGCGTGCGGCTGCGCCGGACGCCGTTCATGGCGGACGAGCTTTACCGGCTGACGCCGGCGGATGACGCTGGAGGTTGATCCTGGGGCGGTTGACGCGCGCCGCGGGCGTGCCGACATTCAGGGCACCGACGAAGGACCAGGACCGATGAACGACACCCAGTATCCTGTCACGCACAGCGACGCCGAGTGGCGCCGCATCCTGACGCCGGAGCAGTACTACGTGATGCGCGCCCACGGCACCGAACGGCCGGGCACCTGCGCGCTGCTGCAGGAAAAGCGCCCTGGCACGTTCACCTGCGCCGGCTGCGGGCAGAAGCTGTTCCAGGGCAAGCGCAAGTTCGAAAGCGGCACGGGGTGGCCGAGCTTCGATGAGCCGCTCGAAGGGTCGGTGGAAACGACGACGGACCGCAGCCACGGGATGATCCGGACCGAGGTGCATTGCGCGAACTGCGGCAGCCACCTGGGCCACGTCTTCCCCGACGGCCCGCCGCCGACGGGGCTGCGGTACTGCATCAACGGCGTGGCGATGAACTTCGCCCCGGCCTAGCGCGCGTGGCGGCCTGAGGGCGGTTCGGACCGCTCTCCGGTCGGCCATGGCCTGAACCCGTCGAGAGGGCGAAGGTCTCGGAGGTCCGGCCGGGACCAGGGACGCGCCGGCGCCCGGATTGTATCTATGCCTGTGGTTCGGGGGTCTCGACCGGACCGTCCTGCGGCGCCTTGATGTACTCCCGCGGATCGACCAGCTTGCCGGCGCGGAAAAGCTGGAAGTGCAGGAACCCGCCATTGCTGATGTTGTAGAGCTCTCCGCCGCTCTCGACATAGGGCCCCAGCGCGTTGAGCTGGCTCGCGATTTCGGCGGCCGAATGAGGCGTCTGGTCGACGATGCTGTAGCTGCTTTCGAAATCGTTCCCGTGCCGGACGGTGATGTCGTATTGCTGGGCGATCCGCTTCGACGGGACGCATTTCGCCTTGACGACCCGGCCCTTGCCGATCGATCGCACGACACCCTTGTCCGCGAATGTGATTTTGATGTTGCAACCGCCGCTGGGCAGCGATGTCACCTGAATGGCGCCGGCCGCGGGCCATACAAACGAGGTGTCGTCAGGCACGTCTCACTCCCGAATGCGCTTTTCGTGGATCGTGCAGGAAGCCTATCGCGATCCGAGGCGGCCTGCCAACCTGCCGTGTGAGGGCAGGACCACACGGCCGGTCCTGTCAATGCGTTGCCTCCCTTTTTTCACCTGGTCCATCAATCTCCTACCCTTCCCATTTCAAGTGACTCAGGAAGTCCCGGGTCCGCTCGACCAGCGGCGCATCGAAGATCCGTGCCGGCGGCCCCTGCTCGATGATCGTCCCGCGCTCGAACACCACCACGTGGTCGGCGACCCGCCGGGCGAAGTTCATTTCATGGGTAACGACCACCATGGTCATGCCCTCCTCGGCGAGCTGCTTCATCACGTTCAGGACCTCCCCGATCGTTTCCGGATCGAGCGCCGAGGTCGGCTCGTCGAACAGCATGATCTCCGGCTGCATCGCCAGGGCGCGGGCGATGGCGACGCGCTGCTGCTGGCCGCCCGAGAGGTTGGACGGGTAGCTCTGTGCCTTGTCCGCCAGGTCGACCTTGCGCAGCAGCGCCATCGCCCGTTCTTCCGCCTCGGCGCGCGGCAGGCGCAGCACCGTCAGCGGACCGCTCATGACATTGGCCAGCGCGGTGCGGTGGGGAAACAGCTCGAAGTTCTGGAACACCATGCCCATGCGCCGGCGCAGCGCGCGCATCCGGCGCGGGTCGCGCGGCAAGGGCTGGCCCTCCAGCCGGATCTCGCCTTCCTGGATCGTTTCGAGGCCGTTGGTGCAGCGCAGCAGCGTCGATTTGCCGGAGCCGGACGGGCCGATCAGGCAGACCACCTGCCCCGGCCATACCTGCAGCGACACGCCGTCCAGCGCGACGAAGCTGCCGAACCGCTTGCGTACGTTGATATATTCAAGGATGGGCGTCATTCGCTCAGTCCGTACCTGCGGTTCAGCCAGTCGACCAGTTTCGCCTGCGGGTAGCCCAAGGCCCAGTAGATCGCGGCCATCGCGGTCAGCATCTCCATCACCCGGAACGTCTGCGCGCGGATGCTCATGGCGGTATAGGCCAGTTCGCTGACCGCGATCACCGACACGAGCGAGGTGTCCTTGAACAGCGACACCCAGGTGCTGGCCAGCACCGGCAGGACGCGGCGCGCGGCCTGCGGCAGGATGACCTCCCGCATCGCCTGCGTGCGGCTCATGCCCAGCGCCAGCGCCGCTTCGCCCTGGCCCCGGCGGATGGACGCGATGCCGGCCCTGAACGTTTCGCCGTTATAGGCCGAAACGTTCAACGACAGCGCGATCAACCCGGTGGCGACCGGGGGGAACGCCACGCCGGAGGCCATCGGCAGGATGTAATAGGCCGCGTAGATCACCAGGATCAGCGGCAGGTTGCGGAACAACTCGGTGAACGCGGCGCTCAGGCCGACCAGCAGGCGGGAGCCGGACAGCCGCATCAGCGCCAGCACGACGCCGCCCGGGATCGCGATCGCCATCGTCACGACCGCCAGGAACACCGTCAGCTCGGTGCCCTGGACCAGCGCGCCGGCATGCGCGGGGACGACGGACCAGTCGAACCTCATGACCGCCCCAGATGTGCCAGGCGCGCATAGGCGATGTCCACGATCCGTGTCGTTGGAAACAGGATGATGAAGTAGACGGCCATGGTGACCATGAACACCTCGACCGGGCGGAAGCTCTGCCCCGCGACGGTCTGCGAGCGGTTCATGTATTCCGGCACCGCGATCACGCTGGCGATCGCGGTGTCCTTGATGGCGATGGAGATGATGGAGCCGAACGCCGGCAGCATGCGTACCACCGCCTGCGGCAGGACGATCTCCCGGATCGCCTGGGCCCCCGACATCCCCAGGGCCAGCGCCGCCCTGGTCTGCCCCGGCCGGACGGAGCCGACGCCGGCGCGCACGATCTCGGCGACGAAGGCGGCCACCTGCGCGGTCAGCGCCACCAGCGCGGCCCAGAACGGCGGCAGGGTGACGCCGGTCAGCAGGGGCAGCGCGAAATAGCACCACACCAGCACGACCAGCACCGGCACCGCGCGCATGGAGTCGATGTAGAACACCAGCGGCACCCGCAGCCAGGCCGGCCCGAAGGACCGGGCCAGTCCGACCGCGCCGCCGACGACAAGGCTGCACAGCACCGTCAGGATCGCCAGCGCGACCGTATAGCCCAGCCCGCCCAGCAGGAACCGCCAACTGTCGATGACGGGCGAGAAATCAAGGTCCATGATGGCGATCCCCGCGGGCTACTTCATCGTCTCGACGACCTGCTGTTCGGCTGCCGTCAGTTGCGGCTGCATCGACTTCGCGACCGCGCGCAGCCAGGCCAGGAAGACCGGCTGGTTCTTGTCGATCGCCATGCCGACGGGCTGCGCCTTCTCGGTGCTGTCCTGGCAGTTGTTGGCCGAGGGCAGCACCGCAAGCCCCTTCACCTTACGGCTCATGGGCACATAGGGGATGCGGTTGATCGGCGCGGCGTCGGCCCGGTGCGCCATGATGTCCTCCAGCGGCGCGGTCGCGCCGGTGTTGGCCACCCCCAGCAGCTTGGCCTTCGGGAACCGCTCCTTCACCCATCCCTGCTCCGCCGCGCCGATGAAGTAGGCGATGGTGACGTCAGGCGCGTTCAGGTCGTCGACGGTCTTCGCCCTGGCGAATTTCGGGTTGCTGGCGAGGCCGAACATGCAGACCGAGGTGTTGGAATACAGGATGAAATCGACGACGTTGACCCGGTCCGGCGTCTCGGCCAGCGGGGTGATGGTGATGTCCACCTGGTTGGCGGCCAGCACCGGGACCTTGGTTTCGTGCGAAACCAGCACCGGCTCCAGCTTCACGCCCAGGCGCTTGGCATAGTCCTTGGCCAGCAGCCAGGCCGGTCCGGACCAGTGGTCGCCCGATCCGGTGGTGTTCTCGACCAGCCAGGGCGCGTTGGCCAGCACGGCGACGCGCAGGACGCCGGCTTTCTTGATGGCATCGATCCGCGGGCTGGCGCCCGGCGCCGGCACGTCCTGCGCGCGGGCCGAAAGCGTGGTGAAAGCCAGCAGCAGAGCGGCCGCCAGCGTCATCAGTCTTGGACGTCTTGTTATCATGTCGTTTCCTCCGTCAGTTTGTTCGCAGCGCCTCCCGCACGCCGCGTTCCGTGATCCTGGCCAGGGCGGCCAGGACTTCGTCGCGAAAGGGAGTCTTCGCCGCCAGCGCCGGCGGAACGATGTCCTCCATCGCGAACACCGTCCGGCACAGCGCCGGCGGATCCGGGGCATTGGCTGCCGCGGCGCGCAGCCGGTCCGCCTGCGGATCGTCCAGCCCCAGCGCCGAACCATCGTCCGCCCGGCCCTGCAGGAAGCGCAGCCAGGCGGCGATCCCCAGCGCGATCCGGGGCGCCGGCAGGCCCTTCTCCATCCGGACCAGCGCCGGCGCGAACAGGCGCTGGCGCAACTTCTGCGACCCGTCCATCGCGATCTGCGCGGTGCGGTGGCGCAGCGCCGGATTGGCGAAGCGGGTCAGCAGCGCCCGGCAGTAACCCTCGAGGTCGACCGACGCCGGCATCGCCAGCGTCGCCGCCACCTCCTGCATCAGCGCGGCGATATGCGCCCGCAGCGCCGGTTCGGCGACGGCATCCGCCACCGTCTCCCACCCGGCGAGCTGGCCGAGATAGGCGATGGAGGAGTGGCTGCCGTTGAGCAGGCGCAGCTTCATGTCCTCGTATGGCCGCACGTCGCTGACCAGTTCGGCACCGGATCGTTCCCAGGCGGGGCGGCCCTGCGGAAAATGGTCCTCGATCACCCATTGGGTGAAGGGTTCGCAGATCACGGGCCAGGCGTCGGTCACGCCCAGCGCGGCGTCGACGCCTGCGCGGTCCTGCGGCGTGGTGGCGGGGACGATGCGGTCCACCATGCTGTCGGGGAACGCGACGTCCTGCGCGACGAACCGGGCGAAGCCCGGATCGATGGACCTGGCAAAGCGGGCGACGACGTCCCGGGTCACGGCGCCGTTGGACGGCAGGTTGTCGCAGCTCAGCACGGTGAAGGGCGCGACGCCGGCCGAGCGCCGCCGGTGCAGGGCGGTGGCGAGCAGGCCTGGCATGCTGTCGCGGCCCATGGCGGCGGCGTCCAGGTCGCGGCCATAGCCTTTCTCGGTCACCGTGATGGTGACGATCCGCACCGCCGGGTCGACCAGCCGCGCCAGGGCGTCCGCGGCGCCGACGGCGATGCCGGTGAGCGCGCCCATCACCTCCAGCCGCTCGCCCGTCCCGTCGCGTTCGGCGCGGGTGTAGAGGAAATCCTGCGGCGCCAGCGCGTCGCGCGTGTCCGACCGGCGCAGGCTGACGCCCAGCATCCCCCAGGACGGATCGGCGGCGAGCAAGGGTTGGGTGAAGGCGGCGATATGCGCGCGGGCGAAGGCGCCGATGCCCAGGTGCACGATGCCGGTGCCAAGCCGGGCCGGATCGAAGTCCGGCCGGCGGACCCGGGCCGGCAGCGCGGCGAGGGCGGCGCGCGACAGTTGGGTCACAGCGGCAGATTCTCGACCGAGGCCAGCGCGGTCATGACGCCGCGCAGCTCCGCCAGGCCGCGCATGCGCCCGACCAGCGGATAGCCGGGATGGGTCTTGCGCTGCTTGTCGTCCAGCAGTTCGTGCCCATGGTCGGGCCGCACCGGCAGGCGCCAGTTCGGGTCGCCGGCCTCGCGTCGCCGCCCCTGCTCGCGCAGCAGGGCGGCGATGACGGCGACGATGTCGACGTCCCCGCCCAGGTGTTCCGCTTCCTGGAACGATCCGTCCGGTTCCTTGCTGACGTTGCGCAGATGGACGAAATGGGTGCGCGGGGCGAACCGTTCCGCCATCGCCGGCAGGTCGTTGGCAGGGCCGGCGCCCAGCGACCCGGTGCAGAGCGTCAGCCCGTTGGCGGTGCTGTCGACGGCGTCCAGCAGGAAGTCGATGTCGTCCTGGTTGGAAACGATACGGGGCAGGCCGAACAGCGGCCGCGGCGGGTCGTCGGGGTGGATGCACAGGCGCACGCCGGCTTCCTCGGCCGCCGGGACGACTTCCCGCAGGAAACGGGCCAGGCTCTCGCGCAGCCCCTCGGCGGTGATGTCGGCGTAGCGGTCCAGCATGCGGTGCAGGCCGGGGACGTCGTACCGGTCGTAAGCCCCCGGCAGGCCGGCCATGATGGTGGCCAGCAGCGTGTCCTTGTCGCCCTCCGACGCGCTGTCGAACCAGGCTTTGGCCCGCGCCAGGACATCGGGGGCGTGTTCCGCCTCAGCGTCCTTGCGGCCCAGCATGAAGCAGTCGAAAGCGGCGTATTCATGGGCGTTGAAGCGCAGCGCGGTGCCGCCGCCGCGGATCGGGACCGCCAGTTGCGTGCGGGTCCAGTCGAGTACCGGCATGAAGTTGTAGCAGACGGTGGTGACGCCCTGCGCACCCAGGTTCTTCAGCGATTCCCGATAGTTGTCGAACAGCGCGGACAGGTCGCCCTCGGCCTGCTTGATCGGTTCGGCGACCGGCAGGCTTTCCACCACGCTCCAGCGCAGGCCGAGTCCGGCATCGTCCTCGATCATCGCTTTGCGGCGGGCGATCTCCTCCTGGGTCCAGACGACGCCATAGGGGATGTGGTGCAGCGCGGTGACGATGCCGGTCGCGCCGGTCTGGCTGATCTCCGGCAAGCGGATGGCATCGTCGGGGCCGAACCAGCGCCATGTCTGTTCCATCAAGCGGTCTCCAAGGGATTTGCGGTCGGGTGTGCCGGGGGATGTTCGAAGAAATCGGGGTGGCGGTCGGCGATCCGCTCGATCGCCGCGAACACGGTGCGCAGGTGCTGCTTCATCGCGGCGGCGGCAGCGGCGGCATCGCGGGCGGTGAGGTGTTCGGCGATCTCCTGGTGCTGGCGGAAGATCATCGAGAGCCAGGTGCGGTCCTCCAGCGACAGGTGCCGCACGCGGTCGAGTTGCGCCTTCACCGAGGCGATCAGGTCCCAGACGCTGGGATGGCCGGCGATGGTCAGGATGAAGCGGTGCATTTCCTCATCGCGGCGGAAGAAGCCGTTCTGGTCGCCGGCCTGGACCACGCGGGCCTGCTGGCTGACCTGCCGGCGCAGGGTCCTGGCCTGCGCGTCCGAGATCCGTTCGGCCGCGCGCGCGACGGCGTGGCATTCCAGGGATTCGCGGATGAACTGGCTGTCGGCGACGGCGGCGAGGTTGATCGGGGCGACGAAGCTGCCGACCTGCGGCACGACGCGCAGCAGGCCGTCGCCGACGAGGCGCTGGAAGACCTCCCGCACCGGGGTGCGGCTGATGCCGTGCTCGCTTGCCAGGCGCGTTTCCGACAGGGCCTGGCCGGGGCGCAGCGCGCCGGTCAGGATGTCGTCGCGCAGGCGGGCGTA
>NZ_DASZTJ010000031.1:0-16295 GCF_035548235.1 Rhodopila sp.
CCACCAACCATGGAATGGGATCAAAGGGGGCTAGCCCCCTTTGCGGGGTCCCAGGGGCGGAGCCCTTGGTCAAACCAACATCACCCATCACGCCGCTCTGCGATGTTCCTGTGGGATGATCGCCGTCAGCGCGTCCACCAGTTCGTCCATCATGGCATCCGTGTGCAGCGGCCCCGGCGTGAAGCGCAGGCGTTCTTCGCCGCGCGGCACGGTGGGGTAGTTGATCGGGGTCGCGTACATCGAGAATTCCGCCAGCAGCCGCTCGCTGATCGCCGTGCACAGCGCGGCCTGGCCGACATGCAGCGGCACGATATGGCTGACCGAGGGGATGCGCGGCAGTCCGGCCGCATCGAACCGTCCCTTCAGCGCTGCCGTCCGCTCGAACAGCTTCGCGCGGCGTTCATGGTCGCCGCGGACATGCCGGACGCTGGCCAGCGCGGCGGCCGCGACCATCGGGGGCAGGGAGGTGGTGAAGATGAAGCCGGGCGCCGAGGAGCGGATGAAGTCGATCACCTCGGCATCGCCGGTGATGTAGCCGCCATGGCAGCCGAACGCCTTGGCGAGCGTGCCCTCGATGACGTCGACGCGCCGCGCGACGCCGTCACGCTCCGACACGCCGCCGCCGTTCGGGCCGTACATGCCGACGGCGTGGACCTCGTCCAGGTAGGTCATGGCGTCGTAGCGGTCCGCGAGGTCGCAGATGCCGGCGATGGGGGCGATGTCGGCGTCCATCGAATAGACGGATTCGAAGGCGATCAGCTTCGGCGCGCCGGCCGGAGTGGATTTCAGCAGCGATTCCAGGTGCGCCAGGTCGTTGTGGCGGAAGATGTTGCACACCGCCCGCGAGCCCTTGATGCCCGCGATCATCGAGGCATGGTTCTTGGCATCGGAAAACACCTGCCACGGCTGGTCCGGCCCAAGCGGCAGGGAATTGAGAACGGTGGAGAGCGCGGCCTGGTTGGACACGAAGCCGGAGGTGAAGATCAGCCCCGCCTCCTTCCCGTGCAGCGCCGCGAGTTCCGCTTCCAGCGCGTCGTGCACCGGGCTGGTGCCGCTGATGTTGCGCGTCCCGCCGGCGCCGGCGCCCATGGTGCGGGCGGCCTCGCAGGCGGCCTCCACCACCACCGGGTGGCCGCCCATGGCGAGATAGTCGTTGGAGGACCAGACCAGGACGCGCGAGCCGTCCGGACGGACGTAATAGGGGAAACCCTCGGCGCGCTTCTGCAGGGGGGTGAAGACGCGATAGCGGCCCTGGTCACGGATCGAGTCCAGCGACCGGCGGCAGTGATCCTTGAATACTTGCATCAGTCAGCAGCCCCTAACGGCGGTCCTTCGAAAGGTTATCGAAGTCCACACATCCCCCCGGTGACGTCCATTGTGAAATGACCGGAATCAACCGGTCGCCGGGAACATGCTCCGTTTGCTCGCCGCGTCAACATGATTCCAGACGCTATTCCTGATTGAAGTGATCGACTTACTTGATCGTAACGCGGCCCTGGCATGGCCAGACGGGTGTTCTCGCCGGCGGGAAAGAATGCGATATACATTCGCTGCACCGCAACAGAACCGCCAGGAGGCCCGATGCTCCCAGCATGTGATTGGAAGGGACGCGATTGGAAAGGGCGCCATTGGCAGGGGACAGGATCGGAGGACGCATGCCGTTGAGCCCACCAGCCGACCGTGAACGGCTGCATACCCGAGCGATCGAAATCAACGGCTATCGCCGGAGCGATGGGCTTTTCGACATCGAGGCGCACCTGACCGATCGCAAGAGTTTCGGCCAGACCAATTACGACCGGGGCTATATCGAGGCCGAGGAGCCGATCCACGACATGTGGCTGCGCCTGACGCTGGATGAGGCGATGCTGATCCACGCCGTCGAAGCGGTCAGCGACAAGACACCCTATCGGATGTGTCCCACGGCGGCGCCGAATTTCGCGCGCTTGGCGGGGATGCGGATCAGGCCCGGCTTTCTGAAGGAAGCGAACCAGGCCGTCGGGGGCACGGTCGGCTGCACCCATCTGCGGGAACTGCTGCAGCAGATGGCGACGACGGCGTTCCAGACGATCAACCCGGCCAAGGCCAAGCGCCAACTGGTGGCCGAGGGTGTCTCGACCGAGGGGCGGGGCAGCGACGTGTTCGACAAGCGGATCACGGAGCAATGGGGCGGCGGCAACCGGATCCTGAACACCTGCCTGGCGTATGACGAGAAGGGCCCGCTGGTGAAGCGGCGCTGGCCGGAGCTTTACAAGGGCGACGACGCGGATTTGCCGGCGGCGGCGGACTGAGCCGCCCCCTATACCTCCTCCACCTGCTCCACGCCGGGCAGCGACTTCAGCGCCTGCGCCAGCCGGGGCGTGACGTTGTAGCTGCCAGGCAGCGCGATCTCGACGTCCTGCTCGCCGTCGATCCGCGGCACCAGCGTCACCCGTCCGCGTCCGCCGACCTGCCGGCCCAGCACGTCCCGGATATGCGGCACCACGCCCGTCTCGCGCAGCCAGACGCGGATCGAAGCGCCGGCCTGGGACGCGGCCTCGTCCAGGGCGGAGACGTCGAAGGCGGTGATGCGCGTGGCGTCGCCTTCGGTCTTGATATCGGCGTTGACCAGGATGTTGGTGCCGTGCGTCAGCAATTCGCGGGACCGGTTCAGCACCTCGCTGAAGCAGGTGACCTCGGCCGAACCGGACGCGTCGGAGATGCGGACCCAGGCCATGCGGCTGCCGGTTCGGGTGATGCGTTCCTTGATCGCGGTGACGGTGCCGGCAAGCCTGACACGGCCCGATGCCTTTTCCGCGTGCGCCGCCGGCAGCACGCCCAGCCGGCGCAGCGCCTGGGCGTAGGAGTCCAGCGGATGCGCCGTGAGGTGGAAGCCGGCTGACTCCGCCTCGAACGCCAGGCGTTCCAGGGACGGCCAGTCCGGGATGTCGGGCAGGCGGATCGGTTCCGGCTTGCTGGCCGCGCCGCCGAACAGGCCGATCTGGCCGCTCTCCTTTTCCTGCTGGTCCGCCTGGGCCCGCCGCAGGATCGTTTCGGCACCGGTGAACAGCCTGGCCCTGTTGGCGTCGAGGCGATCGAAGGCGCCGGCCTTGATCAGGTTCTCCAACTGCATGCGGTTGAGCTGGCGCGGATCGACGCGGGTCGAGAAATCGGCGATGTCGGCGAACGGCATATCGCCGCGTACGGCGGTCACGGATTCCATCGCGCTGTAGCCAACCTTCTTGATCGCCGCGAGCGCGTAACGGATCGCCAGCTTGCCGTCCTTCGTCCGCTCGACCGAGAAGTCGGCGCCCGACAGGTTGATGTCCGGCGGCAGGATGGCGATGCCGGATCGTTCCGCTTCCTGCTTCAGCGACGCCAGGCGGTCGGTGTTGTTGATCCCGAGGCTCATGCAGGCGGCGAGGAAGACCTCCGGATGGTTCGCCTTCAGCCATGCGGTCTGGTAGGCGACCAGGGCATAGGCCGCGGCGTGGGATTTGTTGAAGCCGTAATCGGCGAACTTGGCCATCAGGTCGAAGACCTCGGTGGCCTTTTCAGGGCTGATCCCGCGCTCGATCGCGCCCTTGGTGAAGATGCTGCGCTGCGCCTCCATCTCCGAGGCGATCTTCTTGCCCATGGCGCGCCGCAGCAGGTCCGCGCCGCCCAGCGAGTAGCCGGCCATCTTCTGGGCGATCTGCATCACCTGCTCCTGGTAGACCATGATGCCGTAGGTCTCGGCCAGGATGTCGTGGATCTCCGGATGCGGGGCCTCCCATTTCTCGCCATGCTTGCGCCGGCAGTAATCGGGGATGTTCGCCATCGGGCCGGGACGGTAGAGCGCAACGGCGGCGATCAGGTCCTCCAGCCGGTCGGGCCGCATCTGGCGCAGCGTGTCGCGCATGCCCTGGCCTTCCATCTGGAACACCCCGCCGGCATCGCCCTTGGCCAGCATCTCGTAGGTGCGTTTGTCGTCCAGCGGCAGGCGGTTCAAGTCGACCGGCGTGCCCAGTTTCGTCAGGAAGTCCTCGGCCCGCCGCAGGATCGTCAGCGTGGTCAGGCCCAGGAAGTCGAACTTCACCAGCCCGGCCTGCTCGACATGCTTCATCGAATACTGCGTGACCAGGAAGTCGGATTTCGGATCCTTGTACAGCGGCACGAGGTCGACCAGCGGCCGGTCTCCGATCACCACGCCCGCGGCATGTGTCGACGCGTGTCGATACAGGCCTTCGACCCGCAGCGCGATCTCCATCAGTCTGGCGATGGCTTCGTCGTCGTGCTTCAGTGCCTGCAGGCGTGGTTCGCCGTCGATCGCCTGCTGCAGCGTGACCGGCTTGGCGGGGTTGTTCGGGATCAGTTCGGCGACCTTGTTCACCTGCCCGAACGGCAGGCCCAGCACGCGGCCCACGTCGCGTACGGCAGCCCGAGCTTGTAACTTTCCAAACGTAATGATCTGGGCGACGCGGTCGCCGCCGTATTCCCGGCGCACGTAATCGATGACCTGGTCGCGGCCTTCCTGGCAGAAATCGATGTCGAAGTCCGGCATCGATACGCGTTCGGGATTGAGGAACCGTTCGAACAGCAGGTTGAACTGCAAGGGATCGAGGTCGGTGATCGTCAGCGCCCAGGCCGCCACCGACCCCGCGCCCGATCCGCGGCCGGGACCGACCGGGATGCCTTGCGACTTCGACCATTGGATGAAGTCCGCGACGATCAGGAAATAGCCCGAGAATCCCATCTTGGCGATGATGCCAAGCTCATAGTCCAGGCGCTGGCGATAGATTTCGCGCTTGGCCACGTCCGCGCCCATCGCGTTCATGCGCGCCTCCAGCCCTTCGACCGCCATCGCTCGGACCGTTTCCTCCTCGGTCTGGCCGGGGCGGACCTTGGGGCAGACCGGCAGCAGCGGCTTGCGGGTTTCCGCCATCACGGCGCAGCGGCGGGCCAGCGCCAGGGTGTTGTCGCACGCTTCCGGCAGGTCGGCGAACAGGGTGCGCATATCGGCAGCCGGCTTGAACCAGTGTTCCGGCGTGACGTGGCGGCGGTCCTTCTCGGCCAGCGTCCGTCCCTCGGCGATGCACAGCAGGGCGTCATGCGCCTCATACATGCTTGGTTCGGCAAAGTAACAATCATTGGTGGCGACCAGCGGGATGCTCCGCTCGTCCGCCAGGGTGATCAGCGCGGGTTCGATCGCGGTCTCGACGGGCAGGCCGTGGCGGTGCAGTTCCTGCGCGATGCGGTTGGGGAAAGCCTCCCGCAGGGCGTCCAGCAGGCGCTCCGCCTCCGGCTTCTGGCCTTCCGCCAGCAGCCGCCCGATCGGCCCGGTGGTGCCCCCCGTCAGCAACAGAAGGCCGGCCGCATGTTCGGCGATCGCTTGCAGGCTGACCTGGGGCTTCAACGACGGATCGGTGTCGAGGAAGCCCTGCGACGACAGTTTCTGCAGGTTCGCCATCCCCGTGGCGTCCTGCGCCAGCAGCACCAGCGGGTCGGGCGGCAGGCGCGCATTGTCCGGCCGGGTCAGCGCGACCTGGCAGCCGATGACCGGCTGCACGCCCTTGCCGCTGGCGTATTGGGAGAATTCCAGCGCCCCGAACAGGTTGCCGGTATCGGTGATCGCCGCCGCCGGCATCGCATTCGCCTTCGCCAGCGCAGCGATCTTGTCGGGCCGGATCGCGCCCTCGCTGAGGGAGTAGGCGGAATGGGTGCGCAGATGAACGAAGTCGGCGTGAGGCATCGGCGGAGTATATAGGATGGGAAGCGAGTCGCGTGTAAGGGCCGGCTTATCCCGCGTTCCCGGCCATCGCCTGGCCGGGCCCTGGGGGAATGCGATCGCCGCTCGGCCTCACTCGCCCCGGCTTGCTCTGCGTCAAGATTATGAAGGGCACCCAACGATTCTCTTGACGGCCACCGGTCCGACCGGTCATTTCCCGAATGGGACGTCCAGGAAAGGGTTATCAATGCAGAGTCTGCTTTCGCGCCGAGCGCTCGGCCGGTCGGCGGTTGCCGTGGTTGGGACTTTTGGGATTCTTCGGCATGCACGGGGCGAGACGGCGCTGAAGATCCGCTGCTCCCTGGACACGGCGCCTTCCCACGTCCGTAATGTCTCGATCGTCGACTACCTCGGCAAGGTCAAGGACGCCACCGGGGGGCAGATCGACAGCGAGGTCTTCCATTCCGGCCAGCTCTACCCCGACCTGCAGGTGGCGAAGGCGCTGCTGCAGGGGCAGGTGGACATGGCCTGCCCGGGTCTCTGGACCCAGACCGGCATCGTGCCGGACTGCGATTTCTGCCAGCTTCCCGTCTTCTACGGCCGGCCCGTCGAGGCGACGGAGAAGGCGTCGGACGGCGCTGCCGGCAAGATCGTCAACGGCCAGATCGAAAGCAAGCTGCGGGTGAAGGTCCTGGGCCCGTATGTCGATCTCGGCTTCCAGAACTGGTATACAACGAAAGTTCCGCTGAGGACGTCGGCCGACATCAAGGGGCTGAAGATCCGCAGCCCGGGCGGCGCCGGCATCAGTTGGCGCATCAGCTTCTTCGGCGGCATCCCGAACACCACGGCATGGCCGAACGTGCCGCTGGCGCTGTCGCAGGGGACGTTCGACGGGTTCGTCTCGACCAACGAAAGCGTCGCGACCGCGAAACTGTGGGAAGCGGGCGTCAAATACTCATACCAGGACCGGCAGTATGTCGGCCAGTACATGCCGATGATCAGCCACACCTTCTGGTCGAAGCTGACGCCGGACGTGCAGAAGATCATGCTGGACCTGTGGGCGTCCAACATCTCCACCTACCGCCACAACGCAGCGCAGAAGCAGACCGAGGCACGCAAGACGATGGAGGCGAACGGCGTGCAGTTCACCGATCCGTCGGATGAGGTGATCGCGGCCGCGCGCAAGGCGATGCAGGCGGATGTCAACACCCTGATCAAGGACGCGAAACTGTCGCCGGACGTGGTCAAGGCCGCCGAGACCTCGGTTAACGGCACGGCCTGACGGATGGCTGAACGCCCGAATACGATCTGGGACACGATCGAACGAACATTGGTAGGGTTGCTGGGTCTGATCGCGATGGCGATCGGCCTGGTGCAGGTGGCTGGGCGGTACTTCTTTCCGCAATACGCCATCTCCTACGCCGAGGAAGTGATCGTCTATCTCGTCGTCTGGGGCGTGATGATCATCTCCAGCCAACTGGTCCGGACGGACGGGCATGTCCGCCCGGACCTCGTGCTGCGCCTCGTCCCGCCGCAGGGCCAGCGCTGGCTGGAGGTCTTCAACTGTATCGTCGCGCTGATCTTCTGCGCGGGCATGGTCTGGTACGGCTGGCAGATCGTCGATACCTCGCTGCTGCTGGATGAGCGCAGTTCGTCGGACCTGCAATTCCCGATGTATATTTACTACGCGTCGCTGCCGACCGGCGGGGCGCTGATGGTGATGCGGTACCTGATCCGGTTGTATCGCTTCCTGTTCCACTTCGATCCCAAGACCATGGTCGTCGGACAGCACCACATCGGCGACCACGAACGTCCGCTCGGCATGGACGTAGTGGGCGACTGATCGATGTGGACTGTCCTTTTCCTGGCGATGTTCTTCGGCCTGCTGTCTGCCGGCATGCCGATCTTCCTGGTGCTGGGCGCCTGCGCGGCCGTGCTGTACCTGGTGTCCGGCCAGCCGATGATCGGCGTGGCGCAGGTCGTCATCGACCACCTGAACTCCTCGACGCTGATGTCGCTGCCGCTGTTCGTCATGGCGGCCGCCTTCATGCGCCAGGGCGGCGTGGCGAAGGCGCTGGTGGACGTCTCGGCCGCCTGGCTGGGGGGCATCCGCGGCTCCCTGGGGCTGGTCACCGTCGTCGCCTGCACGCTGTTCGCCGCGATCTGCGGCTCCTCGGTCGCGACCGCGCTGGCGATGGGCACGATCCTGCTGCCGGCGATGATCGAGAAAGGCTACCCGCGCAGCTTCGCGCTGGGCGTCATCGGCGCATCGGGGACGATCGGCATCGTCATCCCGCCGTCCCTGGCGCTGATCCTGTATGGCATCGTCGCGGAGCAGTCGGTGCCCCGGCTGTTCCTGGCCGGCATCCTGCCAGGCCTGCTGCAGGCCGCCGCGTTCTTCGCCTGGGTGTGGTACGATGCGCGGCGGCGGAACTTCCCGGTCGAGCCCGCCATTCCGTTCGGCGACCGCATCCGGGTGACGATCCGAGCGTTTCCGGCCCTGCTGGTGCCGCTGATCGTGCTGGTGGGGATCTATGGCGGCATCGTCACGGTGACCGAGGCCGCCGCCCTGGCCGCCGCCGCGGCATTGCTGGTCAGCCTGGTCTTCTATCGCGGCTTCCGCGTGACCCAGACCTTGTCGGTGATCGCCGATGCGCTGCGCAGCGCCGGCACGATCATGCTGATCGTCGCGACCGCGCTCGCGTTCGGGCACTGGATGACGGAATCCGGCGTGCCGGCGAAGCTGGTGACCTGGACCCTGGGGCATCACCTGCCGACCTGGGGCTTCCTGCTGTCGATCAACGTGCTGCTGCTGATCCTGGGCTGCTTCCTGGAGGTGGTGGCGGCGCTGCTGCTGGTGATCCCCATCCTGGCGCCGGCCTTGCAGCCGCTGGGGGTCGACCCGGTCCACTTCTCCATCATCTTCACCCACAACATGGAGATCGCCCTGGTCCATCCGCCGGTCGGGCTGAACCTGTACGTGCTGTCGACGATCTCCGACGCGCCGATCGGGGAGGTGATCCGGGGCATCCTGCCGTTCCTGATCCTGCTGCTGATCGTACTGGGCATCATCACCTACTTCCCGCCGCTGACGATGTGGCTGCCGCAGTTCGTTTATGGGCACTGACGTCGTATAGTCGCCGCGACGGGGGCGTAACCATATCCGCTTGCCCGACGGGGAGGCACCGATGCCAAGCGCTTATGACGAACTGCCGAAGAACCAGGCCAACTACGCGCCGCTGACGCCGCTGACCTTCATCGAGCGCGCGGCCTATGTCTATCCCGACAAGCTCGCCGTGGTGCACGGCGACCGACGCTGGACCTGGAAGCAGACCTATGCGCGATGCCGCCGGCTGGCCTCGGCGCTGGCGCTGCATGGGATCGGCAAGAACGATACGGTCGCGGTCATGGCGCCCAACACGCCGCCGATGGTCGAGGCCGCGTTCGGCGTGCCGATGTGCGGGGCGGTGCTGAACACGCTGAACACCCGCCTGGATGCCGAAACGATCGCCTTCATGCTGCGGCACGGAGAGGCGAAGGCGCTGATCACCGACCGCGAGTTCTCGCCGGTGATCGAGGCGGCGCTGGCGTTGCTGGACACCAAGCCGCTGGTGATCGACATCGCCGACCCGCTGCATCCCGAGGGCAAGCTGCTGGGGGAGGTCGAGTACGAGGCGTTCCTGGACGGCGGCGATCCCGATTTCGCCTGGGTCTATCCGGGCGACGAATGGGACGCGATCGCGCTGAACTACACCTCCGGCACCACCGGCGATCCGAAGGGGGTCGTATATCACCATCGGGGGGCGCATCTGAACGCGGTCTCCAACATCCTGAACTGGGGGATGCCGCATCACGCCGTTTACCTGTGGACGCTGCCGTTGTTCCACTGCAACGGCTGGTGCTTCCCCTGGACGGTGGCGGAGCGGGCCGGGGTCCATGTCTGCCTGCGCAAGGTGGAGGCGAAGGCGGTGCTGGACGCGATCCGCGACCATGGCGTGACGCATATGTGCGGCGCGCCGATCGTCTACTCGATGCTGATCAACGCGCCGCCGGAGTTGCGGGCCGGCCTGGACCACCGTATCGCCGGCCAGGTCGCCGGCGCCGCGCCGCCCGCCGCGATCATCGAGGGCGCCGAGGCGATGGGCATCGAACTGACCCATGTCTATGGCCTGACCGAAGTCTATGGCCCCGCCAGCGTCTGCTCCAAGCAAGAAGCGTGGTCGCACATGCCGATCGATCGCCGCGCGGAACGCAACGGACGGCAGGGCGTGCGCACGCCGCTGCAGGAGGCGATGACGGTCCTCGACCCCGAAACGATGCAGCCGGTGCCGTGGGACGGCGAGACCATGGGCGAGATCATGTTCCGCGGCAACATCACGATGAAAGGGTATCTGAAGAATCCCCAGGCCACGGCGAAGGCGTTCCAGGGCGGGTGGTTCCATACCGGCGATCTCGCGGTCATGCAGGCCGACGGCTACGCGAAGATCCGCGACCGGTCGAAGGACATCATCATCTCGGGCGGGGAGAACATCTCTTCGATCGAAGTCGAGGAGGTACTGTACCGCCACCCCGCCGTGCTCAGCGCCGCGGTCGTTGCCCAACCGGATGAGAAATGGGGCGAGACGCCCTGTGCGTTCATCGAACTGAAGCTGGGCGCCACCGCCACCGCCGACGAGCTTCGCGAGCACTGCCGCGCCCATCTCGCTCGGTTCAAGGTCCCGAAGACCTTCGTGTTCCGCGAGATTCCGAAGACGTCGACGGGGAAGATCCAGAAATTCGCATTGCGCCAGATCGCCCGGTCAGCCGAAGCGATCGAGTGAGCGGGCGTCGGCGTTCGTGCCTGTCCCGTCATGGCGAGCCTGCGCCCGCCATGACGAAGGCCGTACGCGTCCCTCAATACCCGTCCGTCGATGAATACGGGTCCGGCACGCCTGCGCCGCCCATCGATGGCGGTGCGTCCGTGCACACGCCGCCTTGCGACGCCGCGTCGCGCGCGCAGGTCGCCCGGTCTCCGTACGCGCACAGCGACGCATGCGTCGACGTCACCATGCAGTATTTCCCGTTGCCCGGCGTCAGCGTCAGCTCATCCGGATTGGCGGAGCACACCCCGCCTTGCCGCTGCGCTTCCTTGGCGCATTGCTGGGCGTCCTGATAGATGCATTGCGGCGGCAGGATCTGGCTTTTGATGCAGAACGGCGCAGCCTGCGCGACGGCGACCGGCAGCCCGGCCATCGCTGCCGCCAGAATATAGTGTTTCAAACGCAACTGTTTCATGTCCGTGTCCCATTTTCCATGGTCCGGCGGTATGCTCCGCAAACCGCGTGCCATCACGCATTGGCACGCCTCTTGCCACGTTCCAGGTCCGATCGTTGCGAACGGGACCAGTCCATGCCGGCCGGCGCCGCCTTCCATACCCTGTCCGCCCAGGAGCGGCACAGCATCGACTCCTGGCGCATCCGCGCGGCGGAACGGGGCCTGGATGCCGTCGACCTCATCGCCCGGAACTGGAAGGTTCGAGGCGCGCGCGCGATCATCGGCATCTTCCGGGCCGGGGAGCCGAGAGCGGCGTGGCTGCTGGGGCGCGGAGACGGCGCCTGGGTCGTCATCGATTTCGAAACGAAAACAGTCATCGGCCTTGCGCCAGGCCTGGACGACGCGCTCGCGCTGGTCGTTCCGTGACCGCTATGAATGCGCATGGGGGACGCGTCGCGTCACCGGCGAATCCGCCAGGCCGCGCTTCAGTTCGATCCCGTGACGGCGCAGCATCCGGTACAGCGTGACGCGGGATACGCACAACGCCTCGGCGG
Organism: Rhodopila sp.; assembly: GCF_035548235.1. Lineage (GTDB taxonomy): Bacteria > Pseudomonadota > Alphaproteobacteria > Acetobacterales > Acetobacteraceae > Rhodopila. Next base: position 11,491 of record NZ_DASZTJ010000031.1, read on the forward strand.
TCGAAGTCACGTTCTCCTTCGTGCGCTCCAGCGTCGCCAGCAGGGCCGCGCGCTCCTCGGGCGACCCGGGACGGGGGGCGGAAGGTGCGACCAGCCGTTCCTCCAACCCATCCAGCGCGTCCGCCTCGATGATACCGCCGTCGCTGATCACCACTGCGCGGCGGACCACGGACATCAGCTCGCGCACGTTGCCTGGCCAGCGATGATGCAGCAGCGCCGCCATCGCCTCGGGCGAGAACCCGGTCACCTCCCGCTCGAAATCCCGAGCGGCGAGGCGCAGGAAGTGATTGGCGAGCAAGGCGATGTCGTCGCGGCGTTCGCGCAGGGGCGGTACCGCCAGCGTCAGCACGTTCAGCCGGTAGAACAGGTCTTCCCGGAACCGGCCCTCGGCGATCGCCTGGCGCAGCCGGACATTGGTCGCCGAGACGATCCGCACGTCCAGGCGCAGCATCTCTCGGCCGCCGACCCGGCGGATCTGTCCTTCCTGCAGGAAGCGCAGCAGATGGCCCTGCAGGTCCACCGGCATGTCGCCGATCTCATCGAGGAACAGCGTGCCGCCTTGGGCATGCTCGATCTGGCCCAATGTGCGGGCGGCGGCGCCGGTGAAGGCGCCTTTCTCGTAGCCGAACAGCTCCGACGCCACCAGGCCCGGCGGCAGCGCGGCGCAGTTCACCGCGACGAACGGGCCGGCCGCGCGGCGAGATCCGTCATGGATCGCGCGGGCGAGCAGTTCCTTCCCGGTACCGCTTTCGCCGGTGATCAGGACCGGTTCGTCCGTCTTCTCGAAGCGATGGACCAATTCCATCGCATGGCGCATGCGCACGCTGCGTCCGATGATGGCCGGCGTCCGCGGGATCGATGTCGGCTTCACGTCAACCGTATCGTAAAGCCGGCCGAGCAGGGTCGGATCCTCGGCGGCGCGTTCCAGCAGCAGACGCGCGAGATGCCGTGGCGACAGGCGGGACAGCTCATCCACTCCGACCCGGGTGGCGCCCAGCCGCCTGGCCGCTGGAACGCGAAGGGGAATGACGCTCGCCGTTTCCCCTGTGGCCGTTTCCCCTGTGGCCGTTTCCCCTGTGGCCATGTCCACTGTGCCTATGTCCCCGGCAGCCACGTCCCTAGCGGCCGTGTCTCCCGTGGTCATTTCCTCCCTGGTCATGTCCTTCATGTCCGGGTCGTCAGTCAGGCCGTATCGCGTAAACCGCGAAGCGGGACTAAATTCGGGCATCGGCTCGTCCATCTGAAAAGGGTCGGAAACTCAAAGGCCAAGGTGAGAAAGGTGAACCAGGATGCGTGGCGTAACGTCACGTCGTAACGCAAACCGGTTCGGGCCGCGGATCACGAGCGCGTGGCGTCCGATCATCTGACGGGGAGCGTGACGCGACCGTTTCGATAAGTCTCCCGGCCGCCGGGAGCAGGATATTTTTCTGCTCGAAACGAATTGGCGGGCCGCCGGCGGCCCCGGCTTCCTGTCAAGCCGCGTTGGCCGCTTCCGCCGCCGCCTCAGGTGAACGCCAGCACCAGCACCCCCGTGCAGATCAGCGCCAGGGCCGCGAGATGCGGCAGGGACAGGGGCTCATGGAAGCCGTAATGGCCGATCAGCGTCGCGGCGACATAGGACACGGCGGTGAACGGCATCGCGACCGACAGCGGGATGCGCCGCAGCGCGACGATGTAGAGCAGCGCCGCGCCGCCATACAGCACGAAGCCCAGGATCGTTCTGGGGTCGAGCACCTGCGCCACGAAGCCCGCCGCGCCTGCGCCGGCCTTCAACAGCGTCTGGCCGACAACGCTGGTGAGGATGGCGGACGCCAGCGCCGCCCAGTAAGCCGTCATGCCCGAGCAGCCGTCATACGGTCGCGGACACGTTGCTGAGCACCTCGCGCACCGTCCCCTGCGGCTTGCCGTTGGCCGACAGGAAAATGCGCCCCACATACTCGCCCAGCACGCCCAGGATCATCGACTGGACGCCGGACACCAGCAGCAGCGCGACCATGATGGACGCCCATCCGGACGGGGTATCGTGCCAGAGCAGCGCCTCCCCGAGTGTGAGGACGGCGCCAACACAACCCAGAATTGACATCGTCGCGCCGGCCAGGATCGCCAGACGCAAAGGCGCCAAAGAGAAACTCGTTGCCAGGTTGAGCCACAGTCGCACCAGCCTGCGCAGGTTGTAGTTCGAGCGGCCTTCGATGCGCGGCAGGTGCCGGACCTCGATACTGTCGATCCGCTGCGTCGCCTGCATGATCAGCCCGTCGATATACGGGTAAGGCCCGCCATACCGGGTGATGGACCTGACGACCAGGGCCGACATGCAGCGGAAGGACGAGAGGTACAGCCCCTTCGGCTTGTCCAGAAGCCGATCGGCCACGCGGTTGGCGAACCGGCTGCCGAGGTTCCGCCAGCCTTCGTGCTGCTTGACCGCATAGCGCGTGTAGACCACGTCCCAGCCGCCCAGGCGGGCATGGTCATACAGCCGCGTGACCTCCTCGGGCGGGTTCTGCAGGTCGTCGTCCATGGTGATCACATAGGCGCCGCGGGCGTGGCGCAGCCCGGTCATGACCGCGTTGTGCTCGCCGTAGTTCCGGGCGTGCTCGATATAGATCAGCGGCACGCGGGCCGAGGTCAGAAGGTCGCGGCAGACCTCCCCGGAATTGTCCGGGCTGCCGTCGTTGACCAGCACCACCTCCAGCCCGCCCTCGGGCGCGAGGTCGGACAGGGCGTCGACCAGGCGTCCGATCGTCGCCGCGCCGCGATAGACCGGGATGACGATCGACAGCCCCACTTTCGGCGCCCAAGCCTGGCCCCCCATGGGAGACAACCCCATGGGGGACAGTCCCGCCGGCCGAGCGGGCTGCGGCTGCGAAGGCGGTGAGCCGTGCGGCGCGTCGTTCATGGTTTCTCCGCGATCACCAGCACCGACCCGCCGACGGGGAGCGGGAAGGGCAGACGCCGTTCAAATTCCGTCATGGCATGGAACGTTACATTCTGCCATGGCGGAAACAGGGCGACGTCTGACACAGAATCGTCATGCGAGAGAAGTTTTCGCTGCACAACCATCAACGGCAACAGCAGCCCGTTCCAGTATCGCGCCCGGATGCGGGTGAACCCGGCCCCGCGCAGCAGCCGGACGGCGCCCCGCGCGGTGAAGCGGCGCACGTTCCGCACTCGCCGGTCATGCGCCGATGCCAGCCACTGATAGGCCGGCAGGTTGAGCACCAGTCGCCCGCCGGGCCGCAGCACCCGCCGGAACTCGCCCAGGGCGCGGACGGGATCGACCGCCTGGTGGCACAGCACATCGGCCGACACGGCGGCGTCGAAGCCGCAGTCCCGGAACGGCAGGTCGTTGACGCTGCCCCGCACGGCCTCGGCGCCGGATTTCCGCCGCGCACGGTCGGCGGCGGCGGCATCCCACTCGATGCCGAAGCGCTCCAGGTCCGGCCGGACCTGGCCGACCCGCAGGAGGAACCCGCCGGTGCCGCAGCCGGCGTCGAGGACCCGGCCCCGGACCGGCGCCAGCGCGTCCAGCAGCCGCGCATGCAGGGCGCGATACCACCACATGCGCGCCTCGACCGCGTCCATCAGCACGTATTCGGCGGCTTCCATGCCGCGGTGATTGCCCCGCCGGCCGGCGGGCCGCAAGGAAGATCGCAGCGCGGGCCGGTTTCTGCTAAGATCGTCGACCCCGCGCAGGACGGCGAGTCATCGCCGACCCGCGCGGGACAGGCCCAAGGACTCCGCCATGGACATGAACACCGATGCGCTTGCGACCTCCGCCATCGCTCGGGTCGCGCCGATCTCCCGCCAGATCTGGGATGCCAAATACCGGCTGAAAGCGGCCGACGGCACGCCGATCGACCTGACGATCGAGGACACCTGGCGCCGCGTCGCCCGCGCCCTGGCTGCGCGCGAGAAGGCCCCGGACCGCTGGGAGCAGCCGTTCTACGAGGCGCTGGAGGATTTCCGCTTCCTGCCCGCCGGCCGCATCCTGGCCGGCGCCGGCGCGGACCGGCGGGTGACGCTGTTCAACTGCTTCGTCATGGGCGAAATCCCCGACGACCTGGGCGGCATCTTCACCCACCTGCGGGAGGCCGCGCTGACCATGCAGCAGGGCGGGGGGATCGGCTACGATTTCTCGTCCCTGCGACCCAAGGGCGCGCCGGTGAAGGGGGTCGGCGCCGACGCCTCCGGCCCCCTCAGCTTCATGGACGTCTGGGACGCGATGTGCCGCACCATCATGTCGGCCGGCGCCCGCCGGGGCGCCATGATGGCCACGATGCGCTGCGACCACCCGGATATCGAGGATTTCGTCGCCGCCAAGCACGAACCCGGCCGGCTGCGGAACTTCAACCTGTCCGTCCTGGTGACTGACCCGTTCATGGCGGCGATGGAGGCGGACGCCGACTGGCCCCTGGTCTTCGGCGGCCGCGTCTTCCGCACCGTGCGCGCCAAGGCGCTGTGGGACGCGATCACCCGGGCGACGTACGACTATGCCGAACCCGGCGTGATCTTCATCGACCGCATCAACGCCCGGAACAACCTGGCCTATTGCGAGACGATCCACGCCACCAACCCGTGCGGCGAGCAGCCTTTGCCGCCCTATGGTGCCTGCCTGCTGGGCTCGATCAACCTCACGCGGCTGATCGACCGCCCGTTCACGCCCGAGGCTCGGCTGGACGAGGCCGGGCTGCTGCGGGTGGTGCGCGTCGCCATCCGGATGATGGACAACACGATCGACGCGTCCGGCTTCCCGCTGGAGGAACAGGCGCGGGAGGCCGAGGCCAAGCGCCGCATCGGCCTGGGCA
>NZ_DASZTJ010000032.1:0-19970 GCF_035548235.1 Rhodopila sp.
GGGGCGGCGAAAGCAGGCAGCGTTGTCTTCCGATTCCGGCCCCGGCGTCATGGGCGAGCGCGGCCTCGCAACCGTCCGCCCGGGCCGTTGCGTGGCATCGGCGCCCCTGCCGCCGTGGTCGGGTTCGGCCCGACCATCCACGACTTGCGGTGCCGGCGGAAAGAAGGGCGTGGATGGTCGGCCTTCGCCGACCACGACGCGGGGAGATCGGTGCCGCCCCAAGTCAGCCCCTGTCAGTCTCGGCGCGGACATCGCGAGGATCCCATGACTGCCCGTCTGGAACTCCTCGCCATCCCCGGCCTGCCCATGGTCGAGGCCGGCGACGACCTGCCGGCGCTGATCCTCGCCGGTCTCGACCGTGCCGGGATGGCGCTGCAGCCGCGCGATGTCGTGGTGATCGCGCAGAAGGTCGTTTCCAAGGCCGAGGGACGGATGGTCGATCTCGCCGAAATCGTGCCCACCGCCCGCGCGGTTGAACTGGCCGCCCAGGTCGGCAAGGACCCGCGCATCGTGGAGGTCGTGCTGTCGGACTCGGCCAAGGTCGTGCGTTCGCGGCCGAACCTGATGATCATGCAGCACCGGCTGGGCTTCGTGATGGCGAATGCCGGCGTGGACCAGTCGAACGTCCACGAATCCGACGGCCGCCAGCGCGCGCTGCTGCTGCCGCTGGACCCCGACGGCTCAGCCGAACGGATCAGGCAGGCGCTGTCGGTGCGGGCAGAGGTCGCGGTCGTGATCAGCGACAGTTTCGGCCGTCCCTGGCGGCGCGGCACCGCGGGCGTCGCGATCGGCGCCGCCGGCCTGCCGTCGCTGATCGACCTGCGCGGCAAACCCGACCTGTTCGGCCGCACGCTGGAAGTCAGCATCATCGGGTTCGCCGATGAGATCGCCGCCGCCGCCTCCCTGCTGCAAGGCCAGGCGAACGAGGCGCAACCCGTCGTCATCCTGCGCGGCCTGTCCTGGACCGCGCCGAACTGCCCGGTGGCGGACGTGATCCGCCCCCCCGAAGAGGACCTGTTCCAGTGATCATCGCCCTATCCGGCGGCGTCGGCGGCGCCAAACTCGCGCTGGGTCTGTCGCGCATCATGCCGCCCGAGAACCTGCTGGTCGTTGTCAACACCGGCGATGATTTCGAGCATCTGGGCCTGTCGATCTCGCCCGATATCGACACCGTCGCCTACACCCTCGCGGGCCTGGCCAACCGCGAACTCGGCTGGGGCCGCCATGACGAGACCTGGTCGTTCATGGAGACGATGGAGGCGTTGGGCGGGGAGACCTGGTTCCGCCTGGGCGACCGTGATCTCGCTTTGCATGTGGAACGGACGCGGCGGCTGAAGAACGGGGAGAGCCTGTCGCAGGTGACCCACGACCTGTGCCGGCGCATGGGTGTGGGGCCGCGGGTGATCCCGATGACCGACGACCCGGTGCGCACGCGGCTGCTGACCGATCGCGGCTGGCTGGATTTCCAGGATTACTTCGTGCGCCTGAAATGCGAGCCGGTGGTCAGCGAAGTCCGCTTCCAGGGCGCCGGCGCGGCCAAGCCGCATCCCGACTTCATGGCCGCGCTGGCCGACCCGGCGCTGGAGGCGGTGGTGATCTGCCCGTCGAACCCGTTCATCAGCGTCGAACCGATCCTGGCCATCCCCGGCGTCCGCCAGGCCCTGACCGGCTGCGCCGCGCCGATCATCGGCGTGTCCCCGATCATCGCCGGCAAGGCGGTGAAGGGCCCGACGGCGAAGATGATGCAGGAGCTTGGGATGCATCCGTCGGCGGGGACGGTCGCGAAACGATATGCGGAGCTGCTGGATGGTTACGTCATAGACCATCGCGACATGTCGCAGGTCGTTTCAATCGATGCGAAAGTGCTGCTGGCGCAGACCCTGATGACCACGATGGAGGATCGCGAGGCGCTGGCGAAGATCGTGCTGCAAGCTGCGGATGTGCTGAAACGGCGCAAGGTGAACACGCGGCTGCGGCACAGGACGGCGGGGGACGGGGCGTGAGGCGTCATGACTGACGTATGGGCGGCCGTCCCGGTCAAGTCCTTCACCGGCGCGAAGTCGCGCACATCGTCGATCCTCACGCCCGCCCAGCGTGAGGTCCTTGCCGCGACGATGCTGGAAGACGTGCTCGCGGCGCTGGCCGGCGCGCGCCGCCTGGCCGGCATCCTGGTCAACACGATCGATCCGACCGCTGCCGGCCTGGCCGAACGCTACGGGGCGCGCGTCGTCACCGAGGGCGCGCTGGACGGCCATACCGGCGCCGTCAACGGCATGGCGCGGGTCCTGATCGCCGAGGGCCGCGGGGCCTTGCTGACCCTGCCGGGCGACATCCCCCGCGTCACCAGCGCCGAGATCGACGCGATCGTCGGCTCCGCCCTCGCCGCGCCGTCCTTCACCATCGTGCCGGCGCATGACGAGCTTGGATCGAACGCCGTGCTGTGCGCGCCACCGGCCTCGGTCAAGCTGCGCTTCGGCGACGACAGCTACTTCCCGCATTTGATGGCGGCCCGTGCGGCGGGGGTCGAGCCGACCGTCGTACGCCTGCCCGGCATCGGGCTGGACATCGACCACCCGGCCGACCTGCGCGCCTTCGTCAACGCCAAACCCCGCCGGCCGACCCGCACGCTGGCCTTGCTGGAACGGTTCGGGTTCTAGGGTTCGCACTAAGCGCCATTCGTCACGGCGGGCGAGGGCTCGCCGTCTACGCCTTATCCCTTTACCGACGCCGCCAGGCCCAGAGGTGGGCCGTCATCCGCCACGACGAAGACAGAGCGGCTCCCTACGCCGCGCACCCCTCGTCCCGCAGCAGGTCCACCACGGCGTCGGGCGGCACGTCCGCGCTGGTGAAGGCTTGGCCGATCCCGTGGGCCAGCACGAAATTCAGTGCTCCGTCGCGCACTTTCTTGTCCCGGCGCATATGCCCGATCAGCGTCGACGCCGAGAACCGGCGGTTCAGCATCGACAGGTCCGCCGGCAGTCCGACCGCCGAGACATGCGCGATTACCCGCTGCGCGTCCGCCTCGGCGCAATGGCCCAGCCGCGCCGACAGCTTGAACGCCAAGCCCAGCCCGACGGCGACGCCCTCGCCGTGCAGCAGCCCGCCGTCGTAGCCGTATTCGGCCTCCAGCGCGTGCCCGAACGTGTGGCCCAGGTTCAGCAGGGCGCGACCGTCATTGGGCTTCTCCTCGCGCTCGTCGTCGCCCACCACGGCGGCCTTGAAGGCGCAGGCACGCTTGATCGCCTCCGCCTGGGCCTCCCGGTCGCCGCCCACCACCGCCGACCCGTTGCGTTCGCACCAGGCGAAGAACGCCGCGTCGCCGATCAGCCCGGCCTTGGCGATCTCGGCATAGCCCGCACGCAGTTCCCGGCCCGGCAGCGTGGCCAGCACGTCGGTATCCGCCAGCACGATCCGGGGCTGGTAGAACGCGCCGACCAGGTTCTTGCCACGGCGCGTATTGACGCCTGTCTTGCCGCCGACCGAGCTGTCGACCTGCGACAGCAGGGTGGTGGGGATCTGCACGAAGGGCAGGCCGCGCAGCGTCGTCGCCGCGGCGAACCCGGCCAGGTCGCCCACCACGCCGCCGCCCAGCGCGATCACCGCCGTCCGTCGCTCGACCCGGGCTTCGAGCAACTGGTCGACGACGTCGGCGTAGACGTCGAGGCTCTTGCTCGCCTCGCCGCCCTTCACGACGATCGAGGACGCCGCGATGCCGGTGTCCGACAAGCCCTGCATCAGGGTTGGAAGATGTAGTTCGGCGACGGTCCGGTCGGTGATCACCACCGCCCGCTTCTGCGGCAGCCGGGGCGCCAGCAGCGCCCCCGCCCGGCCCAGCAGCCCGTCGCCGATGACCACGTCGTAACTTGTCGTTGCCAACGAGACGTGCAGCCGGCGCGGCGGTTGGTAATCCATCAGGGCGTCGATGACCTGGTTCGTGGTGTTGTCGGGCGGCTCGTCGCCGCAGTCGACGATCAGGTCGGCCTCGGCGTAGACAGGATAGCGTACTTCCATCAACCGTTGCAGCGTCTCTTCCCGGTCGCGGCCGGACAGCAGCGGACGGTTGTCGCGACTCGCCACCCGACGCACCAGCGTGGGCAGGGAGCAGCGCAGCCAGACCGACACCGCGTCGGATCGAGTCGCCTCGCGGGTCTGCGGGTCCATGAATGCCCCGCCGCCATAGGCCAGCACCATCGGATCGCCCGCCAGCAACCGGCGGATCACCCGCCGTTCCCCGTCGCGGAACGCCGCCTCTCCGAAGCGTGAGAAGATCTCCGGAATGGAGCATCCGGCCGCCAGCTCGATCTCCTGGTCCGCGTCGCGGAACGGCAAACCCAGGCGGGCGGCCAGTCTCCGACCGATCGAGGTCTTGCCGGCGCCCATCAGCCCCACCAGGACGATGGAACGGCCGGCCAGCGTGTCGGGGAGCAGCGGCGTCTCCCGCAGCGCGGTGTTGCGTGTCATAACGCTCCTCGTTAGCACACTGCCGGCACGGCAGGCGATGACCCTGCGGGCCGCCTGCCGCGCTGTTTTGGGGGAGTCGATCCGATTCGTATCTTTCTGTTCGTGGTGCTGGCCGGATTGGTGGCGATCCTGGGTGGTGTGCTGATGCTGGGCGTGTTCCCGCCGACCCAGCAGCCGCATCCGGTGGAGAAGGTGCTGCCGAACGACAAATTCGCCCCTCAGCACTGAATGGACGCCAGCGTCGACGCCTTCCTGGAGATGATGGCGGTCGAACGGGCGGCGGCGCGCAACACGATCGCCAGCTACACGTTGGACCTGGACGACTTCGACAGCTTCGTCCGGGCCCGTGGCCAGACGATCCGCACGGCCGACGCAGCCTCATGCCAGGCCTATATGGCGTCGCTGGCGACCGCCGGCCTGTCCGCCCGCACCGCCGCACGCCGGCTGTCGGCGCTGCGCCAGTTCCACCTGTTCCTGCTGCGGGAGGGCCATCGCCCCGACGACCCGACCGCACAACTCGACACGCCCAAGCTGCCGAAACCGCTGCCGAAATGCCTCTCGGAGCAGGAGGTCGACGCGCTGCTGAAAGCCGCTGCCGAGCGGCCGGGCCGTACCGGCGTGGTCGCCCGGGCGGCGCTGGAACTGGCGTACGCGACCGGCATGCGCGTCTCGGAACTGCTCTCCGTTCCCCGGTCGGCTGTCGGCGCTCGGGCCGACGCGATGATCATCAAGGGCAAGGGCGGGAAGGAACGGCTGGTGCCGCTGTCAGGTGCGGCGAAGGAGGCCGCGGCGGCGTTGCTGGCAGCCACCAATGCGGCCAGCCGGTACCTGTTCCCCGGCCGCGATCCGCGCCGGCCGCTGACGCGCCAGGCGTTCTTCCTGCTGCTGAAGCAGGTGGCGCTGGCCGCCGGGTTGGACCCCACGCGCGTGTCGCCGCATGTGCTGCGGCATTCCTTCGCGACCCATATGCTGGCGCGCGGCGCCGATTTGCGGACGCTGCAGGTGCTGTTGGGGCATTCCGACATCGCGACGGTGGAGATCTATACCCACACGCAGACCGAGCGGCTGCGGCGCGCGGTGGAGGAGGGGCATCCGCTGTCGGAGTCCTGGCGTGGTGGCCGCCAGGGGTAATCCCTTCAAGGCCGATCCTGTCAGACCAGCCCGCGCAACCAGTCCCAGGCCGAGGGTTTCTCAGTCACCAGCCGCGTCAGCTCCCGGGCGACGCCGTCGATGTCGGGGTTCTGCGAGGCCATCGAGGGTACCAGCAGGCGGGCGTTCAGCTTCCGGTCGAAGACGAAGATCGAAGACGAATGCGCGACCTCGTACAGCCGAGGATCGGGCGACGGCGACACCGAATACGCCACGCGATAGCGCCTAGCGAGGCGGTCGAGTTGGTTGGCGTTGCCGCGCAGGCCGGTGAATTGGGGACCGAAGGCCTGCGTATAGTCGGTCAGCACCTGGTTGGTGTCGCGGTTCGGGTCGACGGTCACGAACAGGAATCGCACCTGTCTGCCGGCATCCTTGGCCTGCGCCAGGGTAGCGACGACGTTCTGCATCACGAGCGGACAGATGTCCGGGCAGAACGTATAGCCGAAATACAACATGCTGACGGACCCGCGGAACGCGTCCTGGGTCACCTCGCGCCCGTCCGGCGTGGCCTGCATTTGCAGCGACAGGGACGGGGCGGTGCCGGTGATGTCGATATTGCCCCAGTCCGGCGTGACGCCCGGTTGGTCCTTCTGGTCGTCTCGCGGTGTCCCGTCCGGCAATCCCTCCTGCGCGGTGGCGCGGCCCGCCAGCCCCGCGGCCATGGTGGCCGCGGTCAGACCGCCGGTCAGCCCTTGGGCCAGCAGCGTCCGCCGCCGGATCATGCCCGCCCCGTCCAGCTTGCCGAGGAGACCCGCGCGCCCGAGGGCAGCACGATGTCGTCCCGGTGCTTCCCGTCGACGGCTTTGTCCTCCTGCACGCGCAGATGGATCATGATGATCATGAACGCCGCCGAACTGATCAGCGAGCCCGGAATCCAGATCACCACCCCGCCGATATGCTGGTCCTGCAGCGCGCCGATCGACGGGATCAGCCGGCCGCACAGGTCGTAGTAGGCATAGAGCGAGGTGGTGGTGAAGCTCAGCGCCGCGCCGATGATCATCTCGGGGAAGCAGACCAGGATGACCGTGACCAGCCGCGTCGCGTAGCTGTGCGCGGCCTGGGGCACCGGACGGGGATCGAGGATCAGGAACCAGAACAACAGCCCGTCGATGACCATGGTCAGGTTCATCGTGTCGTACAGGACCGGTGAGATCATCGCCGGGAAGTGGACGGCCGGATCGACCCAGAGCGCCAGCAATCCGACGAAGATGAAGCCGGCGACCACCGGCTGCTGCAGCACGCGCATCACCGACTGGAGCCAGCGCGCACGGATGATCCGGTGGATGAAGGCCGGCATGCCGCGGGCGATCGTGTCGCCGGGCCAGCCCAGCGCCACCAGCACCGGGCCGATATGGTGCATTCCCAACTGTTGGATGCGGTTGAGGAAGAACATGTGCTGCGCGAAATAGACGAAGCGCGTCTGCGTCACCGCGTATATCAGCGCCACGCCGGTCAGGAACGCGATCCGGCGCATGGCATGCGGCCGTTGCCCCGCCGGCGTCAGCCAGAGTCCCCGCAGGTACCAGGCCAGCGGGAAAGCGATGCATAGGTAATCGGTCCAGTAGAAATCCCAGGGCAGGAAGGCGGGGATATCGGCCGGGTAGTCATTCGCCAGCCACGCCAGCACGGCACCGACGACGATCACCACGGTCGCGAGCCGTGCCGAGGGATCGGCGATCAGGCGGCCGAGGCGCAGCCGCGGTGATCGGGTGTCCAGGCCTGTGGAGATCGTGCCGTTCGAGGCGTTTGCATCCGTGGCGCTCATCGCCGGTGGTATCGGCCGGGTCGCAGGGCTTGGCAAGTTAAACCCCGCGATGATGGTCATCAGCCAGATGCCAAGGGGGGCATGGCCAGTTACGCCGTACTGGACAAGACAGGGACCGCAGCGCAGAAAGCCGCCGCCGGCGAACACGGCGATACGGGAGCCTTCTGACACCACGCCATGATGTATTTCAGCCGCCTGAAGACGACCGTGATTCTCGCGGTCTGCCTGCTTGGGCTCCTGCTCGGCCTGCCCAACCTGTTCTCCGCGCCGGCACCCTGGCTGCCGTGGCGCACCGTGCATCTCGGCCTCGACCTCCGCGGCGGCAGCTACCTGCTGCTGGAGGTCGACATGAAAGCCGTGGTCAAGGAGCGGCTGGACAACCTGGCGGACGGCATCCGCCAGGCGCTGCGGGAGAAGCAGATCTTCTACCAGTCGCTGGATGAGCAGCAGGACCAGGACCGGGTGGTGCTGCGGCTGCGGGACGCGACCAAGACCGACGCCGCGGCGGCGGCGCTGCGGTCGCTGATCTCGATCGACCCGAATAACGGCCAGGCCGACCTGTCCATCGACTCCAACCCGAACGGCACGATCACCCTGGCCCTGTCGCAGGCCGCGCTGGCCCAGCGCGCGACCGGCGCGGTCGACCAGTCGATCGAGATCGTCCGCCGACGCATCGACGAGACCGGCGTGGTCGACCCGCAGATCACCCGGCAGGGCCAGAGCCGCATCGTCGTGCAGCTTCCCGGCATCAGCGATCCGGACCGGATCAAGCAGTTGATCGGCAAGACCGCGCACATGACCTTCCGGCTGGTCGACGAGACCGCCAACCCGATGTCCGGCGGCCCGCCGCCGCCAGGCGATGATTACCTGCCGATGCAGGATAATCCGGCGGTGAAGATCGCCGTCCGCAAACGCATCGACGTCGACGGCGCCGACCTGACGGACGCCCGGGCCGGCACCAGCCCCGAGACCGGGGAGTGGGTGGTCAACTTCACCTTCAACTCCGTCGGCGCACGGCGCTTCGCCGATGTGTCCCGAGCGAATGTCAACCATCGCTTCGCGATCGTGCTGGACGACAAAGTGATCTCGGCGCCGGTGATCCGGGAGGCGATCACCGGTGGACGCGGCCAGATCAGCGGGTCCTTCACGGCGCAATCGGCCAACGACCTGGCTGTGCTGCTGCGTGCCGGTGCCCTGCCGGCCCCGCTGACGACGGTGGAGGAACGCAGCGTCGGGCCCGAATTGGGGGCGGACAGCATCAGGGCAGGGGCGATCTCGCTGGTGGCCGGCTTCATGTTCGTGATCGCGTTCATGGGCATTTTCTACGGGCTGTTCGGCTGGTTCGCGAACCTGGCGTTGCTGGTGAACCTGGTCCTGATGCTGGGGGTCATGTCGCTGCTGCAGGCGACGCTGACGCTGCCAGGCATGGCGGGCATCCTGCTGACGCTGGGCATGGCAGTGGACGCCAACATCCTGATCAACGAGCGCATCCGCGAAGAGCAGAAGCTCGGCCGCCCGCCGCTGCAGGCGCTGGAGCACGGGTTCAAGCGCGCCTACAGCACCATCTTCGACAGCAACGCGACGGCGTTCCTGGCGCATGTCATGTTGTTCGTCTTCGGCTCCGGCCCGGTCAGGGGCTTCGCGGTGACGATCACCGTCGGCATCGCGACGTCGCTGTTCACGTCGTGGATGCTGACGCGCCTGATGGTCTCGCGCTGGTATGTCGCCAACCGGCCCAAGCTGCTGCCGGTCTGAGGGTTTTCGTCGATGTTCATCAAGCCGGCTTTCCGCATCGTTCGCGATGGGACCCAGATCAAGTTCATGAAGGGCCGGTTCGCCGGCCTGTTGACCTCGGCGGTCCTGTCGCTGGCCTCGATCGTGCTGTTCTTCCATCCCGGCCTGAACTTGGGAATCGATTTCTCGGGCGGCGTGGTGATCGAACTGCGCACCAACGGCCCCGCCAATTTTCCCCAGATCCACGAGGCGCTGGCCTCGGTCCATGCCGGCGAGCAGGGCGTGCAGCGCTTCGGCGCCGCCGACGACGTGCTGATCCGCCTGGGGACGCAGAAGACCGAGGCGGAGACGCAGAGACTTGTCGCCGACGTCCGATCGGCGCTGGAGAAGGACGTGCCGGGCTCGAAGGTCATGCGGGCCGACGCGGTGGGGGCCAGCGTGTCGGCGGAGCTGTTCCGCAACGGGTTGCTGGCGCTGGGGATCAGCTTGGTGATGATCCTGGTCTATATCTGGTTTCGTTTCGAATGGCAGTTCGCGGTGGGTGCGGTGGTCACGCTGATCCTGGACGTCACCAAGGCGATCGGGTTCCTGGCGCTGACGCGTATCGAGTTCGACCTGGTGATGGTCGCGGCGATCCTGACGATCCTGGGCTATTCCACCAACGACAAGGTCGTGGTCTATGACCGGGTGCGGGAGAACCTGCGGAAATACAAGACGATGCCGCTGCGCGACCTGATCGACCTGTCGATCAACGAAACGCTCAACCGCACCCTGGGGACGTCGATGACCGTGTTCCTGGCCAGCCTGCCGCTGGCCCTGTTCGGCGGCGAGTCGATCTCGGGGTTCGCTTGGGTGATGCTGTTCGGAATCGTGGTGGGCACGTCGTCCTCGATCTTCATCGCTGCGCCGATTCTGCTGTTCCTGGGTGAGCACCGCCTGCGCCGCGACGCGGCCGCGCCGGTGCGGAAGGCGCAGGCGACCCTGGAACCGTGATCCGCCGGCGCTCCCTGCTCGGCGGCTGCGCCCTTCTTTCTTCCGTTTGGGCGGGGCTGTCAGGCACCGCCGCCCAAGGGGGCGAACCGGGGGAGCAGGCGGCGGATCAGAAAGGGGACGAGAAGGGGGCCGGGCCCGTCTACCTGCTGGTCGGCGTGCCGGCCGGATCGGTCAACGACCGCATCGCCCGCGATTTCGCGCAATGCTTCGGGCGTCACCTCGGGGCCGAGGTCGATCCCGTCAGCCGGCCCGGGAACGGTGGTTACACCATGCTGACGGGGCTGGCGGACGCGCCGCCGCCGAAAGAGGCCACGACGGGGGCGATCGGCTGGGTGATGACGCCGACGCTGGCCGCGCGCGCCATCGACCGAGGGGACCCATCGCTGCTGGACCGCATCCGGCTGGTCGGCCAAGTCGAGCGGGAACCGATCGCTTTCGTGACCCAGGCCGACAAGCCGGCCGATTCGGTACAGGACATCATCCGCCGCGCGAGCGATGACGCCGACGCGGTGCCGCTGGCGACGCCCCTGCCGGGCAGTCCGGCGCACCTGACCGCGCTGCGGCTTCAGGGGCTGGCCCAGACGCGGCTCAACATCGTGACCTTCCCATCGCCGGCCGCGGCGCGGCAGGCATTGGTGGCGGGAAACGTCTCCGCCGCGGCGCTGAACCTGTCGGAGGTGATCGGCTCCATCCAGGACGGCACCCTCAGTGCGCTGGGCATCACCGCACATCGCCGTCTTGGCCTGCTGCCCGATACGCCGGTGCTGGATGAGGCCGGCATCCCGCTGCGCGCCTTCGTCCATCGCGGTATCGGTGTGCCGGCGGGGACGCCGCAGCCGGTGATCGACCGGTTGGCCACCACGTTGCAGGCAGTGGCGGCCGACGAGGCCTTTCAGCGGCAGGCGGAGCAATCCGGCTGCTATGTCGCCTGGGCGGACGGGGCGGCCTGGACGCGGCGTATGCAGGCAGAAGCGGCGATGCTGCGCGACCTGTGGCGAACTGATCCCTGGCTGGCTTCGTCGGGCGGATAGGCAGGAGGCCTGCCGATCAATCAATGGGTGCCCGCGCGGAATGGTACCGGATAGCCTCCGAGTGTCGGAAACTTCGTGCTAAGGAGGTGCCGACGCCGACTCCAAGGAGGAAATCCCATGGCCCACCAACCCGCCCATCGCGCGCCGCCGGGCGCCATGACCGACCGCAACCTTGCGTTGGAGCTGGTCCGCGTGACGGAGGCGGCGGCCATCGCGGCTTCCCACTGGATCGGTCTCGGCAAGAAGAACGAAGCGGACGGTGCGGCGGTGGAGGCGATGCGCAAGGCCCTGGACGCGGTCGCGATCAACGGTGTCGTGGTGATCGGCGAGGGCGAGATGGACGAGGCGCCGATGCTGTATATCGGCGAGAAGGTGGGTTGCGGCGGGCCGGCGATGGATATCGCCGTCGACCCGCTGGAGGGCACGACGCTGACGGCCAAGGCGGGGCCGAACGCGATGACCACGATCGCGCTTGCCGAGAACGGCAACTTCCTGCACGCGCCCGACATCTACATGGACAAGATCGCCGTCGGCGCCGGCCTGCCGCCGGGCGTCGTCAGCCTGGACGACCCGGTCGGCAAGAACCTGAGAAGCCTGGCCAAGGCCAAGAAGTGCGAGGTCTCCGACCTGACCGTCTGCATCCTGGACCGCGACCGCCACAAGGAGATCATCGCGCATTGCCGGGAGGCCGGGGCGCGGATCATGCTGATCAGCGACGGCGACGTGGCCGGCGTGATCGCGACCGCCATGCCGGACGCGGATATCGACATCTACCTGGGTTCCGGCGGCGCGCCGGAGGGCGTGCTGGCCGCGGCCGCGCTGCGCTGTGTCGGCGGCCAGATGCAGGGCAGGCTGCTGTATGAGGCAGACGAGCAGGTCGAGCGCGTGCGAACGATGGGCCACGCCGACCCCAAGCGCTGCTTCAACGTGGATGAGTTGGCGAAGGGCGACGTGATGTTCGCCGCCACCGGCGTCACCAGCGGGGCCATGCTGCGCGGCGTGCGCCGCCGTCCGGGCTCCGCCATCACGCACTCGATCGTCATGCGCAGCCGTTCGGGCACGGTGCGGTTCATCGAGGCGCACCATAACTTCGAGACGAAAACCTGGGTGTCGAGCTGACGCATGCGCGCTGAAGCCAGGCTGGGCGGCCGCACGCGGCTCCGCGTGATAGCCCATGCGCAGTTTCGCGCGATGTCGCGCGCGTGAACGCCTCGGACTTCGTGCTGGGCGTCACCGCCAGCCTGTCGGGGCGGCGGTGGCTCTGGCGGACCGGGGAGGAGCGGGTCGCCTCCGGCATCGTCCAGCGCCTGGGGGTGCCGGAGATCGTCGGCCGGCTGTTGGCCGCGCGCGCGGTGGACATCGACCAGGCCGGCCTGTTCCTGGAGCCGACGCTGCGGGCGATGCTGCCCGATCCGTCGGCGCTGGTGGACATGGACCTGGCGGCCGATCGCCTTGCGGAGGCGGTGCGGCGGGGTGAGACGGTGGCCGTGTTCGGCGACTACGACGTGGATGGCGCCTGCGGCGCGGCGTTGATGGTCGGGCTGCTGCGGATGCTGGGCTGCGCTGTGCATCATCACGTGCCCGACCGCATCGTCGAGGGCTATGGCCCCAATGTGCCCGCGCTGCGCCGGCTGGTGGGCCTGGGTGCCAGCCTGATCGTGTGCGTCGATTGCGGCACCGCGGCGGCGGAGACGCTGGCCTCCGTCGCCGGGCAGGCCGACGTGATCGTGCTGGACCACCACAAGGCCGAGGGGCCGCCGCCTGTCGTCCTCGCCACGGTCAATCCGAACCGGCTGGACGACCATTCCGGGCTGGGGACGCTGTGCGCCGCCGGGGTCGCGTTCCTGGCCGCCGTCGCGACGGTGCGGGCGCTGCGGCGCCTGGGGCATTTCAACGGCGCCGCCGAACCCGACCTGTTGTCCCTGCTGGACCTGGTGGCTCTGGCCACGGTCTGCGACGTCATGCCGTTGACCGGATTGAACCGAGCATTGGTGTGCCAGGGGCTGAAGGTGATGGCGCGGCGGGCGCGGCCGGGGATCGCGGCGCTGCTGGAGGTGACGGGCGCGCGTGAACGGCTGAACGCCAGCACGTGCGGCTTCGCGCTGGGGCCCAGGATCAACGCCGGAGGCCGGATCAGCGAGGCCGATCTGGGGCTGCGGCTGCTGCTGACCGAGGACCGGATCGAGGCACTGGCGCTTGCCGAACGGCTGGAATCGGTCAATCGCCAGCGCCAGGACGTCGAATCGATCATCATGGACACTGCCATGCGCTCGGCCGAGGCGCAGGTTGCCCGAGGCCACGCCGTGTTGCTGGTCGCCGGGGAGGGCTGGCATCCGGGCGTGGTGGGCATCGTCGCCGGGCGGATCAAGGAACGCTTCAACCGGCCGGCCTGCGTTACGGCGATATCGGACGGGGTGGGCAAGGGATCCGGCCGGTCGGTGCCGGGACTGGACCTGGGGGCCGCGATCATCGCGGCCCGTCAGGCCGGGCTGTTGAGCACGGGCGGTGGTCACGCCATGGCCGCCGGGTTCTCTTTGCATTCGGAACGGATGGACGCGTTCCACGCGTTCCTGGACGAGCGGCTGGCGGCGGCGCGGGTGCTGCCGGGGGCAGCGGACCTGGCGATCGAGGGTAGCCTGACGGTCCAAGGAGCGACGACCGAGGTCGCGCAGCAGTTGGAGCGGCTCGCCCCGTTCGGGGCCGGCAACGAGGAGCCGATGCTGGTGCTGCACCGCGCCCGCGTCCTGCGTGCCGACCGGGTCGGGCGGGAGGGCAATACGGTCCGCGCGTTCGTGGAAGGCGAGGGCGGAGGGCCGCGACTGAAGGTGATGCTATTCCGGGCGCGGGAGGGGGCGCTGGCGGATGCCCTGCTGGCGCGGGGCCAGGGGATGGCGATGCACCTGGCCGGCCATCTGCGGGCGGAGGCGTGGAACGGGTCGGTGACGCCGTGTTTCGTGGTGTCCGACGCCGCGATTGCCTGAGATGTTCGACCGCTGGTCTCGATATCGCGCTTGACCGGACTTGGATGCTCCGCTACGAGGCCGCCTCCGCAGGCTGGTCCCGTTCGTCTAGAGGCCTAGGACATCGCCCTTTCACGGCGGTAACAGGGGTTCGAATCCCCTACGGGACGCCAATACTTTCAATGGGTCAATCTCGGCCGGCCAGGTATTTGTCCGGTGTGCGGGCGTGGACAAAGTTATCTGACGATAGATGCCGATGTATGTACGCATGGTGGCAAGAGCACTTTGTTCGGGATGCAGGGGCCGGAGGTTCGACACGAAAGACGGCATTTAGTGGGAAACCAGCTTCATGCATCCGGGGGCAGGCGCAGCCATGGCGCTCCACCGGAATAGCAACCTTGGATAGAAAGCAATCGCCACCATAGATTGCATTGAAGCGGCGGGTGATCCGACAGGCCTCACCTCGTCAGGCGGTCAGGCGGTCACGTAGCGTGATGTGACGTAGTCTTTTCCAACTTAGTCATTTCAGAGATGTCGACGGTCCCGGGGACAAGCTCCGGGCCGCTTTTGCTTGGCTGCGGGGCTATTTGGAGCAAGCCCCTAATTTCCCAAGGCGGACCCCCGGAGAGACTGCCTAGTGCAGATTGCGTGGCCGCTGATCCCGGGCATTCAGCAGCTCCCAGACAGCCCGTCCGATGAGGTCGTCTGGGGTATGGGTTGGATCATCAAGTGCTATGGTGATGGCGGTGTTGATACCACAAGAGAACTTAAGAAACGCACGATCGTCTGCTTCATTTCCAAATGGATCTTTCTGGATGAGAAGATCCGGGCGAGGCAATCGAGCGAGGGCTAGGGACACCTCCTCATCAGAGCATACCTCGATAACAGTATGGTCGTGCTTGCGCAGAGCCGCCGCCAAAAGGCGCCGGCCAATTTCGTTGTCCAGGACGATCATTATCAGCTTTTGTTGTTGTACCGGGATATCCTGCCGCCGCGCCAAGGCTGCTTCAGCAAGTTGCTTGGCCTGTTCCACATTTGGCGCGGTACCCGATTCCAACAACTGATCGACACCAATTCGACATGGAGCCTGTAGCACATATCGGGCGAACGATTGCCCCTCTACCTGCAATATCGTGGCTCGCAACGGATGCCGTTCGGCGAATATTGAGCCGTTTCCGTCCTTCTTCCACTGCAGTTTTGACATCGTCCTCCCTTCCATCCGCAGTACATGACCGGCCGGAAAGATCAGAGCCGGGTTGCTCTGGCATTGATGCGGGTCAATTCGACGGGGTGAAATGCTCACCCTGCTTACGAGCGTCAGAAAAAGGGGCCGCCCCGAAGGGCGGCCGAGTTTGGGTGGGTGAGACACTAGCGTCCCAGCCCCACCGTTACGCATCGTCAATCGCCTCGGCTTTGATCAATGTCAATACCAAAAGGGAATGTTCCGGTTTGATGTAGTCGGGGGTGCATCATGCCGAAGAGAAGACGTGCAGTATGTGATCCGAAGACGACATGCTCCGGTGCTTGTTGGCAAAGGCTGGCGGGAGTAGGCCGGGTTTACGGACACCCCAACACTGAACCATGCGCCAAGGTTTCCTATGAGGGAACTTCGAAATATGGATGGCTTTACCAAGTAACGTGCGCTGTCCGTGGCCAGCGCTTCAGTTCGCGAAAGGATTCTTGCTCGGTCGCGTTCGGAGAAGCAACGTTCTGGCTTCAGTACCTGGAGTGTCCCGGTCGAATTCGTTCGCGTCCTATGGACCCTTTCGCGCAAGCCGCCACAGTCAAGGCAGCCCCATCTTCCGCCTCACCGTCCGCTGCCGCCGGTTCCGGTAAGCCTGAAACTCCGCCTCCCGCTCATCCCGGGTCAGCCGCCTGGCGGTGAGGTCCGAGTGGTACGGTCGACAGATCAGCCAAAGGCGTTGCTCGATGTCGTCGAAGGTCGCACCGCAAACCGGGGATTTTCGTGAAGGACGCCTTCACCTTCGAAACCGATGCCGGCGAAGGCGGTGTACCGATGAAAACATTGGCCGGCGTGCCGGAAATCACGGATCCGTCCGGCGTGATGCAGGCACTCACGCGGTGCAGGCCAGGCCGGGCGCCGGCCTCGCGCGAAGCGGCCGCCTACGCGGCGGCGATCGTCATCACCTTCATCAGCCTCTCCGAAAGACGAGCGGCCGATCAAGCCGCGGTGGAAGTCTCAACGGTGAGGCCCGCCGCTCTCCACTCCGGAAACCCGTCTTCGAGACGGGCCGCCTTGAAGCCCTTCGCGCGCAGCGCAGCAACCGCTTCGAATGCGAGGACGCAATAGGGCCCGCGGCAATAGGCGACGATCTCCGTGCTCTTGGGCAACTCTTTCAGCCGCCGGTCGAGTTGGGCGAGCGGGATGTTCCGCGCCCCTGGCAGATGGCCTTGTGAGAACTCGTCTTCGGGCCGGACATCCAGCACGGTCACGAGGCCGTCCCCGAGCCGGGCGACCAATTCGGCGCGTGATACGGCCTCCATCGAATCGCGGGCACAGAAATAGTCCGTCAGCACGCGGTTGACCTCGGCGACATTGCGCTCGCCGACGCGACCGAGAGCCTTCATAAGCCCCACGACTTCATCGCCATTGGAAAGCCGGTAGAGCACGCGCTTGCCATTGCGCGCGGTATCCACCAGGCGAGCGCGTCGCAGGATTTGCAGATGACGTGAGGTGTTGGCGAAGCTCATGCCCGAAAGGGCCGTCAGTTCCTCGACCGACCGCTCCCGCTGCGCCAGGTGCTCCAGCAACTCCAGCCGATTGGCATGGCCGAGCGCCTGCGCCACCTCGGATAGACTCTCGTAGATCGCCTGCTTCGGGCCGGCGCTTGACATCCCATTCTCCTTAGTAAATCATTCAGCGTATTGATTGAATGAATCTATCAATCACGCGGCCAGGGAGCAAGTCCATGATTCTCCGCCAATTTCTCCATACCGAACCCGTGGGCATCTCATACCTCTTCGGCTGCGGCGGCAAGGCCACGGGCGCGGTCGTCGATCCTGTGTCCGCGCCGGACACCTACCTGCGGGCCGCCGCGGACACCGGCATGAAGGTCAATTACGTGATCGACACACATGTCCATGCCGATCATCTCTCGACCGGCCGTGCCCTCGCCGATGCCGCCGGCGCCGAGTACGTGCTGCACGCCGATGCCGATGTCGCCATTCCGTTCAAGGGCGTTCGGGACGGTGAGGATATCCCGCTCGGCAACGTCGTCATCAGCGTGCTGCATACACCCGGCCACACGCCGGAGCATATCTGCCTGCTGGTAACGGATCGAACCCGCGCCGATGAGCCGTGGTTCGTCGTCACCGGCCATACGCTGATGATCGGCGATCTCGGCCGTACCGAGCTGGCGGTGAGCGCCGAGGACGGTGCGAAGGATCTGTTTCGCAGCGTCGGCAAGCTGAAGGCGCTGCCGGACTATCTCGAAGTCCTGCCCGGTGCCTACGCCGGCTCGGTGTGCGGGCGCAGTCTCAGCGCCAATCCGATCTCGACCCTCGGCTTCGAGAAGCGCCACAACAAGGCGTTCGGCATCGGCAGCGAAGCCGAGTTCATCCGCTTCATGCTGAGCGAGATTCCACCGCCGCCGCCGGAAGCCGCCCGCCTGCGTGCGGCCAACGCCGGCCGCGACATAGCGGCAGCTTAGTGCGATGGCGGGCCCTGCCAGCGACGCGTCCGCGGTCAGGCTCGGCATCAGGGAGAATTGGGAGCAATTCTCCCTGCTCATCCTGGTCAATGCGCTCGTGGGCGGCATGGTCGGGATGGAGCGGACTGTCGTGCCGTTGATCGGCTCCGAGCAATTCCGCCTCGCATCAACGACGCTGATCACATCCTTCATCGTCAGCTTCGGCGTCGTCAAAGCCTGCGCCAACCTCGTCTCCGGCCAGCTTGCCGACACGTGGGGCCGCAAGCGCGTGCTGGTGACCGGCTGGCTGCTGGGCCTCCCGGTCCCCTTCATGATCATCGTCGCGCCCGACTGGGGATGGATCGTCGCCGCAAATGCACTGCTAGGCCTCAACCAGGGCTTCGCATGGTCGATGACGGTCAACATGAAGATCGACATCGTCGGTCCCAAAAGTCGCGGGCTGGCGGTCGGTCTCAATGAATTCGCGGGTTATTTCGCGGTCGGTGTGACGGCCTTCCTAACGGGCTATCTTGCCAGCCGCCATGGGCTTCGCCCGGTGCCGATCTATCTCGGCGTCGGCTACGCCGTCGGAGGGGTGATTCTCTCGATCTTCGTGATCCACGACACCCGACATCACGTCCACCTCGAAACGCGCGGACTGGCGAAGCCCGCCACCGCCCTCTCGTTCCGCGAAGTGTTCATGCGGACCTCTTTCACCGATCGGAACCTGTTCGCCGTCTCGCAGGCCGGGCTCGTGAACAATCTCAACGACGGCATGAGCTGGGGGATCTTCCCGCTCTTCTTCAGCGCGCTCGGTCTCGGCGTGGAGCGGATCGGCATCTTGAAGGCAGTCTATCCTGCGGTCTGGGGCATTGGTCAGGTCATCACCGGTCCGTTGAGCGATCGATGGGGCCGCAAGGGCCTCATCGTCGCCGGCATGTGGGTGCAGGCGCTGGGGTTGATCCTGACGGGGCTTACCGGACATTTCTTGTGGTGGCTCGTGGCGAGCGTGCTGCTTGGCGTCGGAACGGCAATGGTCTATCCCAGCCTTATCGCGGCCGTCTCCGACGAGGCCCATCCGAGTTGGCGGGCGCGCTCGCTCAGCGTCTATCGATTCTGGCGCGATCTTGGCTATGCGATTGGTGCGCTCACGGGCGGCCTCATCGCCGATCGCTTCGGGTTCGTCGCAGCCATCCTGGCGATCGCCGCTGTCACTTTCGTCTCCGGCGCCATCGTCGCGATCGCGATGAACGAGCACCGGCGGGCGGTGTGATGAGTGGCGGAAGCGAGGCCAACAACCTTGCGCTCATCGGAAGCTACTTTGCGCGGCGCGGCCGAGGACATCACATCGTGACGCAAGCCACGGAACATCCCGCAATCCTGGAACCGCTTGCCTTTCTTGAACGGCTGGGGGCTGCGGTCACTTACCTGCAGGTCGACGGCATCGGCCAGGTCGATCCTGATACGGTGAAACGCGCGATCACGCCGCGGACGATTCTGATCACCATCATGCACGCCAATAATGAAACGGGAACGATTCCGCCGATCGAAGAAATCGGCGCAATAGCGCAGGAACATGGCGTACGCTTCCATACCGGCGCTGCCCAATCGGTCGGAAAGATTCCAACCAAGGTCGATGCGCTGGGCGTCGATCTCCTTTCGGTCGCAGGACATAAGCTCCACGCCCCCAAGGGTGTGGGCGCGCTCTACGTCCGTGACGAAGCCGTAATGGAGCCACTGATCTGCGGCGCGGGGCATGCAGATGGCCGGCGGGCTGGCACGGAAAGCGCGCTGCTGGCGACGGCGCTCGGCGCCGCCTGCGATCTCGCGCAAGAGTCAGTGGTCGGGTTGGTGCCGAAATCCTTGCGCAAATGCCAACATCACCGCTTCGACGGGATCGGCCTGCCACGCAGGGCGGATCACGGTGTCGCCTGTACTCGAGTGCATGCGGGTGGCGCCGGAGATCGGCATGGGAGCGGTGCGCTTCGGTCTCGGACGCCGAACGACACCGGATGAAATCGACGCGGTTGTCGATCAGCTGCGCCGGCTTCTGGTGTGAACACCACCATGCCGCCCGTGAAATTTGGGCCGAACGTCTATGCCTCGTGGCGCGCCACGCAGCTCGGCGCCGTGATTGAAACGCTCGAACATGACCTGATATTCCGCCTCATGGGCAAGATCCGAACGCCGGCCGGGCCTCGTCGAGGTGCCGGCGGCATCTCGACGA
>NZ_DASZTJ010000033.1:0-105831 GCF_035548235.1 Rhodopila sp.
CCAGCGCCAGGGCAAAAGGCTGCCGGGTGCTGGGTGGCGGCGGCATGGCGGTGTTCCAAGCAGTGGAGGCGTTCCGCCTGTTCACCGGCCGGACGCCTTCGGCTGATCGGATGCTGGCGCATTTCGCCGAACTGACGCGAAACGCGGCTACTCCGGCGTGATGCCAGGTTCGGCGTCGCTGGCTCTCCGTCCGCCATGACGAAAACGGACCGATATCCCAGGCCGTCGGTATAACGGAGATTGCGCGAATCATGGGGATATCATGCGGGGTGCCGCAGATAACCTACCACTGCATCCACCACCATCGCCCGATGACGCGCCCGGTTATCCGCAGCCGACAGGTCGACGTTGAAGGCCGTCCCAAACGTGTAGCGGTTCGAGACTCTGTGAAAACACAAACCACTGATCATCAGATGGATGTCGAGGGCTTCAGCCCGGCGGCGAAATATCCCCAGCGCATGGCCCCGCTCTAGAATCTCACCCAAGGTTTTCAGGACATCCGCATTGACGGCGCGGATGTTCTCCATACGCGCCATATATTGACCCTGATGGATGTTCTCCACCGCCACCAGACGGACGAAATCGGCGTTGTCCTCGTGGTAATCGAAGGTGAACTCGATCATCCGGCGCAGGGCCGCTTCGGGGCCAAGCGTATCCAGGCTGAGCGTCGCCTCGGCGGCGCGGATGCCGGCGTAGGCCTGTTCCAGGACGGCGGAATACAGACCCTCCTTGCTGCCGAAATAGTAGTAGATCATCCGCTTGGTGGTCCGGGTCTTTTCCGCGATCGCATCCACGCGCGCGCCCGAGAGTCCATGCTGGTTGAATTCCGCTCGGGCAACGGTGAGGATGTCCTGGCGGGTCCGCACCGCATCCGGCTTGCGGCCACTGTCTGCTGTCCGAGCCATGGCCGTCCCTCCTGCGCCCTCCCTTCCGGGTTAGCCGCAGATAGATCATGGGCTAACCGGTTAGTCTAGAGGATCGCCTGGCGGGTTCAGCCGGGTTGAGGGCCGTCATAACCTTCGATGATGATCAGGTCGGCTTCGGAATGGGCCTCCCGCAAGGCCTTCGCCGCGGTGTATTCCGGCGAGTGGTAGCAGGCGACGGCAGTGTCGTAATCGGCGAATTCCAACACCACGTTGCGGGACCGCGATTTGCCTTCCGGCGCTTCGAACCGGCCACCTCGGACCAGGAAGCGGGCACCGTATTTGCTGAACGCAGCGGCGTTGGCGGCGACGTATTTCTGGTAATTGTCAGGGTTGGTAACGTCGACATGGGCGATCCAGTAGGCTTTGGGCATTGGCTCCTCCCGTTGGCTGGCGGTGAGCGTAAGCCTTGACTACCGTGACAGCTAGACCAGCGGGCGGAACACGCCGGGCGTCAGGCCAAATCTGGGCCATCAAGCCCCGTCATCGTTCCGTCAAAGTTTGGAGAAGCGGATCGCGGACGGCCCCGGCGCTGCCTATGATGCCGCGGTATTCATGGAGAGACCCATGGTTGACCATTCCATACAAGGCAAAACGGTGCTCATCGGCGGCGGCGCCAAGAACCTCGGTGGTCTCATCGCCCGGGATCTCGCCTCGCACGGTGCGAAAGCGGTCGCGATCCATTATAACAGCCCAGGAACGAAGGCAGCGGCGGAGGAGACCGTCTCCGCCGTGAAATCATTCGGCGCGCAAGCCCACGCCTTCCAGGGCGACCTGACCAGCGCGGCGGCGAACGAGGCACTGTTCGCGGAAGCGAAGACGGCCATGGGCTCCATCGACATCGCGATCAATACGGTCGGCAAGGTCCTGAAGAAGCCGATCATCGACACGACCGAAGAAGACTATGACAGCATGGCCGCGGTGAACGCGAAGGCGGCGTATTTCTTCATCAAGGAAGCAGGGCGGAACCTCAGCGACAATGGAAAACTAGTCACTATTGTAACCTCTCTGCTCGGGGCCTTCACGCCGTTCTATTCTACGTATGCAGGGAGCAAGGCGCCGGTGGAGCACTTCACGCGGGCGGCGGCGAAGGAGTTCGGCGCGCGGGGAATCTCGGTGAATGCGATCGGACCAGGCCCGATGGACACACCCTTTTTCTATCCCGCGGAAAGCCAGGATGCGCAGCGCTATCACGAAAGCGCTGCGGCATTGTCCGCTTTCACCAAAACCGGCCTGACCGATATAGCGGATATCGTCCCGTTCGTGCGCCACGTTGTGTCCGATGGCTGGTGGATTACGGGCCAGACCATCCTGATCAACGGCGGCTATACGACGAAATAGGATGGAGGTGCTTTCCGCGCGCGTGGTCGGGCCAAGCCCGACCGTCCGCGGCTTGCGGCGCTGGTCGAGGGAAAGGCATGGATGGTGCGCCATGCCCGTCGTGACGGGTTCGGTGCCGGGGCCTCACTGCAGCTTCGGCCAGTCGCCGGAGCCGTTACGCCAGGCCCCGAGAGCGAAGCCCCCTGTCAGGTGTGCGGCCGATCGCCCAGCATCTGGGACAGCACCGGTTCGATCGCGCGGGCGATCAGTTCCTGCCCTTGGGGTGTCGGATGCAGCGGCGGTTCGGGCGGGGTCAGCTTCGGGTCCAGGAACAGCCCCTTGTCCAGGGTATCGCCGCGCATGAACAGGGCAGAGACATCCATATAGGTCACATCCCCGGATCCCTTGTACTGCTTCGCCAGCATCGCATTGATCTGCTTGGTGGTCTCGGTGATCCAGGCCGAACGGTCAGACGGCAGGACACCGAGGAGCAGGATGCGGGTGTGAGGCAGGCGCTGGCGCAGGTCAGCAATGATGGTGTCGATCCCGGCGACGGTATCCTCCGCCGACCAATGCGGACGACCCATGTTGTTGGCGCCAATCATGATCACCGCAGCTTTTGGGTTGATGCCGGAGACCTCGCCATTGCGGATGCGCCAGATCAGGCTGGCCGTGGTGTCACCCTTGAAGCCAAGGTTCACCGCGTTGCGGTCGCCGTAGAAATGCTTCCAGATCGGGGCGAAATCCATCCAGGCCGGGGGGCCTTTGTATTCCCAGTCCTGGGTGATGGAGTCTCCAAGGAAGATCAAGTTGGGCTTCTTCTCGGCGATTTCCCTCAGCTTCTCATCATGTCGCGCCCGCCACCAGGGTAGGTCCATGCGGGAGATCGGGACGGCCGCGAGGATCGTGCGGGCGGGCGCCGGCGGCGCGGCCAGCGGCAAGCACAGGGCCATGGCAGCCAGCAGCAGGGAACGGCGGAACGTCGGAGCAAACATGAGGGTCACCCGTTTATCGCGGGCGGACACTCTCCGATTGGCCGTCAGGTCGCAAGATGGTGTCGCGCCCAGGCGCGGCTGCGCTGCAGCAGGCACCGAGGGGAAAGGATCGGTTGGATCAACGCCAGGCCAATTCCCCACGCCAGGCTGGCAAGGGCGGACAAGGCCATCGGCCGCGGGTGCCAAGCGAAGGCGACGGGGTGCCCGGCGATCGGCCGCACGACAAACCACGTCATCAGCAAGGCAAAGAGACCGGCGATAAGGGCTCGAACGGCTGCTCCGCCCGGCGGCTTGGGCAGGATGCTGACGATGCAGCCAAAGATGGCGCCCCAGAATGTGACGCTGGCGACCATCGGGACATTGAAGGGCGGCACAACCGAGAGCCGGAACGCCGGGTTCATGGCGAGGCCCATCCAATAGAGAAGCTGCAATGTCGTCTGATGAAACAGCAACATTGCCAACGCGCCGGCCACGAAGCCGAGGAATAGACGGGTGGAGCGTGCGTTGGCAGACGATGGTATCATGTGCGCGTAGCTTGATCGAATGGCGATAGAAAATCACTTGCCACAAGAGAAAGTCAATCCTGCACTGCACAACTCGCATAATTCAGAAATGGCAAGTAGCAATTTATCGCTCGCCCACGGGTTACGCGGCTGTCGACAGCCAAATGCTTGCAATCGTAACGTCAAGCATATCCTCCAGGTTGCTCCGCTTTGCTTGATCCGGATGTGTGGTTGGGCTCCGTTTCCCCAATGCGCGGAAGTTTGCGCTAGACTCTCGCCGCGGGCACGACTATAGGCCCCCCTCTTTGGAACGTGGGAGATTGGGGCCGTTCGGTTGCGGTCGCGGTCGCTTGCACCACGGTCCCTTCGACAGAGGGATGACATGGCGAAGAAGATCGTCGGCTACATCAAGCTGCAGATTCCGGCCGGCAAGGCCAATCCGTCCCCGCCGGTGGGTCCGGCGCTGGGTCAGCGTGGCTTGAACATCATGCAGTTCGTCAAGGAATTCAACGCGGCGACGCAGAGCATGGAGCCGGGAATGCCGATCCCGGTGGTGATCACCGCGTTCGCGGACCGCAGCTTCTCCTTTGTGATGAAGACGCCGCCGAACACGTATTTCCTGAAGAAGGCAGCGGGCATCACCAAGGGCAGCACCAATGTCGGCAAGGGCGCCGCGGTGGGACGCGTCACCATGGCGCAGCTCCGCGAGATCGCCGAGATCAAGATGAAGGACATGAACGCCAACGACGTCGATGGTGCGGTCCGCATGCTGGCTGGTTCCGCCCGTTCGATGGGCCTGACGGTGGTGGAGGGCTGATCCGATGGCAAAGAACAAGCGCCTGGAAACCGCCCGCAAGGCCGTCGACAAGTCCAAGGCCTATTCGCTGGCCGAGGCGATCAAGCTGATCAAGTCGATCTCCAAGGCGAAGTTCGACGAGACGGTTGAGATGTCGATGAACCTGGGCATCGATCCCCGCCACGCCGACCAGATGGTACGCGGTCTGACCAACCTGCCGAACGGCACGGGCAAGACGGTGCGCGTCGGCGTGTTCGCCCGTGGCGCGAAGGCGGATGAGGCGACCGCGGCCGGTGCCGATGTCGTGGGGGCCGAGGACCTGATGGAAAAGGTCCAGGCCGGCGAGATCAATTTCGACCGCTGCATTGCGACGCCGGACATGATGGGCATCGTCGGCCGGCTGGGTAAGATCCTGGGTCCGCGCGGCCTGATGCCGAACCCTCGGCTGGGCACCGTGACGATGGACGTCAAGGGCGCGGTGCAGGCGGCCAAGGGCGGTCAGGTGGAGTTCCGGGCCGAAAAGGCCGGGATCATCCATGCCGGCATCGGCAAGGTCTCCTTCGACGAGGATAAGCTGCTGGAGAATGCCCAGGCCCTGGCCGACGCGGTGATCCGCGCCAAACCGACAGGGGCGAAGGGTACCTATGTGCAGAGGGTCTCCGTGAGCTCCACCATGGGGCCGGGCGTGAAGGTCGATATCAGCTCACTGACCGCTTGATCGAGATACGCGGCCCTTGGAAAAGGGCCGCGGGCAGGGGCGCGGCTTCGTGGAAGACGCTGCCCCGACCTGTCCGAGACCGTTCGTCCCACCCGGGAATAATGGACCAAGGTCCGCGCGCGGTAGATGGGGTGCCAGATATTCTCCGGGTTTTCCCGGCGGGTCTTTGGTTGTTCCAGGACAGGCGAACCGGAGCGGACCCGCGAGGGTCCGCTTCATAGGGCAACCTGGCCCGTCGCCCGAAAGGGCCGCGGGCCGAACGGAGACGAAACGTGGATCGTACGGAGAAGCGCGAATTCGTCACCGAGCTCAATCAGGCGCTGGTCGCCACATCGATGGTCGTCGTGGCCCGCAATACGGGTCTGACGGTCGCCGAAGTGACGGATCTGCGGCGCAAGATGCGGGCCTCGGGTTCGACGTACAGGGTCGCGAAGAACCGGCTGACCAACCTCGCTCTTGAAGGTACCCCGTTCGACGGCATCAAGCCGATGCTGAAGGGTCCGATCGCGCTCGCGTGGTCGAAGGACCCGGTGGCAGTGGCGAAGGCGGCCGTCGAGTTCGCCAAGACCAACGAGAAGTTCGTGCTCGTCGGCGGTGCGCTTGGCTCCCAGACGCTGAATGCGGATGGGCTCAAGGCGCTGTCGGAGATGCCGAGCCTGGAAACGCTGCGGGCGCAGTTGCTGGGGCTGATCGTCAGCCCGGCGACGAAGGTCGCAGGCGTTCTGCAGGCGCCGGCCGGACAGCTCGCAAGGGTCTTCGGGGCCTATGCCAAGAAGGACGAGGCTTCAGCCGAAGCTGCCTGAGTTTGCCCCGGATCGGAATGGGGCACGGCCCCGGGTTGATCGGGGGCTTGCATGGAACACACCAAAGTCTAAGTTAAAGGAACCGCACACATGGCTGATCTACAAAAGCTGGTCGACGAGCTGTCGGCCCTGACCGTTCTTGAAGCGGCCGAGCTGTCCAAACTCCTTGAGGAGAAATGGGGCGTCTCGGCTGCTGCGCCGGTTGCCGTCGCCGCTGCTCCGGCCGCCGCTGGCGGTGGGGCTGCCGCCGCTGCTCCCGCCGAGGAGCAGACCGAGTTCACCATCATCCTGGCGGACGCCGGCGATAAGAAGATCAACGTCATCAAGGAAGTCCGCACCATCACGGGCCTGGGCCTGAAGGAAGCCAAGGACCTGGTGGAAGCCGCGCCGAAGCCGCTGAAGGAAGGCGTTGGCAAGGACGAGGTGGCGAAGATCAAGAAGATGCTCGAAGACGCCGGCGCGAAGGTGGAGGTGAAGTAACGCTCTCCGCTGGCAGGATACACAGGCCGGCCGTCCCTCACCGAGACGGTCTGGCCTTCGGGTCTGGGACGGGTGGAAATCGGCCGATTTCCGCCCGAATCCCTTTTTCGGTGAAGGGTTTCGTCCCACTCCTTGGAGTGGGTACCATTCGCGCCGGGGCCGCGGATGGTCGGATTAATGGCAAGGTGGGTCTTCGATGAACGCGATCACACGATCCTTTACGGGGCGCAAGCGCATCCGCAAGAGCTTTGGCCGGATTCCGGAAGTGGCGCCGATGCCGAACCTGATCGACGTGCAGCGCGCCAGTTACGAAGGGTTCCTGCAGATGAACGTGCTGCCGGACAACCGGACGCACACGGGTCTGCAGGAGGTGTTCAAATCTGTGTTCCCGATCGACGACTTCGCCGGCCGCGGCCGGCTGGAATTCGTCAACTATGAGCTGGAAGAGCCGAAATACGACGTCGAGGAGTGCATCCAGCGCGGCCTGACCTTTGCTGCCCCGCTGAAGGTCGTCCTGCGCCTGATCGTCTGGGACGTGGATGAGGACACCGGCGCCCGCTCGATCCGCGACATCAAGGAACAGCCCGTCTACATGGGCGACATGCCGCTGATGACCGACAACGGCACGTTCATCATCAACGGGACCGAACGCGTCATCGTCAGCCAGATGCACCGCTCCCCGGGCGTGTTCTTCGACCATGACAAGGGTAAGACCCACTCGTCCGGCAAATACCTGTTCGCCGCGCGCGTGATCCCTTATCGCGGCTCCTGGCTGGACTTCGAGTTTGACTCGAAGGATTTGGTCTATGTCCGCATCGACCGCAAGCGGAAGCTGCCGGTCACCACGCTGCTCTACGCGCTGGAAAGCGCCGCGACCGAGGCCCTGCGCGCGGCCCGGGAAGCGCAGGGGGAGCAGTTGGACGTCACCGAGGTCCGGGGCATGGACCAGGAAGAGATCCTGGGCCACTTCTACGGCAAGGTCGTCTTCGAGAAGACCCCGAAAGGCTGGGCGCGTCCCTTCGATCCCGAGGCTTTCCGCGGCCAGAAGCTGCTGGAGCCGCTGATTGACGCCGCGACCGGCGAGGTCGTCGCCGAGGCCGACGCCAAGCTGACCGCGCGCCAGGTCCGCCGCATCGCCGAGAAGACCAAGGAGGTGTTGGTCGGCCGCGCCGACTTGCTGGGCCGGTTCATGGCCGAGGATCTCGTGAACGTCGATACCGGTGAGATCTATGCCGAAGCAGGGGAGGAACTCGCCGAAGCCAGGCTGACCGCACTGGAGGAAGCCGGAATCACCACCCTGCCGACCCTGGCGATCGACCAGCAGAACGGCCCGTGGATCCGCAACACCCTGGCGATCGACAAGAACACCAACCGGGATGAAGCGCTGATCGACATCTACCGCGTCATGCGTCCCGGCGAGCCGCCGACGCCGGACACGGCCGAAGCGCTGTTCCGTGGCCTGTTCTTCGATCCGGACCGCTATGACCTGTCGGCGGTGGGCCGGGTGAAGATGAACATGCGCCTGGGCATCACCGACGTCCTCGACACGATGCGGGTGCTGCGCAAGGAAGACCTGATCAAGACGGTCAAGACCCTGACCGACCTGAAGGACGGCCGCGGCCAGATCGACGACATCGACAATCTCGGCAACCGCCGTGTCCGCTCGGTCGGCGAACTGATGGAGAACCAGTACCGCGTCGGCCTGCTGCGCATGGAGCGGGCCATCCGCGAGCGCATGGGCAGCGTCGATATCGATACGGTCATGCCGCACGACCTGATCAACGCGAAGCCGGCCGCCGCCGCGGTGCGGGAGTTCTTCGGATCGTCTCAGCTCTCGCAGTTCATGGACCAGACCAACCCGCTGTCGGAAGTGACGCACAAGCGCCGCCTCTCGGCCCTGGGTCCGGGCGGCCTGACGCGGGAGCGCGCGGGCTTCGAGGTGCGCGACGTGCATCCGACGCATTATGGCCGCATCTGCCCGATCGAGACGCCGGAAGGCCCGAATATCGGCCTGATCAACTCGTTGGCGACCTACGCCAAGGTCAACAAGTACGGCTTTATCGAAACGCCGTACATGCTGGTCAAGGACGGCGTGGTGCAGAAGGAGCCGCGCTACCTCTCCGCCATGGAGGAGGAGCGTCTGGTCGTGGCGCAGGCCGACGCCCCGATGGATGGCGGCGGCAAGTTTACGCAGGATCTGGTGTCGGTGCGCAAGCAGGGCGACTTCCGCCTGGTGAAACCGGAAGACGTGACCGCGATTGACGTGTCGCCGAAGCAGTTGGTGTCCGTGGCCGCGGCGCTGATCCCGTTCCTGGAGAACGACGACGCCAACCGCGCGCTGATGGGCTCCAACATGCAGCGCCAGGCGGTGCCGCTGATCCGAGCGGACGCGCCGCTGGTGGGCACGGGCATGGAGGCCGCGGTCGCTCGGGACTCCGGAGCGACCATCGTGGCCCGCCGGCCGGGTGTGGTGGATCAGATCGATGGTGCGCGCATCGTCGTCCGCGCGACCAACGACGACGGCACCACGAAGGGTGTCGACATCTACCGCTTGAGGAAGTTCATGCGGTCGAACCAGTCCACCTGCATCAACCAGCGCCCGCTGGTGAAGGTCGGCGACCGGGTGACGGAGGGCGATATCATCGCCGATGGTCCGTCGACGGAGCTGGGTGAGCTGGCGCTGGGCCGGAACGTGCTCGTCGCGTTCATGCCCTGGAACGGCTACAACTTCGAGGACTCGATCCTGATCAGCGAGCGGATCGCCCGCGACGACGTGTTCACATCCATCCACATCGAGGAATTCGAGGTGATGGCGCGTGACACGAAGCTGGGCCAGGAGGAAATCACCCGCGACATCCCGAACGTGGGTGAAGAGGCGCTGAAGAACCTCGATGAGGCCGGTATCGTCTATATCGGCGCGGAAGTGAACCCGGGCGACATCCTGGTGGGCAAGGTGACGCCGAAGGGCGAAAGCCCGATGACGCCGGAAGAGAAGCTGCTGCGCGCGATCTTCGGCGAGAAGGCGTCCGACGTGCGCGACACGTCCCTGAAACTGCCGCCCGGCGTGACCGGGACAGTGGTGGATGTCCGCGTGTTCAGCCGCCGCGGCGTCGACAAGGACGAGCGTGCGATGGCGATCGAACGCGCCGAGATCGAACGCCTCGCCAAGGACCGCGATGACGAGAAGGCGATCCAGGAACGCTCGTTCCTGAACCGCCTGCGGGAGAAGCTGCTGGGCCGCAAGGCGTCCGGCGGGTTCAAGGGCATCAAGGCCGGGACGGACATCACCGAAGAGGTACTGGCCGAACACCCGCGTGGCGCCTGGCGCCATATCGGCGTGCAGGACGACGCCGTGATGCAGGACATCGAGACCCTGCGGCGTGAGTTCGACGCCGCTGTCGGCCGCCTGCAGGCCCGGTTCGACAGCAAGGTGGAGAAACTGCAGCGCGGCGACGAGCTGCCGCCTGGCGTGATGAAGATGGTCAAGGTCTTCATCGCGGTGAAGCGCAAGCTGCAGCCTGGCGACAAGATGGCCGGCCGCCACGGCAACAAGGGTGTCGTCTCCCGCGTCGTGCCCGTCGAGGACATGCCGTTCCTGGACGACGGCACGTCGGTCGACCTCGTGCTGAACCCGCTGGGCGTGCCGTCGCGCATGAACGTGGGCCAGATCCTGGAGACCCATCTGGGATGGGCCTGCGCGAACCTGGGCAAACAGGTCGGTGAACTCGTCGAGGAGTACCGCCGGACCGGCGCTCGCCGCGACGACCTGCTGACACGGTTGAAGGACGTTTATGGCGACGAGGTCTATCGCCTGCAGATCGCCAACCTGGAAACCGAACAGCTGATCGAGCTGTGCGAGAACCTGCGCAAGGGCATCCCGATCGCGACCCCGGTGTTCGACGGCGCGCGCCAGACGGACATCGAAGGCATGCTGAAGCGGGCCGGGCTGGATACGTCCGGCCAGGTGTCGCTGACCGACGGCCGCACGGGCGAGACGTTCGAGCGGAAGGTGACCGTCGGCTATATCTACATGCTGAAGCTGCACCACCTGGTCGACGACAAGATCCACGCGCGCTCGATCGGGCCTTACTCTCTGGTCACCCAGCAGCCGCTGGGCGGCAAGGCGCAGTTCGGCGGCCAGCGCTTCGGCGAGATGGAGGTCTGGGCCCTGGAAGCCTACGGCGCGGCCTACACCTTGCAGGAGATGCTGACGGTGAAGTCCGACGACGTGTCGGGCCGCACCAAGGTCTACGAAGCGATCGTGCGCGAGCAGGACACGTTCGAGGCCGGCATTCCGGAGAGCTTCAACGTGCTGGTGAAGGAACTGAAGAGTCTGGGTCTGAACGTGGACCTGGACAATCGGGCGGCGTGATTCCTCTCGCGGCAAGGCGAACCGTCATGGCCGGGCTTGTCCCGGCCACCCGCTCCGGGATGGTTCAGCGCGGCGAAGGTCGCTTGTTTGCACCCCTCCGTGGGAGGGCGACCGGGACCAGCCCGGTCATGACGATTGATATGACGATGAACCCACATCAAGGGGTATCGAGCGTATGAACGAACTGATGAAGATCCTCGGCCAGACCGGCCAGTCTCTGACTTTCGACCAGATCAAGATCCAGATCGCCTCTCCGGAGCAGATCCGCTCCTGGTCCTATGGCGAGATCAAGAAGCCCGAGACGATCAACTACCGCACCTTCAAGCCGGAGCGGGACGGTCTGTTCTGCGCCCGCATCTTCGGTCCGATCAAGGACTATGAGTGCCTGTGCGGCAAGTACAAGCGGATGAAGTTCCGCGGCATTATCTGCGAGAAATGCGGCGTCGAGGTCACCCTGGCGAAGGTCCGCCGCGAGCGGATGGGCCATATCGAGCTGGCGTCCCCGGTTGCGCATATCTGGTTCCTCAAGTCCCTGCCCTCGCGCATCGGCCTGATGGTCGACCTGACGCTGAAAGAACTTGAGAAGATCCTGTATTTCGAGAGCTACGTCGTTCTCGAACCCGGCACGACCGACCTGAAGCTGCTGCAGTTGCTGACCGAAGAGCAGTTGATGGCCAAGCAGGACGAGTTCGGTGAGGACCAGTTCGAGGTCGGCATCGGCGCCGAGGCGATCAAGAAGGTGCTGAACCGCATCGACCTGGACGCCGAGAAGGTGAAGCTGCGTGGCGAACTGAAGGAGACGTCTTCGGAAGCCAAGCGCAAGAAGCTGGTCAAGCGCCTGAAGTTGATCGAGGCGTTCGGTGAATCCGGCTGCCGCCCCGATTGGATGATCATGGACGTGGTGCCGGTGATCCCGCCGGAGCTGCGGCCGCTGGTGCCGCTGGACGGCGGCCGCTTCGCGACGTCCGACCTGAACGACCTGTATCGCCGCGTCATCAACCGCAACAACCGCCTGAAGCGGCTGATCGAGCTGCGTGCGCCGGATATTATCGTCCGCAACGAAAAGCGCATGCTGCAGGAATCCGTCGATGCGCTGTTCGACAACGGCCGCCGTGGTCGAGCGATCACGGGCGCGAACAAGCGGCCGTTGAAGTCGCTGTCGGATATGCTGAAGGGCAAGCAGGGTCGTTTCCGGCAGAACCTTCTGGGCAAGCGCGTCGACTATTCGGGCCGTTCGGTCATCGTGGTCGGGCCGGAACTGAAGCTGCACCAGTGCGGGCTGCCGAAGAAGATGGCGCTGGAGCTCTTCAAGCCGTTCATCTATTCCAAGCTGGAGAAATACGGCCACGCCACGACCATCAAGGCTGCCAAGCGGATGGTCGAGAAGGAACGGCCCGAGGTCTGGGACATTCTGGAAGAGGTGATCCGCGAGCACCCGGTGATGCTGAACCGGGCGCCGACGCTGCACCGGCTGGGTATCCAGGCGTTCGAGCCGGTGCTGATCGAAGGCAAGGCGATCCAGCTCCACCCGCTGGTGTGTACGGCGTTCAATGCGGACTTCGACGGCGATCAGATGGCGGTGCACGTACCGCTGTCGCTGGAAGCGCAGCTCGAAGGCCGCGTGCTGATGATGTCGACCAACAACATCCTCAGCCCCGCCAACGGCAAGCCGATCATCGTGCCGTCGCAGGACATCGTTCTGGGCATCTATTACCTGTC
This sequence comes from Rhodopila sp., assembly GCF_035548235.1. GTDB lineage: Bacteria > Pseudomonadota > Alphaproteobacteria > Acetobacterales > Acetobacteraceae > Rhodopila. The sequence continues at coordinate 12,630 of NZ_DASZTJ010000033.1, forward strand.
GCTGGAAACGGCTGAATTCAGAGACGTGCCTGACGACAAGGCGCCTGTGTTCGGAACGATCGGAGAGATCGAGCACGCCCTGTTCGCCAAAGCCGTCACACTGCACAGCAAGATCCGTGCGCGGTTTGAAACCGTCGATCACGGCGGCAACAATGTGCGCCTGCAGGTTGTTACGACCCCAGGTCGCATGCTGATCGCACAGATCCTGCCGAAGCATCCGGATGTGCCGTTCAGCCTGATCAACCGCCAGTTGACGAAGAAGAACGTGTCGGACGTGATCGACATGGTCTATCGCCACTGCGGCCAGAAGGAATGCGTGATCTTCGCCGACCGGCTGATGGGTCTCGGCTTCGCCCAGGCGGCGAAGGCGGGCATCTCCTTCGGCAAGGACGACATGGTCATTCCGGCCGAGAAGAAGAAGCTGATCGCCGACACCCAGACCGAGGTGAAGGATTTCGAGCAGCAGTACCAGGACGGTCTGATCACGGCCGGCGAACGCTACAACAAGGTGGTCGACGCCTGGTCGCGTTGCACGGACGAAGTCGCCAAGGCGATGATGAAGGAGATCAGCAAGCAGGAATCCGGCAAGCCGACCAACTCGGTCTGGATGATGTCGCATTCCGGTGCGCGTGGGTCGCCGGCGCAGATGCGCCAGTTGGCCGGCATGCGCGGCTTGATGGCGAAGCCGTCGGGTGAGATCATCGAGCAGCCGATCATCGCCAACTTCAAGGAAGGCCTGTCGGTCCTGGAGTACTTCAACTCCACCCACGGCGCCCGCAAGGGCCTGGCGGACACGGCGCTGAAGACCGCGAACTCGGGCTACCTGACCCGCCGCCTGGTCGACGTGGCGCAGGACTGCATCATCGTCGAGGAAGACTGCGGCACCGAACGTGGCCTGACCGTTCGCGCGGTCATGGATGGCGGCGAAGTGGTTTCGTCTCTATCGGAACGAATTCTCGGCCGCACCACGGCCGAGGACGTGGTCGATCCGACGACGAACAAGGTCATCCTGGGTCGCAACCAGTTGATCGAGGAACCGGAAGCCGAAGCCATCGAAAAGGCTGGCGTCGAAGCGGTGAAAATCCGCTCGGTGCTGACCTGCGAGGCGCCGGTCGGCGTCTGCGGTCACTGCTATGGCCGTGACCTGGCGCGCGGCACGCCGGTGAATATCGGCGAGGCCGTTGGCGTCATCGCCGCTCAGTCGATCGGCGAGCCTGGCACCCAGTTGACGATGCGCACGTTCCACATCGGCGGTGCGGCGCAGCGCGGTGCGGAGCAGTCCAGCGTCGAAGCGAGCCATGACGGTATCGTTTCGATCAAGAACCGCAACGTCATCGCCAACAGCGCCGGCGCGATGGTGGTCATGTCGCGCAACTGCGAAATCGTCCTGAGCGACGACAAGCAGCGTGAGCGTGCCCGCTTCCGCGTCCCCTATGGCGCGCGTCTGCTGGCCGAGGAGAACCAGCAGGTCACTCGCGGCCAGAAGCTGGCGGAATGGGATCCGTTCACCCTGCCCATCATCACGGAGCGTGCCGGTAAGGTCGAATATATCGACCTGATCGACAGCATCACCCTGGTGGAGCGGATGGATGAAGTCACCGGCCTGACCTCCAAGGTCGTCGTCGACTACAAGTCCGGCGCGAAGGGCGTGGATTTGCGTCCACGCCTGCAGTTGAAGGACGAGAACGGCGAGGTGCTGCGGTTGGCGAACGGTGGTGACGCGCGTTACTTCCTGGCGCCCGACTCCATCCTGTCTGTCGACAACGGCGCCGTGGTGCAGGCCGGCGATGTGCTGGCGCGCATCCCGCGTGAAGGCTCCAAGACCCGCGACATCACCGGCGGTCTGCCGCGTGTGGCAGAGCTGTTCGAGGCGCGGCGTCCCAAGGATCACGCGGTCATCGCCGAGTGCGACGGGCGTGTCGAATTCGGCAAGGACTACAAGGCCAAGCGCCGCATCATCGTGAAGAACGATGAGACCGGCGAGGAAACCGAGTACCTGATCCCGAAGGGCAAGCACGTCTCGGTGCAGGAAGGCGACTTCGTGCGTCGCGGCGACCCGCTGGTCGACGGTCCGCGCGTGCCGCACGACATCCTGAAGGTGCTGGGCGTCGAGGCGCTGTCGGACTATCTGGTGAACGAGATCCAGGATGTGTACCGCCTGCAAGGCGTGAAGATCAACGACAAGCACATCGAGGTCATCGTTCGGCAGATGCTGCAGAAGGTGGAAATCACCGACCCCGGTGACACGACCTTCCTGATCGGCGAGCAGGTCGACCGCAGCGAGTTCGAGCAACTGAACGCCAAGCTGGTGAAGGACGAACGTCCGGCAGTCGGCATGCCGGTGCTGCAGGGCATTACCAAGGCCTCGCTGCAGACCACCAGCTTCATCAGCGCCGCGTCGTTCCAGGAAACGACCCGGGTGCTGACCGAGGCGGCGACGGCTGGCAAGACTGACAGCCTGATGGGCTTGAAGGAGAACGTGATCGTCGGCCGTCTGATCCCGGCCGGCACAGGTGCGGTGATGAACCGCCTGCGTGCCGTCGCCGCGGGCCGGGAAGGCCGGGCGTTGTTCAACGAGACGCCACAGATCACCGATACCGCCGCCGAATAAGCGGCTGTTGCGTCAGGGAAGGCCGGCGGGTGAAGACCCGGCCGGCCTTTTCTTTTGCGCTACGGTTCCAGGGCTGCCGCCACCGCCGTCCGCAGTACCGGCAGCAGTTCCTCCGTGAACCATGGGTTCCGCCGTTCCCACCCCGTCGTCCGCCAGGACGGGTGCGGCAGTGGCATCACCGTCGGTCCGAACTCCTGGAATCGCCGCACCCGTTCGGTCATCGCGCCTTTGCCCAGCCGCCGCTCCTGCGCATAGGTTCCAACCAGCAGCGTCAACCGGATCTCCGGCATCAGCCGCAGGAACCGGTCCATCCATAGTGGCGCGCATTCCGGCCGTGGCGGCCTGTCGCCGCCATTGGGTAATCGTCCCGGATAGCACAGCCCCATCGGCACGATTGCAATCTGCGACGCGTCGTAGAACGTATCCCGATCCATCGCCAGCCATCCGCGCAGCCGGTCGCCAGACGGGTCGTTCCATGGAATCCCGGTCTCATGCACCTTCGTCCCCGGTGCCTGCCCGATGATCAGTAACCGCGCGGTGACGGACACACGGAAGACGGGCCGAGGCCCGAGGGGCAGGTCAGCGCAGATGCGGCAGGCCAGTGCCTCGGCTGAAACGGACTCGAGCGTATCCGTCAGGTGATGATCCCGCGCGCACGCAGGTTGGTCACGACGACCTCGGCCAGGTCGTCCGGCGAACCCTCCATCGTGCGCAGCCGCATTTCCGGGTCCAGCGGCTCCTCGTACGGCGCATCGACGCCGGTGAAGTTGCGGATCTGACCGGAATCGGCCTTCACGTACAGGCCCTTGGGGTCACGACGCCGGCATTCCTCGATCGGGGTATCGACGAAGATCTCCAGGAACTCGCCTTCGGCGACCCGGTCTCGCGCCAGCATGCGTTCGGCACGGTAAGGGGAGATGAAGGACACGATGACGATCAGCCCGGCTTCGACGAACAGGCGGGAGACCTCGGCGATACGGCGGATATTCTCCACGCGGTCGGCTTCCGAGAAGCCCAGGTCGCGGTTCAGGCCGTGCCGGACGTTGTCGCCGTCCAGGATCATCGTGTGGTGGCCCAGCGTATGCAGGCGCTTTTCCACCTGGTTGGCGATCGTCGACTTGCCTGCGCCGGACAGGCCGGTGAACCACAGCACCGCCGGTTTCTGGTGCTTCATGGCCGATCGGGCGGCCTTGTCCACGTCGAGACGATGCCAGACGATGTCGGCGTTGCGGGTCTTGCTGCCGGTGACCATGCCGGCGCCGACGGTCCCGCGCGTCAGCCGGTCGATCAGGATGAAGCCGCCGAGGTCGCGATTGACCTCATAGGGTTCGCAGACCACGGGATGGGTCAAGGAGATCGACACGCGGCCGATCTCGTTCAGCGCGAGTTCGCGGACGGGGGTTTCGTCCAGCGTCTCCATGTCCAGGCGCGTGGTGATTTCGGTGACCGTGGCCACCGCCATGCGCGTGCCCAGCATCAGCATATAGGCGCGGCCGCGGAACAACGGGGTTTCGTCCATCCAGACGACCCAGGCTTCCAGGCCATCCGCCGGTTTCGGCGCAGGTTCGACGGCCAGCACGTCGCCGCGGGAAACGTCGATCTCGCGGTCCAGCACGATCGTGACCGGATCGCCCGGGCCCGCTTCGGCGAGGTCGCCATCCATGGTGACGATGCGGTCGATCTTGGCCTCGGTGCCCGAGGCGGCATTCACCACGGCGTCACCGGGTCGGAGCTGCCCGGCCGCGATCGTTCCGGCATAGCCGCGGAACGTATGGTCGGGACGGCTGACGTATTGCACCGGCATGCGGAACGGGCGGGTCTGGCCCAAGCCCGTCTCGGCGGCTTCCAGCGCGTGCAGCAGCGGCGCGCCCTGATACCAGGACATGCGCGCGCCGGGGCCGGTGACATTGTCGCCATCGCGCGCGCAAAGCGGGATCGCGGTGACGTGGTTGAAGCGCAGCTTCGGCATGATGTTGCGAAAGTCCTGCTCGATCCGGGCGAACACCCCTTGATCGAACCCGACCAGATCCATCTTGTTCACCGCCAGCACCACCTGCCGGATGCCCAGCAGTGACGCGATGGCTGCGTGACGCCGCGTCTGCGGCAGGATGCCCTTGCGTGCGTCGATCAGCAGGATCGCCAGGTCCGCGGTCGATGCGCCCGTAACCATATTACGTGTGTATTGCTGATGGCCGGGCGTATCGGCCAGGATGAAACGACGAGAGGGCGTTTCGAAAAAACGATACGCGACGTCGATGGTGACACCCTGTTCGCGTTCGGCTTCCAGCCCATCGACCAGCAGGGCATAGTCGACACCGCCCTCGACCGTGCCGAAGCGGCGGGAGTCACGCTCCAGCACCGCGAGGACGTCGTCGGGGATGGAGCCGCATTCGAACAGCAGGCGGCCGATCAGGGTGGATTTGCCGTCGTCGACACTACCGCAGGTCAGGACGCGCAGAACGGAATCGGGCATCAGAAATATCCTTCCCGCTTCTTGCGTTCCATCGAGCTGTCCTGTTCCTGGTCGATCAGCCGGCCCGCACGTTCGGACATGCGGGTTTCCATCATTTCCTTCAGCAGCGCGTCCATGTCGGCGGCGTCGGACTCGACCGCGGCGGAGAGGGGATAGCAGCCCAGGGAGCGGAACCGCACCATCCGGTCCTTCGGCCGCTCGCCGGGTTCAAGGCGCATACGATCGTCATCCACGACGATGATCTGTCCGCTCCGAATCACGGTTGGGCGGACCGCCGCGAAATACAACGGCACAACGTCGATTTTCTCGGCGGCGATATAGGTCCACACGTCGAGCTCGGTCCAGTTAGACAACGGAAACACCCGTAAGGTTTCACCTGGTGCGAGTTGTCCGTTATAGAGATGCCAGAGTTCCGGCCGTTGCCGCTTCGGATCCCAGGCATGGCCGGGCGCACGCACCGAGAAGATACGTTCCTTGGCGCGGGACCGTTCCTCATCACGGCGGGCCCCGCCGATCGCGAAATCGTAGTTGCCTTCGGTCAGGGCTTGCTTCAGCGCGTCGGTCTTCATGATCTGCGTATAGGCGCCGCCATGGTCGAACGGATTGATGTTGTTCCGCAGCCCCTCCGGGTTCGTGTGCGACCGAAGTTCCAATCCGTACCGTCTGACCACCTCATCCCGGAATTCGATCATCGCTCTGAATTTCCAGGTCGTATTGATGTGTACGAGCGGGAAGGGCGGCCGAGCGGGGTAGAAGGCCTTGCGGGCGAGGTGAAGGAGAACCGAGGAATCCTTGCCGATCGAGTACAACATGACGGGCCGACTGGCCTGCGCCGCGACTTCTCTAAATATCTGGATGCTTTCGGCTTCCAATGTCGCAAGATGAGCGGGGCGCGAATTCATAGGGGCTTGATCCACAAGCAAAGCTCCTTGGTCAGCTGCCGAGCGGCCGGGCGACCAACTTATGATTCGTCAATTATACGCGCCGGACGATGTAGGTCCGTTCCAGCGCCTGGACGATGTCATTAGCATGCTTTGGGTCACGTGCTTCCACCATTATTTCGAGCTCGGCCGCTTGAACCGAAACCGAAGCGAAAAGCCGTTGGTGGGAGACTTCGATGATGTTTCCGCCCGAGGTGCCGATCGTTCCTGCGATATCCGCCAGGACGCCGGGCCGGTCGGGAATTTGCAGATGCAGCTTCAACAGGCGTCCGTCACGCAACAAGTCGCGTAACAAAACGTTGGAAAGGATACGCGCGTCTATATTGCCGCCAGTGATGGCGATGCCGACTTTCTTGCCGCGGAACCGTTCCGGATAGGCCAAAAGGGCGGCGAGGCCGATGGCGCCCGCACCCTCGGCGACTGTCTTGGCGGCTTCGACCAGCAGGCCGATGGCTTCCTCGATGGCGCGTTCGGGGATCACCAGGACACCGGCGACGCGGCGCCGGACGAGTTCGAACGGGGTTTCCCCGATGTCGCGCACGGCGATCCCTTCGGCCACCGTCGCGCCCCCGACCGACACCGCTCGGCCGGCGAGGCGCTGGGCCATGGCGGCGTAGGTTTCGACTTCGGCGCCGTAGACGGCGATGCCGGGCTGCAGCGCGGTGGCAGCGACCAGGCAGCCGGCCAGCAAGCCCCCGCCGCCGGTGGGGATGATCAGTGCATCCAGGTCCGGCACGTCGCGCAGCATCTCCAGCGCCAAGGTGCCTTGGCCGGCGATGATGCCGGGATCGTCATAGGGATGGATGAACACCAGATGGTCGCGTTCGGACAGCTTGTGCGCATGGGCGGCGGCCTCGGCGAGGGACTCGCCTTCCAGCACGACGTTGGCGCCCCAGGCGGCGGTGCGGGTCACCTTGGTCGCCGGGGTGAATTTCGGCATCACGATGGTCGCGGCGATGCCAGCCAGGCTGGCATGGCGGGCCACCGCCTGGGCATGATTGCCGGCGGACATGGCGACGACGCCGCGCTCCCGCTCGGCCGGGGTCAAAAGGGCCAGCCGGTTGGCCGCGCCTCGTTCCTTGAAGGCGCCGGTGGCTTGCAGATTGTCGAGCTTCAGCCAAACCTGGGCGCCGGTCAGGCGGGACAGGGCTTCGCAGAGCAGCATGGGCGTGCGCTGCACCTTGCCCGCGATACGCTCCGCCGCCTGTTCGATGTCTGACAGGGAGATCACGCGGTCGCCTGGCGCGCACGCAAGGGATGAACCATCGCTTTCGGTTCAGCCGAACCGGATTTCAAGGATCTCGTACGACCGGTCCCCGCCCGGGGCTGGCACGGACACCGTCTCACCGACCTTCTTCCCGATCAGCGCCTTGGCGAGCGGGGAGGAAATGGACAGCCGGGCGATCTTGATATCGGCTTCATACACGCCGACGATCTGGTAGGTGGCTTCCTTTTCGGTTTCCTCGTCCACCAGCTTCACGTGGGCGCCGAACTTGACATGGCTGCCGGACAGGGTGGAGGGGTCGATGACCTCGGCGGCGGCGACGATCTCTTCCAGCTCCTGGATGCGGCCTTCGATGAAGGATTGACGCTCACGCGCAGCGTGATATTCGGCGTTTTCCGACAGATCGCCGTGTGATCGGGCTTCCGCGATGGCACGGATGATGGCTTGGCGTTCAACCGTTTTCAGGTTGCGCAGCTCTTCTTCCAGCCGTTGCAGCCCAGGGGCAGTCATCGGAAACTTCTGCACGTCAGGGTCCTTCGATCCTCAGTTTTCCTAGCGGTCTACATGGCTCCGCCGCGACAAGGACGACCCGAAGGGCAACCTCATCCGCGGCGCAGGTGTCAAAACGAACCGCGAAAGTAGGACTGTAGAGGCGCAACTTCAAGCGTTCCGGCGCGCAATGCTGCAATTGCGTGAACCGCCGCTCGGGCGCCCGCGAGCGTCGTGTAGTGCGGCACGAAATGCGTGAGAGCGGTCCGGCGGATCTCGAAACTGTCGGCCACCGATTGCGGGGTGGAGGCGGTGTTGATCACCAGTTGCACCTCTCCGGACTTGATCGCGTCGACGCAATGCGGCCGGCCTTCCAACACTTTGTTGACCACTGCGACCGGGAACCCGGCCTCCTTGATCCGGGCGGCAGTTCCCCTGGTGGCCATGATGGAGAAACCCATCTCGCTCAGCAGGCGTGCCAGGACGGGCAGGCCCTTCTTGTCGGCGTCCTTGACCGAGAGGAACACCGTGCCGGACGCCGGCAGCACGATACCGGCGCCAAGCTGCGACTTGGCGAAAGCGCGCTCGAAGGAGGAGTCGAGACCCATCACCTCGCCGGTCGACCTCATTTCGGGACCGAGGATGGTGTCGACATTGGGGAAACGAGCAAACGGGAACACGGCTTCCTTCACGGCGACGTGGGGTGAAATCGAATCGTCATCCAGCTTGAAATCGGTCGCGAGCCGAGCACCGGCCATGACGCGGGCGCCGATCTTGGCGACGGCGACGCCGGTGGCCTTCGCGACGAAGGGTACGGTGCGGGATGCGCGCGGGTTCACCTCCAGCACATAGATCGTATCGTCCTTGATCGCGTACTGCACGTTCATCAGCCCGACGACGCCCAGGGCGCGGGCCATCGATTCGGTTTCCGACTTCAGTTCGGTCACCATCGCCGGCGACAGCGAATAGGGTGGCAGCGAGCAGGCGGAATCGCCCGAATTGATGCCGGCCTCCTCGATATGCTCCATCACCCCGGCAACATAGACGCTTTCGCCATCGGCGATGCAGTCGACGTCGACTTCGATCGCGTCGTTCAGGTAACGATCGATCAGCACCGGATTGTCGCCGGAGACGCGGACGGCTTCCCGCATGTAGCGATGCAGGCCGGCGCGGTCGTAGACGATCTCCATCGCGCGGCCACCCAGTACGTAGCTGGGGCGGATGACGACGGGATAGCCGATGCGTTCGGCAATCTCGTCGGCCTCCTCGGCACTGCGGGCGGTCCCGTTGTCGGGCTGGCGCAGGCCGAGGCGTTGCAGAAGCTGCTGGAACCGTTCGCGGTCCTCCGCCAGATCGATGGCATCGGCGCTGGTGCCCAGGATCGGGATGCCCTCGCGCGACAGGGCCTGGGATAGTTTCAAGGGAGTCTGACCGCCATACTGCACGATGCAGCCCAGCACGGTACCGTTCTGCTGTTCGCGGCGAACCAGGCCGATCACGTCCTCCTCGGTCAGCGGCTCGAAATACAGGCGGTCGGAGGTGTCGTAGTCGGTCGAGACCGTTTCCGGGTTGCAGTTGACCATGATGGTCTCGAACCCGGCGTCCTTCAGCGCATAGGCGGCGTGGACGCAGCAATAATCGAACTCGATGCCCTGGCCGATACGGTTCGGGCCGCCGCCCAGGATCACGATCTTCTGGCGGCCGGTCGGATCGGCCTCGCAGATCGGGGTGCCATAGCCGCCCTCGTATGTCGAATACATATACGGCGTGCCAGAGGCGAATTCGGCCGCGCAGGTGTCGATACGCTTGTAGACCGGGACGACGCCCAGTGCGGTGCGTGCCTTGGTGACGTCGGCGGCCGGGACGCCGGCGAGCTCACCCAGGCGCCTGTCGGAGAACCCCAACGCCTTCAACCGGCGAAACGCGCCGGCCTCGCGCGGCAGGCCTCGCGCGGCGACGTCGCGCTCGGCGATGACGATCTTTTCCATCTCGCGCAGGAACCACGGGTCGAACTTGGTGGCGTCGTGGATGTCTTCCACCGACATGCCCTCTCGCAGAGCCTGCGCCGCCATCACCAGGCGGTCCGACGCCGGGCGGGACAGTGCCGCTCGGAATGCGTCGATGTCGCCGGGGGCCTCGATCGCGTCGAGGCCATAAAAGCCGGTTTCCATGCTGCGCAACCCCTTTTGCAGGGCCTCCGCGAAGGAGCGGCCGATGGCCATGGCCTCGCCTACGGATTTCATGGACGTGGTCAGCAACGCCGGCGTGCCGGGGAATTTCTCAAAGGTGAAGCGGGGGATTTTCACGACCACATAGTCGATGGTCGGTTCGAAGCTGGCGGGCGTGGTCCGGGTGATGTCGTTCTGCAGCTCGTCCAGCGTGTACCCGACCGCGAGCTTGGCGGCGATCTTGGCGATCGGAAAGCCGGTCGCTTTCGACGCGAGGGCCGAAGAGCGGGAGACGCGCGGGTTCATCTCGATGATGACCATCCGTCCGTCCTTGGGGTTCATGCCGAACTGCACGTTCGATCCCCCGGTGTCGACGCCGATCGCGCGCAGGCAGGCGATCGAGGCGTCGCGCATCCGCTGGTATTCCTTGTCGGTCAACGTCAGCGCCGGGGCGACCGTGACGCTGTCGCCGGTATGGATGCCCATCGGGTCGACGTTCTCGATCGAGCAGATGATGATGCAGTTGTCGTTGCGGTCGCGCACCACTTCCATCTCGTACTCTTTCCAGCCGAGGACGGATTCCTCGATCAGGACCTCGGTGGTTGGGGACGCTTCAAGGCCGCCGCCGACGATCTGCTCGAACTCTTCCTTGTTGTAGGCGATGCCGCCGCCGGTGCCGCCCAGGGTGAAGCTGGGGCGGATGACGGCGGGCAGGCCGGTCAGGGCGAGGGCGGCGCGGGCTTCCTCCATCGTGTGGGCGATGGCGGAGCGCGGGGATTCGATGCCGATCTTCTCCATCGCGTCGCGGAACTTCAGCCGGTCCTCGGCGCGATCGATCACGTCGGCCTTGGCGCCGATCAGTTCGACCCCATGGCGTTCCAATGCGCCGGAGGCCGCCAGTTTCATCGCTGTGTTCAATGCCGTCTGGCCGCCCATGGTGGGCAGAATCGCATCGGGCTTCTCGCGGGCGATGATCTTCTCGACCACTTCGGGAGTGATGGGCTCGATGTATGTTGCGTCGGCCAGGCCCGGGTCGGTCATGATGGTGGCCGGGTTGGAGTTGACCAGGATGACGCGATAGCCCTCGGCCTTCAGGGCCTTGCAGGCCTGCGCGCCGGAGTAATCGAACTCGCAGGCCTGGCCGATGACGATCGGGCCGGCGCCGATGATCAGGATGGAGTGGAGGTCGGTGCGTTTGGGCATGGGGCGGGCCTTCTGGGTCGGCTGGCGCGGTCAGGTGCGTGGGGCGGTTAGCGGCGTCGTGCTTCGGCCACGCCCTGGGGGGTGAGTTCCAGGTGCCAATGGCATTGCAGCGCGCCCTCCGGCAAGCGGATGGGTTCGCGGATCAGTCCGTCGCGCAGGCAGGCGTCGATGGCATCACGGAACGCATCATAGCCGACCGGCGTGTCGGTCAGGGCGGCAAAGCGTTCATAACCGGCTTCAACGCTGGGGGCGGTGATGCCGTGACGGAAGCCGACGGCCAGGATCGCCGAACGCGCGGCGTCCAAACGGTTCGTGTGAGCCGTCCCATCATCGTTGGGCATGTGCGAACTCGCTGCTGGACGGAAAAGGGACCGAACCGGCGACTGCGGCACCACGGACGGTCTCCTGGCATGATGGATAGCCACGGTGGCCATCCATTATGTCCGCTGCTCCATTAGTCCCACGAACCGCTTGAACAGATAGTGGCTGTCCGACGGTCCCGGACTGGCCTCCGGGTGGTACTGAACCGAAAACACCGGCCGGTCGATGACCGCGATCCCCTCGTTCGATCCGTCGAACAGCGACACATGTGTCACCTTCGCCCCTGCCGGCAGCGTATCCGCGTCCACCGCGAAGCCATGGTTCTGGCTGGTGATTTCGACCTTTCCGGTCTCCAGGTCCTTCACGGGCTGGTTGGCGCCCCGATGGCCCCGGTCCAGCTTGTAGGTCTTCGCCCCCAGCGCCAGGCCCAGCAACTGGTGTCCAAGGCAGATGCCGAATAGCGGAACCCCCGTCTCCAGTACGCCGCGGATTGTCGGAACCGCATACTCCCCGGTAGCCGCCGGATCGCCGGGGCCGTTCGACAGGAACACGCCGTCGGGTTTGTGACGCAGGATGTCATCGGCCGTCGCGGTGGCGGGGACGACGGTGACCCGGCAACCGGCGGTCGCCAGGCAGCGCAGGATGTTGCGCTTGGCGCCGTAATCCACGGCCACGACATGGAACCGAGGCTCCGTCTGCCGGCCGAAGCCCTCGGGCCAGGCCCATGTGGTTTCGTCCCAGTCATAAGTCTGGCGGCAGGTAACCTCCTTCGCCAGGTCCATCCCCTCCAATCCCGGCCAGGCGGAGGCTTGCGCCTTCAGCGCATCGAGGTCGAAGCGACCGTCGGCGGGGAAGGCCAACACGCCTGTCGGGGCACCACCGTCGCGGATGCGGACGGTCAGCGCGCGGGTGTCCACCCCGGCGATGCCGGTGATGCCTTGTGACCGGACCCAGGCGTCGAGCGTCTGCATCGCCCGCCAGGATGACGGTTCGGTGATGTCCTGCTTCACCACCAGGCCGCGGGCAGCGATGTTGGTCGCCTCGATATCCTGGACGTTGGCGCCTACGTTGCCGATATGCGGGAAGGTGAACGTGATGATCTGGCCGGCGAAGGACGGATCGGTCAGCGTCTCCTGATATCCGGTCATGCCGGTAGAGAAGCACACTTCGCCAACCGGGGCCGTTCCCGCCGTATGGACCCCGAACCCGCGTCCCCAGAACACCGACCCGTCGGCCAGTACCAGCACGGCGGTGGCGCCAGCCGGCACACCGTCCACTGCCTCGGGGGTTTCGCCCGTCATCAGGTCCGCCATTGTCAGCCCCGTGGCGGCGATCACTGCGGGCCAGTGCCGCGACGGGATGGCGCCGGCCTGGCGCCATTTGCGTACCGCTTCGGTGCCTACGCCAGTAAGTCGAGCGGCTGAGTCGGGACCGCCGAGGCGGTCTATGATAGAGTCGATCGCGTGCGCCATGACTTGACTATATGGGAAGAAACTTCCCAGCTCAACTGTCGCCCGGCTTGACGGAAGAAATCTCCCGGAGGATTCACGCAATGCCAGACACCATCCTGACCGGCGGATGCCAATGCGGTGCTGTCCGCTATGCCCTGTCCGAAGCTCCGGAGTCGACCGTTTGCCATTGCCGCATGTGCCAAAAGGCCGTCGGCGGACCGTTCGCCGCGTTCTGCAAGGTGCGTCTCGACCACTTTGCCTGGACGCGTGGCCAGCCGGCCGCGTTCCGCAGCTCCACGGCGGCGGAGCGGCATTTCTGCCGCGACTGCGGCACGCCGTTGACCTTCCATTACTTGCATGGCGACGCCATCGAGGTGACGACCGGCAGTCTCGATCATCCGGAGACGGTGCCGATCATCCGCAACTTCGGTGCCGACTCGCGGCTGCCTTGGATCGACCGGCTGATGCCGGGTGCGGTCCCGGATGTGCCGCCCAGCAATCCGGCGCTGGACAGCCGCCAGCATCCCGACCACGAAACACTGACCGGCTGGCGGCCGCCTGCCTGATTATCACCACACCTCGTCCCTATAGAGACCGCTCCGCCGGAGACTTTTCATGACTCTCAGAGAACAATTCACCGACCACCTCAAGACCGCGATGAAGGCCGGCGATGCCGCCACGACCTCCACGGTCCGCATGATCATGGCCAAGATGAAGGACACCGACATCGCCGCTCGTCCCAAGGGCATCGACAAAGTGCCGGACGAGGAGATCGTCGCCATGCTGCGCGGCATGGTCAAATCCCGGCGGGAGTCCGTCGAACTCTACCGCCAGGGCAACCGGCCCGAGCTGGCCGCCAAGGAGGAGGCCGAGATCGCGGTCATCGAGGGATTCCTGCCCAACCAGATGGATGATGCCGCCGTCCAACGGGCGGTGAAGGACGCGGTCGCCGAGACCGGCGCGGCCAGCATCAAGGACATGGGCAAGGTGATGGCCGCGCTGAAGGCGAAGCACGCCGCCACCCTGGACATGTCCAAGGCGGGCCCGCTGGTGAAAGCGGCCCTATCCGCCTGACGTCCCATGGCGCTCCCCGCCGGATTTTTGGAAGAGCTTCGCACGCGGGTTCCCGTCCCCGCGGTGGTGGGGCGCCGCGTCCAGCTCGCCCGGTCCGGCAAGCAATGGAAAGGATGCTGTCCCTTCCACGGGGAAAAGACGCCCAGCTTTTATGTCTATGACGATCACTACCACTGCTTCGGATGCGGGAAGCATGGCGATGCGATCACCTTCGTCATGGACACCCAGAACCTTGGCTTCATGGACGCCGTTGCCCAGCTCGCCGCCGAGGCCGGATTGGAAGTCCCCAAACCCACCCCGGAAGCCGCCGAGGCGGAACGTCGGCGCCTGGACACGATCGAGGTGTTGCAAGCCGCTCTGGCGCATTATCGCCGCCGGCTCGACCTGCCGGAAGGCCGAGCGGCGCGGGACTATCTACTGGGGCGAGGCCTGACGGCGGAGACGATCGAGCGCTATGGCTTGGGCTGGGCCGGCGAGCGGGGCGGTCTGACCGCGGAACTCGGCCGCCAGGGTGTGGCAAATGAGCAACTGGAAATCGCCGGCCTGCTGCGCCGCGACGAGGAAACCGGTCGCACGTTCGAGTTGTTTTCTAACCGCGTGATGTTTCCGATCCGTGATCGGCGCGGCGCCATCATCAGCTTCGGTGGCCGGATCCTGGGGGCCGGTCAGCCGAAATACGTCAACGGGCCGGAGACCCCGGTCTTCTCCAAGCGCCGCAGCCTGTTCGGGCTGGACATCGCGCGGGAGGCCGTCCGGACGGGAAAGGCCCTGATCGTGGTGGAAGGCTACATGGACGTCATCGCCGCCGCTCAGTCCGGTTTCACCGGGGCCGTAGCTCCGCTCGGCACCGCGTTGACCCAGGAGCAATTGGAGCAACTCTGGCGGATTTCGGCTGCTCCCGTTCTCTGCTTCGACGGCGACAGCGCCGGGGCGCGTGCCGCCGCCAGGGCTATGGACCTGGCGCTGCCGATGCTGACCTCGGGACACACGCTGAAATTCGCCACGCTGCCGGCGGGCGAAGACCCTGACAGCTTGGTGCGCAAGGGCGGCGCGGGGGCTTTGCAGGCGATCCTGGACATCGCCCAGGCACCGGTCGAGGCGCTGTACGGGATGCTGCGGCAGGAGGTCGGGGATGCCAGCGCCGAACAGCGCGCGGCGCTGCGCAACCGGCTGACCGAGGTGGCCAGCCGGATCGCCGACAAGGCGCTGGCGAGCGAATACCGCTCCGCGCTGCTCGACCGTTTCTTCGCCAGCCGGCCGCGCAACGGGGGGACGAAAAGCGGGGCGCGCGCCAATGGGGTACGCCCGATGAACAGCGTCGTCCGGACGGCACCCAGGCAGGTGCCGCAACCGAACGGCGCGATCGCTGAAAGGATGCGGATCCTGACGGCAATCCTGCTGCGCCATCCGGCGCTTTTTCACGACGTGGCGCACGCGTTCGACACGCTGGGGCTCGACGATCGCCTGGCGGGGTTGCGGAATGCAATCGAGTCTTATGCAAATACAGCGGAAACCCTTGACTCTGCTGGTCTGATGGACCACCTCACGCAGTCTGGATTTGAACGCGACGTGCAGCTCGTGCTGGCCGGGGCGCCGATGCCCTTGCCGGCCTGCGTTGCGTCCGACGCGATGCCGGCCGAGGCGGAAAGAGAATGGTGGCACATTTTTGGCTTCCTCAATGTGGACCGCCTGCGAGAGGAAGTCGAATTGGCCAAGGTCGAAGCGGGTCGCAACCTGACGCAGGAAACCCAGCAACGTCTGCAAGCGCTCAGGGAAGCTCTGCTGAACGTGCAGAGCGGCGACCCGGATGGCGCATCGATGAACGATGCCTAAAAGTATGATGTTTGATAGTATGGGGTCACACCCGACCTACGAAGGAGAGACCTGAACGATGGCCACCAAGCCCATGGTCGCAGGTGATACCGCCACGGCGGAACAGGATGTCGAGAACACGCTGCTGGATGTGCAGACCGCCGCGGTCAAGCGGCTGATCGCGAAGGGCAAGGAGCGTGGATACATCACCTTCGATGAGCTGAACGCCATCCTGCCGCCGGACCAGAACAGCTCCGAACAAATCGAAGACGTGATGGCCAATTTCTCGGAAATGGGCATCCAGGTCGTCGAGTCCGAGGAGTCCGAGGAAGGCGAGGCCCCTGCCGCCAAGGCCGACAAGGTCGATGAGGCGGAGGAGGACGAGCAGTCCGGCAATGTCGACGAAGCCAGCCTGGGCCGCACCGACGATCCGGTGCGCATGTACCTGCGCGAGATGGGCAGCGTCGAGCTGCTGTCGCGTGAGGGCGAGATCGCCATCGCCAAGCGGATCGAGGCCGGCCGCAACATGATGATCAACGGACTTTGCGAAAGCCCGTTGACCTTCAAGGCGATCATCAACTGGCACGACCAACTCAAGGCCGGCCGGATGCTGCTGCGCGACATCATCGACCTGGAAGCCACCGAGGGCGCGGGGTCGGGCGGCGAAGAATCTGACGGGGCACCGGCCAGCGACGGGTTCGCCGCCAACGACGACATGGATCCCGACGACGAGGATGGCGGCCCCTCGATGTCGCTCTCGGCGCTCGAGGAAAAGCTGAAGCCCGAGGTGCTGGCGAATTTCGAGGAGATCGAGAACCTCTATAAGAAGCTGCACAAGATGCAGCACCGCCGACTGGAGACCATCACCAGCGGCGAGGAAATGAGCTCGCGCTCGGAAAAGGGCTACGAAAAGACCCGCGAGGAACTGGTCGAGAAAGTCGGCCAGGTGCGGCTGCACAACAATCGGATCGAGGAGCTGGTCAGCCAGCTCAAGCTGCTCAACCAGCGTCTGACGACGCTGGAAGGCCAGCTCATGCGGATGGCGGAAGGCTGCAAGGTCAACCGCGAGGAATTCCTGAAGTTCTACCGCGGGCAGGAACTCGACCCGAACTGGGTCGAGAAGGTGGGCAAGCTGCCGGGCAAGGGCTGGAAGCTGTTCGTCGCCAAGCACCCGGACGATATCGGCAAGGTGCGGGGCCAGATCTCGGCCGTGGCGACCGATGCCAGCCTGCCGATCAGCGAATTCCGGCGCGTCTACATGACCGTTTCGCGTGGGGAACGGGATAGCGCGCGCGCCAAGAAGGAGATGATCGAGGCCAATCTACGCCTGGTGATCTCGATCGCGAAGAAATACACCAATCGTGGCCTGCAATTCCTCGACCTGATCCAGGAAGGCAATATCGGGCTGATGAAAGCCGTCGATAAATTCGAATATCGCCGCGGCTACAAGTTCAGCACCTATGCGACCTGGTGGATCCGGCAGGCCATCACCCGCTCGATCGCCGATCAGGCGCGGACGATCCGTATCCCGGTGCATATGATCGAAACGATCAACAAGCTGGTGCGCACGTCGCGGCAGATGCTGCACGAAATCGGCCGCGAGCCCGCCCCTGAGGAACTGGCCGACAAACTCGGCATGCCTTTGGAAAAAGTGCGGAAGGTCCTGAAGATCGCCAAGGAGCCGATCAGCCTGGAAACGCCGATCGGTGATGAGGAAGACAGCCACCTGGGCGACTTCATCGAGGACAAGGCCGCCATCATCCCGCTGGACGCCGCGATCCAGGCCAATCTGCGGGAGGCAACGACGCGGGTGCTGTCCAGCCTGACGCCGCGCGAGGAGCGCGTGCTGCGTATGCGTTTCGGGATCGGCATGAACACCGACCACACGCTGGAAGAGGTCGGCCAGCAGTTCAACGTGACCCGCGAGCGCATCCGCCAGATCGAAGCGAAAGCACTGCGCAAGCTGAAGCACCCCAGCCGCAGCCGCAAGCTGCGAAGCTTCCTCGACGACTGATCCTGGCGTGGCCGGGTGCTTTCTCCGTCAGGGCGGGCCTGCGCTCGCCATGACGAGGGGAGGTCTGTGCCGGACCGAGACGGCAGACAGGGATCGCGACCCCGCCGCGAAACGCCCACCTATCCACGCCGCGTCAAATATCCTAGTGTGGAAGTTCCTGTAACGGCTGACGATTCAGTCTCTTACCACAACGACACGGCGATCAGATGGCGGATGCTCAGACTCCCGGCAACTCCGAAGGCGCCGAGGCCTCGCTCAACCGGCTGGAAGCAGCGTTGGAAGCGATCGCCGACAGTCTTCGTGCGAGGCCGCCCGCCCCGGCCCCCGCTGCGTCTCCTCCATCGGCGACGCCCGAGGTCTTGGATGAAGTCGAGCAGCGTCTCGACGCCGTGATCGAGCGGGTCAGGACGATCCTCGGCCGAAAATCCGATCAGTAAAACCGAAGAGAACCAGGTTCGCTCATGGCGCAAGTCACCATCCGCATAAATGGCTATTCTTATACCGTCGGCTGCAAGGACGGGGAGGAAAAACACCTCGAAGCCATGGCGGCCGAGGTCAACCGGCGGGCCGATGCCATCCGCCAAACCGCCGGCGGAGTGGGTGAGACCCGCATGCTGGTCATGCTCGCGCTGTCGATGGCCGACGAGATCTTCGAGATCCAGCAGAACGCCAAGCCGGACAAGCGCGCCGACACGGAACGGCTGCATCGGCTGGCGAAGCGGGCCGAACAGATCGCGGCGAACGTCGAAAAGAGCGACTGACGCTGCCGCGATGAACGGCGTCAGGCGCGAACCCGCCAGGCGGGCGGATTACCGTTACTTCACCAGCATCACGACGCGCTGGAACGACAATGACCAGATGATGCACGTCAACAACGCCGTGTATTACATGTATTTCGACACGGCGCAGACGACGTTCTACATCCAGCGCGGCCTGCTCGACATGCGCAGGACGTCGCCCTATGTCGTCGCGGAAAGCGGGTGCCGGCATTTCACCGAAATCAGTTATCCCGACGTGCTTACGATCGGGATCAGGGTCGCCAAGCTGGGAACGTCGTCCGTCCGGCTGGAGATGGGACTGTTCCGTAACGACGCCGATATCGCCTCGGCGGAAAGTTATTTTGTTCACGTATTCATAGATCCGGGCACGAGACGGCCGATCACCATCCCGGACGAAGCGCGGGCGGAGTTTGCCGCGATCGCGATCGGCGCCGACCGCCATTAACCCTTCGGAAAGGTTCCTGTGTTTCCGTCGCCCTGTGGCAACGGAACACCCGCATGCAACTCACCCCCGGACTCAGGATCGCCGCACGCGGTCTTGAGTGGGACGTCATTGACGCCGACCCGCCCCCAGACCCCTCCATCGCGGAACATCGCCGCGTGCGCCTTTGCTGCGCGTCGGGTGACCTCGCAGGGCTGGAATGGGACATCCTTCACCCCCTCGAGCCTGTAACGGTCTTGCGCGCCGACCCGGACCCACGAGCCCCCGATAGTCTGCGGGACTGGTGGCTCTACCATACCGCCTGGCTGTTCGATCAGGTGCCCGGCCCTGCGACCCAAGCCGGCCGCATGACGATCGAGCCATATCAGCAGGTACCGGTACGGCGCGCGCTCGACATGGTGCGCCCGCGGTTGCTGCTGGCGGATGGTGTCGGCCTTGGGAAGACCATCCAGGCCGGGCTGATCGCCGCGGAACTCCTGGTGCGCCGCCGAGCGCACAGGATCCTGGTGGTAACGCCGCCGGGACCGCTGCTGCGACAGTGGGAGCAGGAGATGCGGCTGCGCTTCGGCCTCCGCTTCGCCGTCCTGGCCGACGCACCCAGCCTGCGGGAGGCGCGCGCTCGGCTCGAATTCGGCGGCAACCCGTTCGAGGCGACGTCCCTCTGCCTCACTTCCATCGATTTCGCCAAGTCGGACCAGGTACTGATGGAATTGGAGAGGACGCGCTGGGACCTTGTGATCATCGACGAAGCGCATCACTGCGCTCAACCGGACTCCCGTCGTCATCTGCTCGCGAGGGTTCTGTCACGCATTTCGGACGGTCTGCTGCTGCTGACCGCCACGCCGCATGACGGCAACGACGCGCATTTCGCTGCGCTGATGGCGCTGCTGGACCCCAGCCTCGTAGACGGGGCGGGCCGGCTTGTCGGCACCGCCTATCGCCGCCACGTGGTGCGGCGTTTGAAATCGCATATCCGCGACCCGCGCACTGGCCTGCCTCTGTTCCGCGAGCGCCGGGTCCAGCCGGTGCGGGTGATGGTCGATGCCGATCCTGTGTGCGCCTTCCATAAGGCGCTCTCTGACCTCGTGCTGCCTCGCCTGCGCACCCCGCGCGACACGAGGCATCTGACCGATGCCTTGGCGTTCGTGACCTTATTGAAACGGTCTCTCTCGACCCTTGCTGCCTGCGTCGCCACGCTGCGCGTCGTTGCCGCCCGCCTTGGCGCCACCGACAGCCTTGCCCGGCGACGGGAGCGCCAGCGGGCGCTGCGGGCTTGGTGCCGCCGTGTGGCCCGTTATGGGGTGCTGTCGGCGGCCGAGGAAAGCGCCGTCGCTTCCCTTGAAGCGGAAGAAATGGCCACCAGCCTCGATGCTGCGACGGCCGAGGCGCTGAACGCATTGATCGCGGCGGGCGAAGCGGCGATCCCGCTTGATCCAAAGCTGCAAGCCCTGCGACAGGAAATCCGCCTGATCCGGCTGGAACAGCCGAACGCCAATGTCCTTGTCTATACGGAATACGCCGAAAGCCAGCGAGCCGCCGCGATGGCGCTCGCGGAGCTTGGCGGGATCGTGCTCACGATCGCCGGCACCGATACGGAGGCAGAGCGAACCGGCGCGGCCGAGCAGTTCGCCGAACAGGACGGCATTGTGCTGATCAGCACGGACGCGCTGGCCGAGGGCTTGAATCTGCATCGACGCTGCCGCCACCTGATTCATCTCGACCTGCCCTACAACCCCAACCGGCTGGAACAGCGCAACGGCCGCATCGACCGCTACGGCCAGGTCCACGACCCCGACATCCGCTATTGTTACCTCGTCGGCACGTTCGAGGAGCGCCTGCTGCTGAAGTTGATCGAGAAATACGAAGCCGCCAGGGTCTGCTTGGACATCATGCCGGACACGCTTGCGGTTTCATCCGCAACCGGTGGCCTGCGCGAGCCGATCTTCGCCGGGGGCACGGATGACTTGTTCGCCGGCCTGCCCCGCCTGGTCCAGTCCCTGGACCAGGCCGCCGAGGACACCGCGAGCGAGGCCTGGCGCGACCTGTTGCGAGAGATCGACCACGCCTTCAAGGCGTTCGAGGACATGGCCGTCCGCCACGGCTGGCTGGGCGGCGGCCCTACGGGTGATCCAACCGATCCAGTCACCGAAGCGCCGCTGGGGCTCACCGTTCACACCTTCGTCGCCGCGGCGTTGCCCGACGGCAAGGTGCCGGGATCGTGGGCCACCGATCTCCATGCGCTGCCGGGCTTCGACGGCACGACGAACACGGTTCGGCTCACAGACGATCCCGACCGGCTGCACGATCGTCTTTACCCCGGTCGCGCCCATCCCCTCACGCGTCGTGTCATCGCGCGGCTTCGCGCGGGCAGGACGGGGCAGGTGGCAGCAGCGCGGGGGGAGGTGTCGCTGATAGCCACTTATGCCGTCGAGACCGGGGACGGCCGCTTCCGCACCCTGTTCGCGCTGCGCCAATACCCTGACGGCCGTATCGTCGACGAGCCGGATTGGTTGCGGCACGCCGACCGTCCGTCCATGGTTGCCGACTGGGACACAGATTTCGCGCCCTGGGCCGGCGGTCCGGCACTGGATCGGGCGGCCGGTGCCGCCGCCGATAGAGCGGTTGCCACGCATGCCGCCGCGGAAGCGCGACGGGCCGAAAAGGCGGAGCTCGAAGTCGCCGCTTGGCTGCGCCGCCGCGCCGACGAAATCTGCGGACCCGCGCCGAAGCCCGGCACGGGCGATCTGTTCGCCGCCGCCCGGCCGGTGATTGCCGCGGCGCCCGAAACCCGGCTAGCCCGGTGTGCCGCCGACCCCGATCAGCCCGACGCTACTCGCCAAGCGGCGGCCGAGGTGCTGGCTATCTTCGCCGCAAGGCCGCGTCCGTGTGCCTCCGAAATGCGGCTGCGCAAGCTGGGCCTGTTGCTGCTCCACCCATGAGCCTTGATCTTCGCGATTGCACCTTATCCGGTCCGGCGCTGACCGAAAGCTTTCTGCAAGACGGCCTGCCGCCGACTTCCGAGGCCGGCCACGCATGGGCCACCGCGCGCATCGGCACGATGCGCCGGATCACCGCCGCCCTTGGCTACGGCCGGCCCGTCCGGCAGGCACCGATCCTGACCCGGGAAGGGGAGGAGGACGGCGGTTTCCTGGCGCGATCCGGGACCGTCCGCCTGCGTGTCTGGTCGGTCGCATGCAGTTCGGCCCCGGATCCCACCCATCGGACCAGCCCAACCCGCGTCGCACAGCGTGTCCTGTTCGCGGCGCGTGAGACCGCCGGACTGCTGATTGAAGGCCCGGTCCTGCGCCTGCTGCTGTGCGACGCCAGCCGATCCGACACCTGCCTGAGCGTTGCGATCGACGACTGGCCTGCTCGTGATTCAGTACCGGATTCGTGGCGTTTGCTGTTCACCCTGATTGCCGCCCGCGCTCTCCCCGCGCTTCCTGGCATTCTCGACCGCGCGCGACTGCATCAGACAAAGGTGACGGCGGCACTGCGCATCCAGGCGCGGGAGGCCATCCTCGGTTTCGTCAACGCCCTGCCGGCGCGGCGCGGCGTAACGGCTTCAGCGCTGTGGCAGGATGCGCTGATCCTGGTCTACCGCCTGCTTTTCGTGCTGAAGCTGGAAAGCGCAGCCGGCCAGGCCTTCAGCTTCGCGGCGTCCTCACTCTGGCGCGGGGCGTTCTCGCCTAACCAGGCGCTGGGGCCGCTGGTCCGGCGGCACCTGGATTTCGGCCACGATACGGGGCGAATGCTGCAGGATGGGCTGCGCCGGATGTTCGACCTGTTCCGGGACGGCGTACGCGCGACCGGCCTGAGTGTCGCGCCTTTGGGCGGCATGCTGTTCGGAGCGACGACCCTGCCGCATCTCGGGTCGCTGGATTGGGGGGAGCGCGCGGTGGCGATCCTGCTCGACCGGTTGATCTGGCTGCCGAACAAGCCTGGGCTGGTTCGTTCTCGGGTGCATTATGGCAGCCTGGGCGTCGAGGACCTGGGTGGCGTCTACGAAGCGCTGCTGGAACTGGAACCCCGGTTCACCGAGGACGGGACCTTCCTGCTGCACCCCGGGCCGGGCCGGAAGGCGAGCGGGGCC
The DNA here is from genome assembly GCF_035548235.1 of Rhodopila sp. Taxonomy (GTDB): domain Bacteria; phylum Pseudomonadota; class Alphaproteobacteria; order Acetobacterales; family Acetobacteraceae; genus Rhodopila. Next base: position 35,726 of record NZ_DASZTJ010000033.1, read on the forward strand.
TATTACACGCCGCGCGACTTCGTGCGGTTCCTGGTGCGTGAGACGCTCGATCCCCTGATCGCAGCGCGCAGCCCGTCGTACGACCCGGACCCTGCGGCGCTGCTGCGGCTGAAGCTGGTCGACCCTGCCACCGGCAGCGGCCATTTCCTGGTCGAGGCCTGCCGGCATCTGTCCGACGCGGTCCTGACCGCCGCGCGCCAAGCCGATGCGCTGGGCCTGACCGACCGGATCGCGGCCATCCCCGACCCGGACGCGACGCTGGTCCCGTACCTGCCCAGCCACGGCGACAACGAGACGATCGCGCGCGCCATCTGTCGCCGGCTGGTGGCGGTGCATTGCCTGTATGGTTGCGACAGGAACCCTTTGGCCGTGACTTTGGCCAAGCTGTCGCTATGGCTGGAGTCCTGGGCCGAGGGCCTGCCGCTGACCTTCCTCGACCACCGCATCGTGCATGGCGACGCACTGACCGGGCCGTTCTTCGCGCATTTGACGACCCTGCCGGTGACCGGTGGGCCGCTCGATCCGCTGTTGGCGCGGGATGTGATCGCGTGCCTGCTGGCGCGGATGACGGCGGCGCGGGACCTGATATCCCGGCTGGACGCCTCGATCGGCCGCGATCTGCGGGACGTCGCGGCGAAACAAGCCGTGAAGCAGGAGGTCGACACGCTCTTGTCTCCACTGCGGCGGTTGGCCCAAGCCTGGGCCGAGACCGCGATGACCGGCGCGCGGGATGGGGACGATCGATGGATCGCGTTGGCTCGGGCGGTGATGGCCGCGGATGGGCCGCACCCTCTCGTCATGGTGGGCGAAGGCCCTCCATTCGCGCCTCCCGAGGCTGATCGCGCCAAACATATGGAGAGCTGGCACGCGGCTGGTCATGATGACGGGACCGTGGGGCTGTCGGAACCCCAATCCCTGTCCTGGGACCTCATTTTCCCCGACGTCTTCCCTGCCGGCTTCGACATCGTGCTTGGCAATCCACCCTGGGATGTGGTGTTGCCCAACAGCGTTGATTTCGTCGCCGATATCGATCCGTCCGTCCGCCTCGCCGCCACGCGCCAAACCCGGGCTGCGATCCAGCGCAGGGTGCTGTCCGACCCGGCGGTCGCAGAGCGGTTCGAGGCCTATCGTGCAGGGTTCGAGCGGCTGAAGCGGATCGTCCCTCGCTTGTACCCCCTGCAGCGCGGGGCATCCGGCAGTCTCGACCTGTATCGCTTGTTCGCCGAACGCGCCTTGTCGCTTGCGGCCGAGGATGGAACGATCGGCCTGGTGCTGCCCTCGGCCTTCCATGCCAATGCCGGGGCCGCCCGGTTGCGGCGGCACTATCTGGACTCGACACGGATCGATTGGTGCCTCTCGTTCGAGAACCGCAGTCGCTGGTTCGACATCGACAGCCGTTTCAAATTCGACCTGATCGTCGCCCGACGCCCCGGCCCGACGCATGCCCTGCGCTGCGGCTTCTACCTGGGACACTTGGCCGAGGTCGAGGAATCGGGCCGGACCATGACTTATCCTCGCGGTTTCCTGGACGCGGCCGGCGGCGTGCATCTGACCCCGCCGGAACTGCGCGGCGTCAAGGATCTACGCCTCGCCGAACGCCTCTACACCAATCCCGTCCGCTTCGGCGCCTGGTGCGAGGCGCGGCGCATCCGCTTCGGCTGCGACCTGCACATGACTGCCGACGCGGCGCTGTTCCGGCCAGCAGGCGAGGGTGGCCTGGTGCTGCATGAGGGCAAGACCTTCCACCAGTTCACCACGTTTTGGGACACCGAACCGCGCTACAGCGTCAACGAAGAGGCGTTGCGTCCCGCAATCGCGACGGCATCGCGGCATGTTCGGTTGGCGTTCCGCGACATCGCCCGTTCGAACGACGAGCGCACCATGATCGCCTGCCTGGCGCCCGCGGGGACGGTGTTCGGCCACACCGCAACGGTCGAGCAGGCGCCCTGGGCACGCGACCCGACCGACGCCGCGCTGCTGTGCGCGGTGCTCAATTCCTTCCCCTTCGATTGGCTGATCCGGCAAAAGGCCGCGACGCATCTGAGCTTGTATCTACTGAACGACTTGCCGATGCCGGCCCTGACCCCGGCGCAGGCGACCTTCCTGGCTTCGGCTGCCACGCGGGGCGTGCCGCCGCCAGCCGAACGGGCACGCATGGATGCGGTCGTGGCGCACGGATATGGCCTGGATCGCGCGCACTACGCCCGCCTGCTGGCCGGGTTCTCGCATCGGTCCTGGCCTGATGCGCCCGAGGCTTGCTTGGATGCGTTCGATCATGCCGACCTGGTCTGCCCGCCATGCGCAGCCTGATTGGTTATTTCGGCCTCGCGCGGCTGGCCGGGGCGACCGCACCGGTGATCGAGACAGCGATCGTCGCTCCGCTGCGCGAAGCAGGCTTCGAGATCCTCCGGGCCGGCCATTTCAACTGCCCCGCCGCGCTGGACAATCCGCGTTCGGGGGAGCGTGGCGCGATTCCCGATGCCGACCCGGCACGGCTGCTGTCGCTCGATGCCTGCGAGCAGGAGGTCCAGACGGACGACGCAATCGCCGAGGCCTTCGCGACTGCGCGCGCCTATCCGGACGCGTTCGGCGATGGATATCGCAGCTTGCGGAACCTTTGCCACCAGCTCCGCAGCCTGGACCGGTTATGGCGGCTATTGGCGGCATTCCGTCCGGGGCCGGAAGATGTCGTGCTGTTGCTGCGTCCGGATCTGCTGTACCTGGACCCGCTCGTAATTGGTCGAGACCTCGGTGAGCTGCTGGCCGGCGGCATCGACCTCGTCGTGCCCGCTTGGCAAAGCTGGGGTGGGCTGAACGACCGCTTCGCTTTCGCAACGCCGCACGCCGCACGGGTCTACGCCACGCGCTATCGATTGATCGCGGATGGCTGCACTGCCATGGGCGGGTTGCATGCCGAACGGTTCCTGGCGTTCAGCGCGGGGTTGCATGGCCTGCGTGTGGCGCGGACGCCGTTGCGGGCGGCGCGGCTGCGCGTGAATGGTGATATCGCGGGAAACGATCTGCGGATGCTTGACGTCCAGGCATGACGATCGCGTCCCGCACCAGCCGTCAAGATGCCGCTTGTCCTGCCGCGAGCGAAATCAATGGCAAGTACTGGGACTCGGTCAAGTAGTATGGCTGACGCCGTACTCGTCCATTTCCTTGACGCGCAACCCAACAGCGAGTGAATGACCGAGCGGCCCGGGCACGGCGCTTATCTCCCGGAATTCCGGTGAAAGAACTTGCGCAGGCTATCTTTCGCCCGTTCCAATGTGCGTCGGCGATGCATTGGAAGCGTCTTGCCTGCCCTGTTGATATAGAAAGTCAGCATAGACATGGCGGAGCGGTATGCACTGCCTTTGCGCCTATCGCTGTGTTCGGCCGACTCCTTCAGCGATTTCGCGATCGTATCTGGATCCTTTGACTTGAAAATGTCCTTCTCAAGATCCAGGGCATCGCTGTGCCTGGTGACTTCCCCGGACCAACGAGCCTTGGTTTTCGTCGTCATCGCCGCTCTCCCTTCGGCTGTACATGGGGAACGTAAGGTCCGCCTGGAAAGTTGCTTCGCGCCGAACCTCAAGACCCGCTCCTCTCACGGGCAATGTGAACGCAACCCAGTCGAAAGCCCGCCGTTGCCTAGGAGCGAGGTGGCCGCAATGCCACCGAGAAGAAAGAAGGAGGTACAGCCATGGCCGATCAAAGGCATTCTGGTAACCCCGGCAACTTTGCGGAAGACCGCGAGAAGGCAGCGAAGGCCGGGCATGTCGGTGGCCAGCACAGCAGCGGCAACTTCGGCAATGATCGCGAGCGCGCGGCCGAAGCAGGCCGCAAGGGCGGCCAGGCCAGTTCCGGCGGCTCCCATGAGCAGCACGTAAAGGCTGGTCAGCAAAGCCACAAGAACACCTGAACACGTGACGACGACCCTGCGCTTCAACGCCTGAGGCGCAGGGTCATTCAAGCCTTCGAGCGGATACGCTCATATCTGCATGATGTCATCCGCGCGAGTGGCTTCCCGACTGCATCGATCCCCCTCCATCTCCATTCGATGAGGCGAAAATGGCCGAGAACGTCTCCGACTTCTTTTGGAAGCGGCTTCACGAGTGGGGAGTCCGCTGCGTCTTCGGGTACCCCGGCGACGGTATCAACGGTCTGCTTGGCGGCCTGCAGCGCCTGGGGGAAGACAAGATTCGCTTCGTCCAGGTGCGTCATGAGGAAATGGCCGCCTTCATGGCGTCGGCATATGCCAAATTCACCGGTGAACTTGGTGTCTGCATCGCGACGTCCGGCCCAGGGGCATCGCACCTGATTACGGGCCTTTACGATGCAAGGCTGGACCATATGCCGGTCCTGGCGATCGCGGGGCAGCAGGCCCGCACGGCCGTCGGGGGGCATTACCAGCAGGAACTCGATCTCGTCAGCCTGTTCAAGGACGTCGCTGGCGCCTTCGTTTATCAGGCAAGCATGCCGGCTCAGGTCAGGCACCTGATCGACCGTGCCGTCCGCATTGCAGTGGGCGAGCGGCGGGTGACGGCCCTCGTGATGCCGAATGACCTTCAGGAAGACGAATACACGCCGCCCCCGCGTAAGCACGGAACGGTGCATTCCGGCGTCGGCTACGCCGAACCGAAAGTCGTGCCGTATGAAGTGCATCTCCGCAGGGCGGCCGATGTGCTCAACGCCGGCAAGCGTGTCGCCATCCTTGTCGGCGCCGGCGCACTGGGTGCGACGGACGAGGTCATTTCGGTTGCGGAGCGCCTCAACGCCGGCGTGGCGAAAGCGTTGCTGGGAAAGGCGGTAGTGCCGGACGATCTGCCATGGGTCACTGGCTCCATCGGCCTGCTTGGCACCAAGCCGAGCTGGGAAATGATGACCGATTGCGACACGTTGCTGATGATCGGATCTGGTTTTCCTTATTCCGAGTTCTTGCCGAAGGAAGGCGGCGCGCGCGGCGTGCAGATCGACATCGACCCGGGCATGCTCAGCGTCCGTTATCCGATGGAGGTCAACCTGGTCGGCGACAGCGCGGAGACGTTGCGAGCCTTGTTGCCCATGCTGCAGCAGAAGGACGATCACGGTTGGCGTCAGCAGATCGAGAAGAACGTCGCCGCCTGGTGGAAGGACCTCGAGGCAAGAGCCCATGTCGACGCCAAGCCGGTCAACCCGCAGCGTGTGACCTGGGAGCTTTCCCCACGCTTGCCTGAACGGGCGATCATTACCAGCGACTCCGGCTCCTGTGCCAATTGGTACGCACGCGATCTGAAAATCCGCCGCGGCATGATGTGTTCGCTGTCCGGCGGACTCGCCTCTATGGGCGCGGCCGTACCTTACGCAATCGCCGCGAAGATCGGGCATCCGGATCGGCCGGTCATCGCTCTGGTCGGCGATGGCGCCATGCAGATGAACAACATGGCAGAGCTGATCACCGTCTCGAAATACTGGCGGGAATGGTCCGACCCGCGCTGGGTCGTATGCGTTTTCAACAACCAGGACCTCAACCAGGTGACCTGGGAGCAGCGCGTGATCAACGGCAACCCGAAATTCAGCGCCACGCAGCAGATACCCAACGTGCCGTATCACCGCTTCGCTGAACTGATCGGACTGCGCGGTATCTACGTCGATACGCCGGACAGTCTTGGCGCGGCCTGGCAGGAGGCATTGGCGTCCGACCGGCCCGTCGTGCTGGAAGTCAAGACCGACCCCGAGGTGCCGCCCCTGCCGCCTCACATCACATTGGACCAGGCCCGCAAGTTCACCTCGATGCTGGCGAAGGGCGACCCCGACGAAGGCAACATGATGCTGGGGACCGCGAAGGAAGTGCTGGCGTCCATGCTGCCTGATCGCCGTTGATCCATGGCGGCACGGCTCAGTCTGTCGGAGATGCGTCAGGAGCTCGATAGCCTGTCAACGTCGCTTCAGCATGCGGAGGCCTATGACGGAGCGACGTTGCGGGCGGCACGGCGTCTGAACCGCGCATCAGGCCTGCTGGCGACATCGGTCCTGCTGGACAGCGCTGTGGAGCACGACCGGGGCGGCTTCGAAAACCGCGCCATGTACATCCCGCTGGTCGTTTCAACCCTGGTGCTGGCTGTCAGCGCGCATGGAACCGCGGACAGGCGCCCCGCATCGCACAGGATGCGGCAGATCGTCTACGGCGTGAGCGCAGCGACAGGGGTGTTGGGGACGAGCTTCCATCTGTACAACGTGTTGAAGCGCCCCGGCGCGTGGTCCTGGCAGAACCTCTTTTACGGTGCGCCGCTGGGAGCGCCGTTTGCGATCCTGTTGGCCGGTCTTCTGGGTTCGGCGGCAGAGCACGCCCGCGACAACCCGCCGTCACGCGCGCGAATCCTGGGGTTTCCGGCGGGACGGTTCATCGGCGCCATCAGCGGCGTGGGGATGCTTGGGACGACCGCCGAAGCCGGACTGCTGCATTTTCGCGGCGCCTTCCACAATCCGGCCATGCTGGCCCCGGTGACGATGCCCCCCGTGGGCGCCGCGCTTCTGCTGAATGCCGTCATGGGACCGAAGGGGAGAGACCGCCGCGTGGCACGCTGGTGGCTGCGGCTGGTCGCCTGGATGGGGTTCGCCGGCGTCGGCTTCCATGTTTTCGGCGTGCAGCGCAACATGGGCGGGTGGTCCAACTGGCGGCAGAACCTGCTCAACGGTCCCCCGATTCCAGCGCCGCCCAGCTTCGCCAGTCTCGCGTTGGCTGGGCTGGCGGCATTGGGCCTGCTGGAAGACCACCCCGATGGATGAACGCTATCCCGGCTACGACGTCCTGGCGAAGCGAAACACGCCGTCCTGGAACGTCCAGACGCGCCGTGTCATCGACCGGCGTCTCGCCGTGCCGCGGGAACCCAGGTTTTTCTCGCAAGCCGAATTTCGGACGCTGGAGGCAATCGCCGCGCGTATCGTGCCCCAGCCGCCGGACAGGCCGCCTGTTCCCGTCGCGGCATTGATCGACGACAGAATGGTCCGGCAGCAGCACGACGGATATCGGCCGCCGCATATGCCGCGCGACGACGAGGCCTGGAAGCTCGGCCTGCGGGCGATCGATGCCGAAGCCGAAGCCTTATGCGGCGCCGCCTTTCATCGGCTCCATTCCGCCCGGAAAGATGAGGTCCTGCAGCACATCGAGCGGGGCGGCGGCAATCGGTCGGAATGGGGCGGGATGCCGTCTCGCACGTTCTTCCACCAGCGGCTGGTGGCGGACATCGTGCGCGCCTACTGGTCGCATCCGGCGGCCTGGAGCGAGATCGGCTGGGGCGGTCCGGCAAGTCCGCGCGGGTATGTCCGCATGGGCTACGACCGGCGAGACCCGTGGGAGGCCGTGGAGGCCCATCCCCATGACTATGATGCGACCAGGAAGGCGAACCGGCGTGTCGGGTGACCCGTTCTCAACGCCGCGCGGCAGGGGCGGCCGCGCCCCGGATGTCTTCCGGCCCGGCGGTTGGATGCCGATGCGGCGTTATGCACACTCCGACGAGGTCGACTTCTTGATCGTCGGCACTGGCGCGGGTGGCGCCACGCTCGGCTGCCGGCTGGCTAAAATGGGATTCTCCGTCGTCGGTCTGGATGCCGGACCTTGGTTTCGGCCGCTGGAGGATTTTGCATCCGACGAGGCGGAGCAGGCGAAACTGTACTGGACCGACGACCGGATCTCCGGCGGCGACAATCCGGTTCAGCTTGGCGCCAACAACAGCGGCAAGGCGGTTGGCGGCAGTACCGTCCATTTTGCCATGGTCTCCCTGCGCTTCAGGCCGGAGTGGTTCAAGTCCCGCACCCTGCTGGGTTACGGAGCCGACTGGCCCGTCGATTGGCAGGAGATGTGGTCCTATTACCGTCAGGTCGAGGAAGCGCTGATGATCAGCGGTCCGCTGACCTATCCCTGGGGACCGAAGCGACCGAGCTATCCGTATCGTGCGCATGAACTCAATGCGGCGGCGCTCGCGCTGGCCGAGGGCTGCGAGGCGATGGGCATCGCCTGGACCGAGACGCCGCTGGCGACTTTGTCGGCGCCCCGCGGCCTGGCGCATCCCTGCGTTTACCGCGGCTTCTGCGTGTCCGGATGCTCGACCAACGCCAAGCAGAGTGCGCTGGTCACCTGGATTCCCCGCGCGGTGGCGGCCGGTGCGGAAATCCGGGACCTGGCGATGGCGGGCCGCATTGAAATGGGGCAGGCGGGCCGGGTGACGGGCGTTCACTACCATCGCGAAGGGCGCTGGCATTTCCAACGGGCACGGAACGTCGTTGTTGCCGGTTACGCGATCGAAACGCCAAGGTTATTGCTGAACTCGGCGACAGACCGCTACCCGCATGGGCTGGCGAATAGCTCCGGCCTGGTCGGACGGTATTTCACCGTGCAGGCGAACCAGGCAGTCTGGGGCGTTTCCCCCCGGGAAATCCGTGGATACAAGGGGCCGCCGTCGTTGGCCCTGACGGAGCACTGGAATTACGACGACAGCAAGGATTTCTTCGGCGGCTACTGTTACATGAGCCAAGGACCGTTGCCGCAGCTCTGGGCCAATACTGTCGCGAACGGTCGCGGTTTCTGGGGTGACCGTCTGATGGCGGCGATGAAGGACTACAATCACCAGGTCGGATTGAAGATCGTCGGCGAAATGATGCCGCAGGAGCGGAATCGCGTCACGCTTGCGGATGAAACCGATCAGTACGGCCTTCGCATCGCCAGTGTCGAGTATAGCTGGTGCGACAATGACAAAGCCCTGATCGACCACTCCTTGAAGTTCATGTCGCAAGCGCTGCAGGCCATTGACTGCCGCGACATCTGGTCCCAGACCGACGACACTTGCCATATGAACGGCACCGCGCGCATGGGGGATGATCCGCGCACCAGCGTGGTCGATGCGGATTGCCGAAGCTGGGACATACGCAATCTGTGGATTTGCGACGGGTCTGTCTTTCCTACCGTCGGCGGCGTGAACCCGTCGTTGACCATCCAGGCGATCGCCTGCCGCACTGCCGACCGGATCCGCTTATTATCGTCTCGCGGCGAACTTTAATCGCGGTCCACCCTTCACACCGAAAGTTCATCCGCCCGGCTCAAACGACTGACGGTGAATCCGGTTGGAGAAGACAGCGGGCGGGCCTCTGCCCAGTCCGCTTTCCTTCCCATGGCAGCGGAGCGTGCTCGTGCCCTCGGCAGTTGTTTGCGTGCTGGCGAAACGTTATCCGGTTGCAGGCGGCGAGGCCGGAACGTGCAAGGCCGCCCAACGCCGAACGATCCATTGCGGGTCGGCGCGGTGAGCAGCGTCGCCGGGCTTGGCCCCGCCGTGGCGGCGGCGCACAGGAAGGGCGCGAAACCTCGGAGACCAAGGCGGCTCGCCGCAATCCTGGATCTGGATGATTTCGAACGCGCGGCGAGGCCCAGGCTGCCAGCGGCCGTGTATGGCTACGTGGCGCATGGTGCGGAGACGGAGACGACGTTGAGGGCAAACCGAGCGGCGTTCGATGCATGGCGGCTGGTGACACGAGTGCTTGCCGGGGTGGAGGAGCGGCGCCAGGACATCCAACTCTTTGGCCGTCGCTATGATGCGCCGTTTGGCATCGCCCCGATGGGCGGCAGTGCGCTGGTCGCCTACCAGGGTCACACCGTGATGGCCCAGGCGGCGGCCAGTGCGAAAATCCCTTTCATCCTGAGTGCCAATTCGATCATTCCATTGGAAGAAGTCGCCGAGGCGAATCCCGGCCTTTGGTTCGCGGCCTATCAATCCCCCGATCAGGCCGCCATCGAAGGCATGGTCGAACGCATATCTCGCGCTGGCGTCGGCGCGTTGGTGGTGACGGCGGATGTGCCCATCGGATCCAATCGGGAAGCCGATGCAAGGGCAGGCTTCGGATTTCCGATCCGTCCGAACTGGGAACTGGGTTGGGACGTGGCGACACATCCCCGGTGGCTGGTCTCTGTCCTGGGCCGCACAGTGCTGAAACGCAGGAATCCCCACATCGACAACCTGGAGCCGTGGGGCGGCCCGGGCCTATTCTCCCGGGAAGTCGCGGGTATCGCGGCACATGAGGCGTTACGCTGGCGCCATATCCAGATGATACGCGAATTGTGGAAGGGCCCTTTGATCATCAAGGGCATCCTGTCGGCCGACGACGCCGTAATCGCTCGGGACTACGGAGCGGACGGCATCATCCTGTCCAATCATGGCGGCCGTCAGCTCGATCAGGCGGTAGCGCCATTGCAGGTCCTGCCGAAGATCTTGAAGCGAGCCAGTGGTTTGACGGTCATGATGGATAGCGGGGTACGCAGGGGAACTGACGTCATCAAAGCCCTGGCCTTGGGGGCGGACGCGGTCTTCGTGGGGAGGCCTTTCCTGTTTGCCGCGGCGTACGGCGGCCAAGCGGGCGTCGGGCATGCGATCTCACTGCTGTCGAAGGAAATCGATCGGGACATGGCGATGCTCGGCGTACGCCGGATCGAGGAAATCGGTCCGGAGATGCTGCACAGCATGTCGGATGGCTAAGGTCGGAGATCAGATCACGAGAAAAGTGTTCCCGGCAGTCGGCCACGCCGATGGTCTGTCGAACGTTGGCCTGTCACGTCCCAGATCGGGACGAAGCAGCCAGATACCAGGTGAGCGAGGCATCCACCATGACGGATAGCAATAACCCACCAGGCCGGCGAACGGGCGCCAGGGCAATCGTGGAAAGAGCGTTACAAGCGGAACAACGCGACGAGGACGAGAAGGCGGGAGAGCTGGTCGAACAGGCCGTGCGAATCGATCCGGACGAGGTCGCCTCTGTCCTGCAGGAACAATCGTCGACTCCGTCGGCGCCGATTCATGCGGGTTCTTCCTTCGCCATCGTTTTGACGATCAACGGACAGCGCCACGAGTTGATGATCGACGCTCGCACCACGCTACTGGACGCCCTGCGCGACCGGTTGCACCTGACGGGCACCAAGCGCGGCTGTGATCTCGGCCAGTGTGGGGCCTGCACCGTTCTACTCGATGGCCGCGCGGTGAATGCGTGCATGATGTTCGCGGTCATGGCGGAGGGGCATGACGTCCTGACAATCGAAGGCCTGGCCGCGGACGGAAAGCTTCATCCCGTTCAGAAGGCGTTCATCGATTGCGACGCGCTTCAGTGCGGCTACTGCACGCCGGGCCAGATCATGAATGCGGTGGGAATGATACGCGCCGGCAGGCTCAACTCCGACGACGAAATCCGAGAAGGCATGAGCGGCAATATCTGTCGGTGCGGCGCCTATCCTGGCATCGTGCAAGCCGTCCTCGCCGCGATGACGGAGATCGCCGAATGAACCCGTTCACCTACACCAGGGCCGGCGACGCGCAGCAGGCGATCAACGCCTTCCAGGGAAGCCCGGGTCCGTTCTATGTGGCCGGCGCGACGGATGTCATGCAGTTGCTGCGGGAGGATGTTTATAGTCCCGGTACCCTGGTCGATATCAGCAGCCTGCCATACACTCAGGTCGAGGTCGGCCCGCGCGGTGCGCGCATAGGCGCTTTGGCCCGGCTGGCGGATGTTGCCGATGATGATGCCGTGCTCCGCTATTATCCTCTTCTTGCCCGGGTGCTTAGGGAAACCGCCTCGACCCAGATACGGAACGTGGCGACGATGGGCGGCAATCTGCTGCAGCGGACACGCTGTCTGTATTTCCGCGACGCTCATACCGCTTGCAACAAACGCCGTCCGGGATCGGGATGTGCGGCGATGCGGGGTGCGAACCGGATCAACGCGATCCTGGGCACCAGCGAGCAATGCATTGCGGCCTATCCGGGCGACATGGCGGTCGCGCTTGTGGTGCTGGATGCGCATATTCAGCTTGAAGGGCCGGACGGACCCCGGAGCGTTCCGGTGGCGGAATTGCACCGGGTTCCGGCCGACGATCCGGCACACGACACGACGCTGCGGCCTGGTGAAATCATTACCCGCATAGACCTTCCCGCGAGCCGCTTCGCCGAGAGCTGCGCTTTCGTGAAGGCTCGTGATCGAATGACGTTCGAATGGGCCTTGGCGTCTGCGGCGGTCGGATTGGAGATGGATGGCGGAACGGTGAGGGTCGCGCGCGTCGCCGCCGGAGGCGTCGGAACGGTGCCTTGGCCCCTGCCGCGCGTTGAACATGCCCTGATCGGGAAGGCACTGAGCGCTGAACGCGCGGCAAAGGCGGCAGCGCTCTCTGTGGAAGGCGCTCGAAGCGCGGGTGACAATGGTTTCAAGCTGAAACTCCTTCCGCGCGTGGTGGAGCAGGCAATCCTCGCGGCTGGAGGCCAGGCATGAACGCATGGGTCGGCAAGGAAATCAGTCGCGTTGATGGTCCGGCCAAGGTCACTGGCCAGGCGACTTACGCAGCGGAATTCCAACTTCGCAACAAAGCCTACGCCGCGTTGGTGACCGCGACGATTCCCAGCGGAACGATCGAGAGGTTGGACGTCTCGGCGGCGGAAGCTGCGCCGGGGGTCATTCTGGTCCTTTCCCACCTCAACGCACCCGGGTTGCCTTATGCCCAGCCCAAGAAGCGGCCCGTGGTGGACCCGCAAGCCGGCGAACGGCTGCACGTCTTCCAGGGGCCGGAGGTGCTTTTCGACGGCCAGCCGATCGCCGTCGTGGTCGCGGAGACAAAGGAGCAGGCGGATAGCGCTGCCATGCTGGTTTCCGTCGATTATCGGCAGACACCGCCCGCCGGAGACATGGACCCAAGCCGATCGCATGCACCGAACGAAGCGGTGGCGAAATCCGGCCGTCCCGGCGAAAAGGGGCGGGGCGACGCAGGCCCCGCGTACCGCGGCTCTGCCGTCACGATCGATATAACGTGCAGCCATGAGCGTGAGCAGCATAACGCCATGGAACCGCACGCAACCATCGCGGAGTGGGATGGCGACCACCTGACCCTCTATGACAAATCCCAATGGGTAGACAATGTTCGGCAGGAGATCGCCCTGATCTTCGGCATGGCGGAGGATAACGTCCGCGTCATAAGTCCTTTCGTCGGCGGCGCCTTCGGATCGGCTCTCCGAACCTGGCCCCACGTCACTATTGCGGCGCTCGCAGCTCGACAGGCGAACCGGCCTGTGCAGTTGGAGCTGAGCCGGCGGCAATGCTTCTTCTCCGCCGGTGCTCGGCCGAAGACCTTGCAGCGATTACGCCTGGGCGCCGACCATGACGGGAAGCTGCAAGCGATCATCCATGAAGCGATAGGCCAGACCTCGGTCTATGAAGACTATGCCGAAATCACACTGGACGCTGCCAATTCGCTTTACGCATGCTCCAACGTCGCGACCCGCTACCACCTCGTCAAGATGAACATGAATTCGCCCTGTCCGATGCGCGCGCCCGGCACGGCGACGGGCGTGTTCGGACTCGAAATCGCCATGGACGAGATGGCCGAGGAATGCGGTCTGGACCCGGTGGAGTTCCGGTTGCGCAACCACGCGGATCGCGATGAGGAAAAAGACCTGCCCTATTCCAGCAAGGAATTAAAGGCGTGTTACGCCTTGGCTGCAGAGGCGTTTGGATGGTCGCATCGCTCGACTGTGCCGGGACGGAATCGAAACGACCGATGGTTGATAGGACATGGCATGGCGACGGCCTTCTATCCCTCGCATCGATCATCGTCGACGGCAAAGGCCACCATGTTCGCGAACGGCACGGTCGTCGTCCGAACGGCGGCCGGCGATATGGGGCCCGGGACCTATACTGCGATGACGCAACTCGCGGCCGAAACGCTCGATCTGACGCCGGAACAGGTGCAGTTCGAGCTTGGTGATACCGATATGCCGGAAGCGCCGGTGCATGGGGGCTCGATCACGTTGGCCAGCGTGGGCAACGCCGTCATTGCCGCGTGTCGCTCGCTGCGGGAGAAGCTTGGCAACGGCGATCCGGTGGCCGCCATGCGCCAATTGGGACAGGAGGCGGTCTCGGCCGACGCCGAATCGAAACCCGGAGAAGAAGCCAACATCTATTCGAGTTCGGCCTTCGGTGCGGTTTTCGTTGAGGTAGCGGTGGATTCCCGGCTGGGCGCCGTACGCATTCCCCGGATCGTAGGCGCCTATGACATCGGAACGGTCGTCAATCCCAAGATCGCCCGAAGCCAGTGCATCGGCGGGATGGTGGGCGGCTTGGGTATGGCGTTGCTGGAACAGGCGGAATGGGACCCCGCACTGTGCCGGGTCATGAACGCGAACCTGGCGGAATATCTGGTGCCGGTGAATGCCGACGTTCAGCACTTGGACGTATTGTTCGCACCCGGAGAGGACAAGATCTTCAACCCGATCGGCTCCAAGGGCGTGGCGGAAATCGCCCTCACGGGCGTCGCGCCGGCCATCGCCAACGCGATCTACAACGCAACGGGGCACCGCCTGCGCAACTTGCCGATCACCCCGGATAAACTGCTCGAGGTGCTGTAGATATGCCGGACGTCCTGCACGCCACGTTGAAAGAGGTTGAGCCCGGCTTGTTTCGGGCATCCTATCCTGGAGAAATGAACGGAACAGACGAACCAAGCGGCGGACAACTGCCTGATAGTCATATCGGAACCAGCCGTGACGATGTGCGGATTTGGGTCGAGCAGATGGCTGTCCAACTGGGCTACGAACGTGTGGAGTGGCATTAGGGTATGCTGTCATGTCCTATCGTTCCGCCTTCGTCGATATCGCCACGGTCGTGCTGCTATTCGGCATCTACTTTCTGCTGGCCGGTGAGGTGTCCGGAACGGAAATGATCGCAGGCGCCGCGGCAGCTTCGGCGACAACAGCCTTTATCGTCGCAAGGCGTCGGCGCAGTGGCGGTCGGCTCTCCTTGATGGTCCCGCCTTCAACCATCCTCCAGCCGTTGGCGTCCTTGATACCCGATACGATCCGGGTCGCCGGTGCGCTCGCCCGGGTGATGTGGTTCGGCCCGCCCGGCGATCGCGGCACGTTCCTGTGCCAGGGACCGGTGCCGCAGAAGGCGGTTGGGCCAAAAGGGGTCTGGATCCTCAGTCAATCCTTCACACCCAAGAACTTCGTCCTCGACGACGCAGATGGTTCGGCGATCGTCCACTGCCTGGCGCCCGGCGATCGGGAAGGCGCGCGGGGATGACCCTATGGCTGTGGAGCGTGGTCGCGGTGGTCGTGGCGATGCTGATCCCGACCGTCATGGCGTGCCGTGGCCGGATGGCGGAGCGGTGGGTCGCGCTGCAGATGGGTGCCGCCCTGACGGTCGTCATCCTGGTCATCATGAGCTTCGCCTTCCATGCGGCGATCCTGATGGATTTGTCGCTGGCCCTCGTTTTGCTGGGCGTCCCTGCCACGCTCGTCGTCGCGGTGGCGTTGGAGCGCTGGATATGATCGCGGTCCTGCTCATCCTTATCGTGTCGGCCGTCTGGTTCGCGCAATTGGGATTCGTCCGCCTCGCCACGCCGCTTAGTCGGCTGCACGTCGTGACCGCCATCTATGTCGCGGCCGGGGTCGCTACGATGGCCTTGGCCGTCGTCACCGATGGCGCCTCGGTACGCGCCGTAAAAGCCATGCTGATCCTTGCTTGCGCGCTGGTGGGTGGTGCGGCGACGTCGCACGCCATCGGGCGCGCCCTGTGGCTGCGTGGATCGGTCGGCCCGGCGAGGCCCGATCCATGAGCCTCCTGCTCGATCTGCTGTTTTTCATGACGGCCGTGACAGGTACGGGCATCGTCCTGTCGCGTCAGCCGGGCCGGCAGGTTCTCGCGATCGCCGCGAACGGATTGGTGCTCAGCCTTCTCTTCACCGCGCTTCAGGCGCCTGACGTGGCGTTCTCGGAACTCGCCGTGGGAACGGCGGCTGTTCCCACGCTGTTCCTGGTGGTGCTGATCAGCACCCGGATCGATCGCACGCCAAGGTCGGAGGCGAAGGAATGACCCCCCGAGCGCGCCTGCTGGTCTTCATCGGGGCGTGTGCGTGCGTTCTGCCGGCGGCGGTCGACGTGGTCATGCACATGCCGGCCTTCGGCGTCCATCCGCTGCCGTACGGCGATGCCGTGAACCGTCTGGGGACCGCCGAACGTCACGTCACCAACATGGTCAGCCTGGTCAATTTCGACGTCCGGGGCTTCGACACGTTGGGTGAGGAGTTCATGCTGCTTTGTGCGGTGACCGGGGTCACCATACTCCTCCGCGGCGCACGGGGCGAGCAGCCCACCGCCGAACCTGGCTATGCGCCAGGGAGGCCTGACGTCCGTCGTTCCGCCGCGGTGACCGCGATCGGGCGTGTCTTCGCGCCGCTGATCGTCCTGTTCGGCTTCTATGTGGTGTTGCACGCCATGACGACGCCAGGCGGCGGCTTCCAGGGCGGCGTCATCATGGCCTCGGGCTGCCTGCTGATATGGATGGGAGACGGCTACCGCAGTTGGCGGCAGATGATGCGGACGGAGATCCTCGATGCCGCCGAGGGCTTCGGTGCCTCACTTTACGCCGCCGCCGGCCTTGCGCCCATGGTCCTGGGTCTGCCCTTTCTGACCAACATCCTGCCGTTTGGGCAGCCGAAGGATCTGCTCTCGGGCGGGTTGATGCTGGTGCTCAACGCCGGCGTGGGTTTCGCCGTTGCCGGCGGCTTCGGCGTGCTGTTCGTCGAATTCCTGGAGGAGACGCGGGCCGTCCCGCTTGGAGGCGGAGAATGACCGGCATGTTGTGCTGGGCGACGGTGGCCTGGTTGCTGGGTATCGGCCTGTACGGGATCGTTACCAGCCGCAACTATGTTCATCTCGTCGGCTGCCTGTCCGTCGTCCAGGCTTCCACCTACCTGTTGCTGCTGGGTATCGGCTATCGCTGGCAAGCGGGCCCGCCGATTTTCTACGACCATCCGCCCGGGACGCCCGCGGTCGACCCGGTCGTCCAGGCGCTGGTGCTGACCGATATCGTGATCGGCGCCACCGTCACCGCATTGTTGCTGGCCCTGGTGTTGCGGTTGCACAAGCGAACCGGCTCGCTTGATGCGGGCTCGATCCGACCGCTGTCTCGGTGAGCGTGTGGGGCCTGCCAGGCCTGGTTCCGCTGCCCGTCGTGCTTCCGCTTGTGGTCGCCGGGGTTCTGCTGGCGTTCAGCAAGTTGCTGCCGGCACGGCTGCCTGACGCGATTGCCGTGCTGACGACGGTGACGGTCAGCGGCCTCTGCGCCGACTTCGCGCTGCATATTGGCGACCAACCCCTGGTCTACTGGTTCGGCGGCTGGACGCCGCGCGACGGACAAGTGTTGGGAATCAGCTTCGCCGTCGACCCGGCCGGCGCCATATTGGGCGCCTTCAGCGGCTTGCTGTTCACTTGCTCCCTCATTTTCGCCTGGGGCTACTACGATGAGGTGCATGCGCATTTTCACGTGCTGATGTTGCTGTTCATGGCTGGCATGGTGGGCTTCTGCCTAACGCACGACCTGTTCAACATGTTTGTCTGGTTCGAGGTCATGAGCGTCGCGGCATTCGCGCTCACCGGCTATGCCCTTCGCAGTTCTTCCCTGGTCGGAGCGTTGAACTTCACCGTCATCAACACCATCGGAAGCTATCTGATCCTGGCTGGGATAGGCTTGCTCTATGCTCAAGGGGGCGCGCTGGATTTCTCGGCCTTGGCCCAGGCTGTCGCGAAGACGCCCGCCGACCCGGTTTTGACGGCCGCCTTTGCGCTGGTGGCGATGGGATTTCTGATCAAGGCGGCGCAGGTGCCTTTCCAACCCTGGCTGGCCGACGCCCACGCCGTGGCGCCCAGCCCGGTGTCGGTCATCTTCTCCGGGATCATGGTGCCGCTCGGGCTGTTCGGCTTGGCGCGGATGGTCTGCGACGTCTTCGCGGCCAGCCCCGAGGTTCACCGTGTAGCCACGACCCTGCTGCTTGGGATGGGAGCGCTGACGGCGGTGCTGGGCGGGGTGATGGCGTTGATCCAGCGTCACATCAAACGGCTGTTGGCGTTTTCCACCATTTCCCACACCGGGATCATGATGATCGGATTGGCCTCGCTGAACCGGGTCGGGCTCGCGGGCTTGCTGGCGTATCTGATCGGCCATGGGCTGGTGAAAGCCAGCCTGTTCATGGTCGCCGGCATCATCGAGGCGCGTTGCGTCGGCACGGATGAGATTGGGTTGCGTGGTGCCGGGCGCCCCTTCTGGGCGGTGGGTATCGTGATGGCAGTCGGCGCGTTGATGCTGGCCGGTCTACCGCTCGGGTTGATGAAAATCGGCAGCGAGCAGATCGTCGGCGCAGCGCATGCTTTCCGTCAGGGTGGTACGGGCGCCGTGCTGATCGGCGCCGCCTGCACAGGCGCTGCCGTGCTGCGCGTCGCCGGCCGCGTGTTCGGAGGTTTCGGCCCCGTCCCCGGCGAGGAGAAACGCGCGCCGACGGAGCAGGAGCGGGAGAAAGCAGACCGTCCGCTCAGCCTGATGCTGGCGCCGACGCTGCTGTTATTGATGCTCGCCGTTCTGCCGGCGGAAAGCGGCCGAGCGTTCCTCGATCACGCCGCGACCATGTTGCGGCATGCGTCCGATGTTCGAGATCTTGTACCCGGTTCCGCCACGGGAGGATTGGCGTCGCCTTCTGCCCGGCGGGGGGAA
The DNA here is from genome assembly GCF_035548235.1 of Rhodopila sp. GTDB lineage: Bacteria > Pseudomonadota > Alphaproteobacteria > Acetobacterales > Acetobacteraceae > Rhodopila. Next base: position 54,254 of record NZ_DASZTJ010000033.1, read on the forward strand.
CTGGCGGCGCCCGTGATGCGCACGATCGGACCCTGGATATCCGTGGGGCTGGCGATTGTGATTGCGGTTTATCATCTCGGACGCAGCCGCATACAACCCGCCATCAACAAAGGGGTCGACCGCGTTCTGGGTCCTTGGGTCGAGGTGCTGCAGGGGCTTCATGGCGGTTTGATCGGCGACTATGTGGCGTGGGTGGTCGTCGGGCTGGCCGTTTTCGCCGTGACCTGCGCGTTTGCCTAGAACCGGCGCCGATTCAGCGGTCTCGCCGGTTATTCGAGATCGAGGAACTGATCACGCCGATGATCGCCGGGTCACTTCTGTCCGGCTCGGCGATTGAGGGCCAGTGCGACCATTGTACACGCCGCCCCGGACAGCAGATAAGCCCCCGACGCCAGCAGGCCGAAGCGGCTCGCCAGCGCCAGTGCGACGATGGGTGCGAAGCCGGCACCGAGGAGCCAGGCGAGATCGGAGGTGAGTGCCGACCCGGTATACCGGTAGACCTGGGAAAACCGGGACGCCACTGCCCCGGATGCCTGCCCGAAGGACAAGCCGAGCAGGATGAAGCCAAGCACCATGAACACGAGCTGGCCGATGTCGCCGGCATCCAGCAGTTGCGGCGCAAAGCCGCTGAAGGCCGCGATTCCGATGGCGGTCCCGCCCAGAAGGCTGCGGCGGCCGATCCGATCGGCGATCAGGCCGGAGGCGATGATCGCCAGCAGGCCAACCGCCGCACCGATCAGCTCGATCACCAGAAAGCGGGCCGGACGCTGGCTGGTGTAGAGAAAGACCCACGACAACGGAAACACCGTGACCATATGAAACAGGGCGAAACTCGCGAGCGGTGCGAAGGCGCCGGCGATGATCGTGCTGCCCTCGGCGCGCACGGTCTGCCGGATCGGGGCGGGTTGGAGCTCCTTGCTGCGAAACTGTGTTGTGTATTCAGGTGTCACGACGATTCGCAACCGTGCGAACAGGGCGACGACGTTGATCGCCAGCGCCACGAAGAACGGATAGCGCCAGCCCCAGGTCATGAAATCGTCGGCCGACAGGTTCGCCACGAAATAGGCGAACAGCCCGCTGGCCACCATCAGCCCGAGCGGCGCCCCCAGTTGTGGGATCATCGCGTACCAGCCCTTGCGGCCTTCGGGCGCGTTGAGGGCCAACAGCGATGCCAGGCCGTCCCAGACGCCGCCCAGCGCCATCCCTTGGCCTATGCGGGCCAACGCCAGCAGGAATACCGCCGCGGGACCAATGTCCTCGTAGCCGGGCAGGAATGCGATCGCCGCGGTCGAGCCGCCTAGCAAGAAGAGCGCGGCGGTCAGCTTCACGCCTCTGCCATGGGCCCGGTCGATCGCCATCGACACGACCGTGCCGAATGGCCGCGCCACGAAGGCGAGCGCGAACAGGGCGAAACTGGCGAGGGTCCCTGCCAACGGATCCATGAAGGGGAACACAAGTTTGGGAAACACCAGCACGCTTGCGATGGCGTAGACGAAGAAGTCGAAGAATTCCGATGTGCGGCCGATGATGACGCCGACGGCGATGTCATTCGGATTGGGCGTATGGGCGCGTGTATGGAAAGCGCCCGAAGAGGGGACGGCCTGCGCGGTCATTCTTCCCGATCACTCCTGTCGGCAAACGCGGCTCTTTACCGTCGAAGTGCACGCGGGGGGATTGGACAATTTGTCCAATCCCTTTCGCCGCGCGTTGCCGCTACGGGTGCCGCGGTCTCGTGGCGGTCTTAGGAAGAGCTTTGAGTCGAAAATACCTGTCCGTTCTGACACCCATGCTGTTGATGGGATTGAGCGGGTGCAAGGCCGTCGTGTTGGATCCGGCGGGCGATGTCGCGCTTCAGCAGCGGAACATCCTGCTGGAATCGACAGGACTGATGCTGCTGGTGATCTTGCCGGTCATGGCCCTCACGGCATGGTTCGCCTGGCATTATCGTCAGTCGAACAAGGCGGCTCGATACGAGCCGGAATGGGATCACTCGACGCAGTTGGAGCTGGTGATCTGGGGCGCCCCGTTGCTGATCATCATCTCGCTCGGGGCACTGACTTGGATGAGCACCCATCTGCTCGACCCGTATCGGCCGATCGCTCGCATCGCGGCGGGGCAGGCTGTCACCGGAACGAACGAACCGTTGGAAGTCGACGTCGTGGCGCTCGACTGGAAGTGGCTGTTCATCTATCCCCAGTATCAGTTGGCGACGGTCAATGAGCTTGCGGCGCCGGTGGACCGGCCGATCGATTTTCGAGTCACTTCATCATCGGTGATGAACTCCTTCTACATCCCGGCGCTGGCGGGACAGATCTACGCCATGCCAGGCATGGAGACGAAACTTCATGCCGTCTCCAACCAGACGGGCGTCTTCGACGGCTTTTCAGCCAACTACAGCGGGGCCGGCTTCTCCGGCATGCATTTCGCTTTCCATAGCATGACGTCCGTCGATTTCCGCCATTGGGTCGACACGGTGAAAAGCGGTTCCGGCAGCCTGACTCGGACCGCGTATCTGCGGCTGGAACGTCCCAGTGAGAACGAACCCGCACAGAGCTTCGCTTCGGTCGACCCGACACTCTACAATACAATCCTGAACATGTGTGTCGAAGCCGGCAAGATGTGCTTGAGCGAGATGTCGGCGATCGATGCCCGCGGTGGCCTGGGCCTGCAAGGTATCCGCAGCGTGCTGCCTCTTGAACACGACAAATACGCACGCCGCGGCCCTGACGAGGGTCCGCCCACCAGCGCCTATGTCCTGAGTCCATGTTCGGTGCAAGAGGCCGAACGAGCGGCTGCCGCGCCACCGATGCTGAAAGGGCCACGGGATTTGGCCCCGCTCAGTGGTGCCGGCCTCTCTCGCCCCGGCAGCAAGTCCGGGTTGCTGGGCTGGCAGGTTCCGAACACCAAAACGAGATCGTGACGGTCATGCTGCAAGACCCGAAACTCCTCCATTTCCTGTTTGGCCGTCTGTCGTTGGATGCGCTGCCGATCCACGAACCGATTCTTGTCGGCACGTTCATCGTGGTGGCGATCGGTGGCGTCGCCGTCTTGGGCGCGATCACCTATTTCCGCCTGTGGCGTTACCTTTGGGAGGAATGGTTCACCAGTGTCGATCACAAGCGGATCGGCGTCATGTACATGGTCCTGGGGATCATCATGCTGCTGCGAGGCTTTGCCGACGCCGTCATGATGCGGCTGCAGCAGGCGATCGCGTTCAACGGGTCCCAGGGCTATCTGCCAGCGCATCACTACGACCAGGTCTTCACGGCGCACGGCGTGATCATGATCTTCTTCGTGGCGATGCCGTTGGTGACGGGGCTGATGAACTTCGTCGTCCCGCTGCAGATCGGCGCGCGCGACGTATCCTTCCCCTTCTTGAACAACTTCAGCTTCTGGATGACGGTCGCGGGCGCCGTCATCGTGATGATGTCGCTGTTCATCGGGGAATTCGCCCGCACCGGCTGGCTGGCTTATCCTCCGTTGTCCGAATACGCCTACAGCCCCGATGTCGGCATGGATTATTATATCTGGGGCTTGCAGATAGCGGGTATCGGCACGCTGCTCTCCGGCGTGAACCTGGTCTGCACCATCGTCAAGATGCGCGCGCCTGGCATGACAATGATGAAGATGCCGGTGTTCACCTGGACGGCGCTCTGCACCAATATCCTGATCGTGGCCGCCTTTCCCGTGCTGACGGCCGTGCTCGCGTTGCTGTCGTTGGATCGTTACGTGGGGACGGATTTCTTCACCAACGACTTCGGCGGCAACCCGATGATGTATGTGAACCTGATCTGGATCTGGGGACATCCAGAGGTTTACATCCTGATCTTGCCGGCTTTCGGCATCTACTCCGAGGTGACGGCGACGTTCTGCGGCAAGCGCCTCTTCGGCTACACGTCGATGGTCTACGCGACCCTGGTCATCACGATTCTGTCGTACCTGGTCTGGCTCCACCATTTCTTCACCATGGGTTCGGGCGCCAGCGTCAACTCGTTCTTCGGGATCACCACGATGGTCATCTCGATCCCGACCGGCGCGAAGATGTTCAACTGGCTGTTCACGATGTATCGCGGCCGCATCCGGTTCGAGCCGCCGATGATGTGGACAGTCGCCTTCATGCTGACCTTCGTCATCGGCGGCATGTCCGGTGTGCTGCTGGCCGTCCCTCCGGCTGACTTCGTGCTGCATAACAGCCTGTTCCTGGTCGCTCATTTCCACAACGTCATCATCGGCGGCGTGCTGTTCGGACTGTTCGCCGGCATCAACTACTGGTTTCCCAAGGCGTTCGGCTTCCGCCTCGATCCGTTTTGGGGGAAGATGTCCTTTTGGTTCTGGGTCGTCGGCTTCTACTTCGCCTTCATGCCGCTGTACGTCCTGGGCCTGATGGGCGTCACGCGACGCCTGCGCGTGTTCGACGACCCATCGTTGCAGATCTGGTTCGTGATCGCCGCATTCGGTGCGTTCCTGATCGCGCTGGGTATCGGGTCGTTCCTGGTGCAACTTGTCGTCAGCATTCGCAGGCGGGAGGCTCTGCGCGACGTGACCGGCGACCCGTGGTTCGCACGCACGCTGGAATGGTCGACTGCGTCACCTCCGCCGGCCTACAATTTCGCCTTCACGCCCGTGATCCATGACATCGATGCATGGTGGGACATGAAGGAACGTGGCTATGTCCGGCCACGGCAAGGCTTCCGGGCGATCCACATGCCGCGGAACACAGGGACCGGCGTCATCCTGGGCGCCCTCGCGGTGGCGTTCGCTTTCGGGATGATCTGGTGGATCTGGTGGCTTGCCGCGCTGGGCTTCGCCGCCATGCTTGCCGTCGCGATCACTCATACATTCGACTACCACCGTGATTTCCACATCGGGGCCGACATGGTCACCCGTACGGAAGACGATCGTACCCGCCTGCTCGTGGAAGGGGCCTGATATGACCACGGCAATCCTGGAGGCTCCGGACACCCGAGATACGGCGACCGAGGCGCCTGCCTTCTATCTGCGCGACGAGCACGAGCATGCCGATGGCGGCAGCACCGCGCTCGGGTTCTGGATCTACCTGATGAGCGACTGCCTCATCTTCGCCGTCCTTTTCGCCACCTATGGCGTGCTGGGCCACAACTACGCAGCCGGACCGGCGCCGAAGGACCTGTTCGACCTGCCGCTCGTCGCCGTCAACACGTCGATGCTGCTGCTGTCTTCCATCACCTACGGCTTCGCGATGCTGGCCGCGTATGAACATCGGCAGACCGCGACCCAGGCCTGGCTGGCAGTCACCGGGCTATTTGGCCTGTGCTTCATCGGGATCGAACTGCACGAATTCGCCGGCATGATCGCAGAGGGCGCGACGCCGGAGCGCAGCGCGTTCTTATCGTCCTTCTTCACCCTGGTCGGCACGCATGGGCTACACGTCACCGCCGGGCTGATCTGGCTGGTGACGCTGATGGTCCAGGTTCGCCGCCATGGCCTGATGGAGGCGAACATGCGCCGGCTGATGTGCCTGAGCATGTTCTGGCACTTCCTCGACGTCATCTGGATCGGTGTCTTCACTTTCGTCTACCTGATGGGAATGCTGCGATGACCGGTCATGCCGCGCAGACCGGGGTCCATGCTGGGCTCCATCCGGATGGCCACGATCACGGAAGCCACCGGACCTACCTGACCGGCTTCGCCCTGTCGGTCATCCTGACCGCCATCCCGTTCTGGCTGGTCATGACCGGCGTGCTTGCCAACAACCAGGTGACCGGTTTGCTGATCATGGCGCTGGCCGCGGTCCAGATCGTTGTCCACATGATCTACTTCCTGCACATGAGCAGCCGGTCCGAGGGAGGCTGGAGCATGATGGCGCTCGTCTTCACCCTGGTGCTGGTCCTGATCGCCCTCGCCGGATCGATGTGGGTCATGTACCACCTCAACGCGAACATGATGCCGGGCATGACCGACATGAGCCGCATGCCGTGACTGTTTCGGCGCCCGCGATCGGGCTCCGCCTGCGATCGTCGGTCCTGATTTTTCCTCTGCTCATGGCCGGCGTCGTGTCCCTGCTGATCGGCCTTGGCATATGGCAGATCGAACGGCGAGCGTGGAAGCTGGCGCTGATCGACCGCGTGGAGCACCGGGTGCATGCGGCCCCTGTCGCCGCACCGGGCCCCGCCGCATGGAGCGCTTTGACCCGTGGCGATGCGGAATACCGGCACGTGGCGGTGACGGGTCGGTTCGTCGCGGGGCATGACACGCGGGTAAGCGCCACCACGGACCTGGGGATCGGCGCCTGGGTCCTGACGCCGTTCCGGGACGTCGCCGGCTATACCGTGCTGGTGAACCGCGGCTTCGTTCCCTCGGGTCGGCAGGACAGCCCGCCGCCCAATCACCTAGTGACCGTCTCCGGCCTGCTGCGCATCACCGAACCGGGCGGCGCCTTCCTGCGGGCCAATGATCCCGCGCACGACCGGTGGTATTCCCGCGACGTCGCCGCCATTGCCGCCGCACAGGCCATTCCCCGGCCGGCGCCCTATTTCATCGATGCCGATGCCACCCCTGACCCAAGGGCGCGTGACGACTGGCCTCGCGGCGGTCTGACCCGGATCCGGTTCTACAACAACCATCTCGTCTACGCCCTGACGTGGTTCGGGTTGGCGGCCGCCGTGGCCGGTGCGACAGTCGTCGCGTGCCGGGACATGTGGCGGTCCCGGCCGGACCGCTAGCGGCTGGTGCCTCGCGACAGACAATCGGCGTCGCTCGCCGCCATCCACTGGCGGCCCGTACTCCGCCATGCCTCGATCGAGATGCTGCGCCGTATGACCACCTTGCCTGCCCTGGACGTGACGCTGCCGGAGACCTTGCCGGTCCCGCCCGGCACCATGCGCGCCCTGACTCCGGATGCGACCAACCGCAAGAACATGGCCGCCCTGATCCAGCTCCGCTGGATCGCCATCCTGGGGCAGTTCGTCACCATCGCCGTCGTACGGCTCTGGCTCGGCATCGACCTGCCGCTCTACCCGATGGCCCTGGTGCTGACGGCCCTGACGGTGTTGAACCTCGCCAGCCTGGCGTGGATCCGCCAGGAGAGGGACCTCAGCACCAGGGCGTTGTTGATCGCGCTGGTGCTGGACGTCTGTGCCCTGACGGCCCAACTCTGGCTGAGCGGCGGCGCGACCAACCCGTTCACCTCCCTGTTCCTGTTGCAGGTGACCCTGGCCGCCGTGTTGCTGGAGACCCGAGCGACGTTGGTCATCGTCGGCCTGACCTGCATCAGCTTCGCCGGGCTTGTGTTGTCGTACCGCCCGCTGGTCCTGCCGCGCACCGACCTGGGCGACATGATGACGCTGCACGTCGTCGGCATGCTGATCTGCTTCCTGCTGGACGCTTCCCTGCTGGTGGTCTTCGTCACCCGCGTCGCACGCAACCTGCGCGATCGCGATGCCGGGCTCGCCGCGCTGCGTCAGCATGCTGCCGAGGAAGACCACATTGTCCGCATGGGCCTGCTTGCCGCCGGTGCCGCCCACGAACTCGGGACGCCGCTGTCGTCCCTGTCCGTCATCCTGGGCGACTGGCGCCACATGCCGGCCTTCGGCGAACCCGCCATGGCGCAGGAACTGGAGGAGATGCAGACGGCGATCGAGCGATGCAAGACGATCCTGACCGGCGTCCTGCTCGCGTCAGGCGAAGCACGCGGGGAAGCGCCGATTGCCACCTCGGTCGGCAAGTTCCTGAATGACGTCATTTCGGAATGGCGGACGCGGCACACGGAAACCACGGTCTCCTATGACAACCGCTTCGGCGTGGACATGCCGATCGTCGTTGATTCGGCCCTGAAGCAGATTATCTCCAATGTGCTGGACAACGCCGTGGAAGCATCCCCCCATTGGGTGGGGTTCACGGCCGAGCGGGTCGGTCAGATGCTGGTGCTGCGGATCAGCGACGACGGAGCGGGATTCACCGACGAAATGCTGGCGCGGTTTGGGAAGCCCTATCAATCCACCAAGGCGAAGCGAGGCAGCGGCCTGGGCTTGTTCCTGGTCGTCAACGTGATCCGCAAGCTGGGTGGGTCGGTCGCGGCGTCCAACCGTCCCGCCGGCGGCGCGATGGTGACCTTGAACGTACCTCTGGACGCCCTGGCGATCGGGTCGCCTCGAAATGATGGCTGAAACAACCGGCGACAGGCCGCTGTTCATCGTTGAAGACGATATCGAATTCGCCCGAACATTGAAGCGGTCGTTCGAGCGACGCGGGTACCGGGTCGCTATGGCATCAGGCCTGGGGGAGCTCAATGCGCTTCTGGCTGACGATACGCCCAGCTTCGCCGTCGTGGACTTGAAGCTGGCCGGCGCCTCGGGCCTCGCCTGCGTCGAGGCGCTGCATGCGCACGACCCGTCGACCCGGATTGTCGTCCTGACCGGCTTCGCCAGCATCGCGACCGCTGTCGAGGCCGTGAAGCTTGGTGCCTGCCATTATCTGACAAAACCGTCGAACACCGATGCGATAGAAGCCGCCTTCAGCAAGACGCTCGGCGACCCGGATGTACCGCTACCGGAACGGCCCAGCACGATCAAGACGCTGGAATGGGAGCATATCCATCAGATGCTCGTCGAGACCGATTTCAACATTTCCGAAGCGGCTCGACGGCTTGGCATGCATCGTCGCACCTTGGCCCGTAAACTGGAAAAGCGGCCGGTTCGGTAGCCGGCGGTATTCGTTGACGTCTGAGCTTGCACCAGATCATACTATTGTATGCCTTTATCAAATCCCTCACCGACCCGACCGTTGAGGCGAAACCTGCGTGAGCAGCTTGTGGAACAGCTCGGCGGCGACATCGTGCGCGGTCGGCTGCTGCCGGGCGACGTCCTGCCCAGTGAAGAGGAATTGCTGTCCCGCTACGGCGTAAGCCGCACGGTGCTGAGGGAGGCGTTGAACGTCTTGTCGGCGAAAGGTTTGGTGGATGCGAAGCCCCGCCGCGGCACGATCGTCCGTCCGCGTGCGGAGTGGAACCAGCTCGATCCTGCCATTCTCGGATGGCGCGATGATCCCGCTGCGCCGCCCGGAACCAACCTGGACCATCTGATGGAGCTTCGTCGCATCATCGAACCGTCCGCAGCGGAGTTCGCCGCCCGGCGAGGAACCGCGGAAGACCACATGGCGATTGCGAGCGCGTATGAAGCGATGATCAAGGCCAGCGACGATATCCGGGCTTTCGTCGCGGCCGACGTATCGTTTCACGTTGCGTGCCTTTGGGCGGCGCGCAACGAATTCCTGCTGCCGGTTGGGCACGCGATCCGTGCCAGCCTGATCGCGTCCATGAGGATCACGAATCGGGATAGCAAACAGAACCGGGCGGTGACCCTGCCGCTGCACAAAGCCATTCACGACGCGATATTGGCGCGCGACACCGCCAGGGCCCGCGATGCCATGCAGGCACATCTGGATGACACCGAGCGCCGGCGTGCCGCGTTAATGCCCTTGGCTGAACCGATGCGGAAAGCCACGAAACGCAGAGGGGGCCTGTGAGGCTCCATTATCCGGTCGTTCGGAATAAGGGTTCTTCAACGCAAATCTAGGCCTGCGTCACGGTATCAATCCCAAGGCTCTCGGTACCGCCAGGGTGAACCATGGCACGAACGTCACCAGCAGGAGTCCCGCCAGCAGAACCATGACATAAGGCACCATCGCGCGGGTGGACGCACCCATCGGCGCTCGGGCGATCGCACAGGCAATGTAGAATCCGACGCCTAACGGCGGCAGAAAGGCGCCAACGCCCATCGCGATCAACAGAACGATCCCATAATGAAGATCGCTGTTCCCAAGTTTGGTTGCTATCGGCAGCAGTAGCGGCGCCAAGATCAACAACGCCGCCAGGCCCTCCAACAGGGAGCCGAGGACGACGAGGGCAACGATCGATGCAAGCAAGAACAGTGTCGTGTTGTCCCGCCAGGAGAACACCAAGGCGGCCAGCGCCTGCGGCAACTGTGCCGCCGACAACGCCCAGGAAAACGTCTGGGCCGCTGCGAGGGTGAACAAGACCATCGCTGCCACTGTCGCGGCATCAGCGGCGACGCGGGTGAGTGTGCGTAGCCCGACCTCCCGGTAGACGAACGTCGCCAGGACCAGGCCATAGAGAACGGCGAACGCCGAAATCTCGGTCGGTGTCGCAAAGCCGCTGAGAATGCCGGTGAACAACAAAGCGGGCATCGAGAACGGCAGGATCGCGCCCAACCCCAGCCGCAGAAGTGATCCCCGTACAACCGGCACGGCGTCATTGGGTTGCGCCTTGCGGATGCGCACGAACACCAGCGCCATCAGGCACAGCGCGATCACGGCGGCAGGCAGAAGCCCGGACGCGAAAAGCGCGCCCATCGACAATGACGTGACGGATCCCAGTACCAGCATTGCGATGCTGGGCGGTACGCACTCGCCCATCGCGGCCGCCGAGGCCAGGACGGCGGCCGTCTCGCTGCGTCTGTAGCCCTCCTGATCGAGCATGTCCCGCATCACCAAGCCGACAGCCGCGACGTCTGCGGCCTTCGACCCTGATATGCCTGACACGATGTACATGCTCACGATCACGACCTGCAGCAGCCCGCCACGCAAGCGTCCCACCAAGGCCGCAACGAACAGGACCAGGCGGCGCGATATGCCGCCAGCTTCCATGACGAAGCCGGTGAGGATGAAAAACGGCAGCGCCAGCAGCACGAAGCGTGATACGCCATCCGTCATGTTCTGCGGCAATGCGATCATGGATGCCGGATAGACCTGCCGAAGAAACAGGCTCGTCGCCAGCACCAATGCGAACCCCACCGGAAGGCCCAGAAGGACCGTGATCAGAACGACGACGATCGCGAGTGTGATCGAGACGTTGGACCCGAGCGGCGGCCCGTAGGCGGCGGCCAGGTAAACCGCCGCGTTCAGCACGAGCAGCACTGACAAGCTGATCAGCACATCCCGACGCGGCTGTGCGGCCAGGCGGGTGATCGCGTACATGGCGATCAGTACCATCCCGACGGTGAGCGGCAGGGCAAGCCAGGTACCGTGCAACTCCAGCATCGGAGTCAACTCGTCCCAACGCTCCGCCAGCAGCGGCAGCGAGGTGAAAAAGGCGACAACGGCCGTTTCGAGCACCAGCCAGTCGGCGGCGGCATGCAGCGCAGCATGCGCCCTGGCGGGCAGCATCTCGACCAGCACCCTGACGGCGATGTGCTGGTCGCGGCGATAGGCGACGGCGCCGCCGATGAAGGCGATGATCGTCAGCGCCAGGCCTCCGACCTCGTCAGCCCATATCAGCGGCGAATCGAACAGGGTCCGCCCGAGCACATCGCCGATGACGGCCCCGAGTTCGCCGAACATGGCGATGGCCACCACGATGTCCAGCGCCATGTCGAGAAAGGCGAGAGGGGTTGCCGCGGGCGACACGGGCGGGTTGGCGATCGCGGCCGGCAAATCGGCCTGTCGCATCGGCATCAGCGCCAATAGGGCATGTAAAGGTTTGCCAGGTTCAGGTGGCGCAACAGCGGCCCAAACGCGTCTGGGCGCGGCGCAGGCAGCGGCATCGATCCAGCGAGCTCGATCGTGGCGATCACATCCCCGGTTTGGTCCGCCTTGGCCTGAAAGACCCGTAGCTGGAGTACGCCCGGCGTTTCCGCCCAACTTGTCCGAACGCCATTGACGGTGGCCTGGATGGCGTTCTCGTCCACGCCGCTGAAGCGCCACAGCGCCAGGCGTGTCGGGGTACCGTTGGCCCCAAGGCGTGCCCGGCCGGGAAAGATCTGGTCTGCCTCGGCGCGATAATGTCCCCACATCCGCGGGACGATCCGCTTCGTCCATTGGCTGTAGCGGGACCGCGCGATGGCGCCATATCCCGGTCCTTCCAGCACCGCCCGGTTTTCCAGGTCATACAGAGCAAGATAACGCGGGAAGCCGTCGAGGCAGAGCAGCCGCTGCGCCGTAACGAATCCCTTACAATCCCGGCGCTCCGGAAAATGTTCGGTATCGTACCAGTCCTGGAACTCCTCTTCCATGGTCGGGGGAGGCTGCATCATCGCCATCATCAGTCCGGCAGGTTCAGTCATGCGTTGTGCTCCATGATCATGTGGAACAACTCGGGGTATTTGGGACTGAACTGGTCGTAGACTGTTTTCATCTTATCCTGGAACGCCTTGAAGTCGGTATCGGTCGGCTGCATGCCGTGCGCCTTTAGGAAGGTCAGCGCCTCGTCGGAGCGTTTCGCGATCGTATCACGCCAGAACGGCAGCACGGCCGTGGCGGATTCTTGGAAGGCTGCCTGCTCTTCGGGCGTGAGCTGATTCCACCGGGCATTGCTGACCATCAGCGCGCCCGCGTTGTAGCTGTGCCGCGTCAGCGCGAGATATTTGGTGACCTCGTACACTTTGAAGGTGACCGCGGTGGGCAGCGGAAACTCCACGCCGCCGACGGTGTGCTGCGACAGGCCAAGATAGACTTCGCTGCCGTCCAGCGGGACCGGAATCGCGCCAAGCGCCCTGAACATGGCGGCGAACACGGGGCCGGGTTGGATACGGATCTTGAGGCCTTTCATATCGTCCGGCGTCTTGACCGGACGATCACGGATTTCCATCTGGCGCCATCCGTACCAGCCCCAGGCAAGCCCATGAATGCCCCGCCCGGCCATATCGGCGAAGAGCCGCTTGCCAAGGTCACCGTCCAGCAGGGATTCCGCCGTGGTCCGATCCTTGAAGATGAACGGAAGGTCGATGGACTGCACCGAGGGCACAAACGATTCGAGGTAGCCCGAGGTCAGGATGGCGCAGTCGATGATGCCGGTCTGCAGGCTGTTGGCCAGATTGACCGTGCTGCCCAGCGCACCGCCAACGAACATCTGCACGTCGTATTTGCCGTTTGTCCGCTTGGCGAGTTCCGCGCCGAAGCGCTGCCCGACCTCATAGGAGGTATCGTTCATTGTATCTGCTGTCGCGAACTTCAACTGGATCGGCGACGCAATGGCACGTCGTGTGGCGGCGGCGAGTAAGCCCCCTGCGATAACCGCACGTCGTTGGACGGATGGCTGACCGGACACCGTATCTTCCTCCCGGATGTTTTATTCGGTCCGCGCTTTAAGCGGGTTCCCGTATGATCTTTTGACTCGGCAGTTATGAATATCATAGGACGAATTGGGTAGTGTCAACTCCCGTAAGGCTCTGACGAACAAGTGGCCCCCGTGTTTCCAGGCCGGTCCGCCTGGAGCGTGCCTGGTTGGCTAACCGGCTTCGCTGGCCAGGCGGCGAAGGTTTCCGGCCACCTTTGTCGCCGCGTTCAGCAGCATCGCCCCATCCGACTGGGTCGAAATGAAACGCACGCCCTGGCGCAGGAACACCTGCTGACGCATCGGGTCGTTGTCGCCGCCGACCCCGGCATATTTGCCGTGCGCCAACGCAGAGGCGGTGATGCGCGCGACGGCCTCCATCGCCTGGGGATCACCATAGGCGCCAGGCTTCCCCATGTCCGCGAGCATGTCGGTCAGACCCACATGGAGAACGTCGACGCCCTCGACGGCGGCGATCGCATCGATGTTGCCCAATCCCTCCAGACTCTCGATCATGCATACGACGAGGGTGTTGGTGTTCAGCAGCGCGATGGTTTCCTGCATCGGCACGGGTCGGTAGTTGAAGATCGGATAGCCGCTGGTGACCGAGCGCGTGCCGATCGGCGCGAACTTGCAGGCCTGCACCGCCGCCCGCGCGTCATCGGCCGTGTTGACATCCGGAGCGACGATGCCGGTGACACCGGCATCAAGCATGACCGGGATGTTCGGATCGCGACAGCTTCTGACCCGCACGAACGGCGCCACGCCGCAGCCCAGCGCCACCTGTGCGATGTGGCTGATCGTTTCCAGGGAATATATGGCATGTTGGACATCGAGGAACAGGAAGTCGTGTCCACTCGTCGCTGCAATGCGGGCGATATCGCCCGACCTTGCCATGCGCACGACCATCCCAAGAGCGAGTTCATCGGCTTCCAACCGCCGGCGGACGGGGTTGATGATGTCGGGAAGCATTTATGCGATCTCCGGCGCCGGTACGACCGGCGTTGACGCGGCCGTCTCCCCAATCGGCATCCGGGCGCCCAACAGGGCGACGAATGCGCCGGCAAGAGCGAGCACGCCGCAGACGATGAACGGGATGGTGAAGCTTCCAGTCCCGCTGACAAGATAGCCCGTGACGATCGGTGCGAGGATGCCGAAGCTGTTGCCTCCCAATGTCAGGAAGGCAAAGGCGCGGCCGGTATCGGCGGGCGTGCGCAGCAGGTCGTTCGTGAGCGCGAAGTTCCAGGATTGGGAGGCGCCGCTGAACGTCAGGGCGATCGTCAGCAACGCGACGATCGCCGCGGTCGATTCGACGAATGGCGTCGCCAGGACGCTGGCCGTCGCGAGGCTGCCAAATGCGACAGCGTAACGGCGGAGGCCATTGTGTTGCGCCTGCGGTGTCAGCAGACGATCGCTGACATGGCTCAGGGCGATGCAGAAGACGATCGCGAGGCCGTAGGGCAGGGCGGTGTAGATCCCGCTGCCCATGATGGTCATGCCCCGGGCCATCTGCATGTAGCTGGGCAACCATGTCAGAAAGAAATACGCCGTGTACGTCAGGCATCCCTGCGTCAGGAACAGTCCCCACATGGTCGGTGAGGACAGCAAACCACGGTAGCCGATCGAGCGCTCGTTCTCCGCCCGCGGCGCGTCCCGCTCGGCTAGGATCATCGTGCGTTCGTCCGGGCTGAGCCAGGACGTATCCTCGGGCCGGCGGAAGATCAGCAGCCAGGCGCATACCCACGCCAGTCCGATGAGGCCGGTGATCACGAAGGAAATGCGCCAGCCGAAATCCGATACCAGCCAGGCGACCAGTACCGCACCGGCCGACGGCCCTGCGAGCGATCCGCTGATCCAGATCGCTGAGGCCAGCCCACGTTCTTTCTTTGGTGCCCATTCCCGGATGACGCTGTTCGCGCCGGGATTGGTGAACGACTCGAAGACGCCCAGCCCTAGACGACTGACCAGCAACGGCATCAACGATCCTGCGAAGCCGCTGCCCATCTGGGCGACCGACCAAAGGCCCACGGCGAACGCGATCGCCTTGCGCGTACCCAGCCAGTCGGTGATCGCGCCGGCCGGAAGCAAGCACAGGATGTAGATCCACAGGAAGGACGAGAACAGGTAACCCAACGCCGTGGGTGAGAGAGACATCTCCCTGGCGATGGAACTGCCCGCCACGGACATGTTGATGCGGTCCAACATGCTGATGGCCAGGAGCGTGAACAGCAGGGCGTATATGAACCACCGCTTCGTATGAACCGTCATTGCCGTCCTCCCCGCCTCCTCGTGATAGCTTGCGGTGCCGATTTTTCAGATATAGTCATACGAAATGACGAAGCTGTCAAACGAGGTGCGCAATGAATCAGGACAGTGTGCAGGCGTTCGCGAGCGCTCGCAGTCGGCGTCCCGCATGGCCGGGTATTGCTGAGCCGCTTCGCCCGAAGACGATCGAAGAGGCCTACCGCCTGCAGGATGCGGCCCACCGAGTTGCCGGGGATGCCAGGGTGGGATGGAAAGTCGGTTCCACCTCCGCCGCGGGGCAGCGAGTCTGGGGACTGCATGAACCGGTCTATGCGGGCCTGTTCGCCGGAGACCGCTCCCTGTCGCTTGCCGAGGCGCTGGACCGGCCGCTCACGCGTCCGTCACTGGAATGCGAGATTGCGGTGGTTCTGGGACGTGATGTCGATGGCGCCGATCCGAACCTGTCGGCGGAGGCGGTGAAACAGGCCATTGGCGCCTGCCATATCGGTTGTGAAATCATTGACAACCGGTACGGCGAGCCGATGGCGTTCGGGGTTCCGACATTGATCGCCGACGACTTCTTCCAGGCGGGCTTCGTGATCGGGGCCGAGAACACAGTCTGGAAGATGCAGGACCTGCTGACCGCGGAGGGGTTCATCGATATCAACGGCGAACGCCGGACCGGCTCCGCTCGCGACATCTTGAGCGCGTTCGACTCGCTTGTCTGGTTGGCCAGGGCGCTGGCGCGAAGCGGTCAGTTGCTACGTGCGGGTGAGATCGTGCTAACGGGCACGCTCGTGCCGCCCGTGCCGGTCAATTTGCCGGCACGGACAGTGTCGATGGGAATCACCGGGTTCGCGACCCTGACCCTCTAGGGTGCGCAGGGCTGCCCCCGAGTCCCCTCGAGGCGATCCTTGACCGCTGGTTCAATCATATTACGATACGCCTAAGAACCACAATGTCCGGGAACGCCCATGCCGGCGGATATAGTCGACGCGAACCCAATCGCTGGGAGTGCGGAGCGAGTCTACTCCTCGGTGGCGCCGCAGCTCGCGGCGAACCTGCCGGCGTCGCTCGCCCGCATCTTTTCGCTGGAAGACCTGGAATCCCAAGCCCGGCGCCGCCTGCCAAGGCGGATATTCGGCTTTGTCGAGGGCGGGGTTGAAACCAATGCCGCACGCAACGCGAACCGTGCCGCCTTCGCGGCGTGGTGGTTTCGGCCACGGGTGCTGGTCAATACCGTGGACCGCGACCTGAGCACCAGGATGTTGAGCAAGACATGGTCCGCCCCGTTCGGCATAGCCCCGATGGGCGCCACCTCCCTGATGGCATTCGAATGCGAGCGGGTTCTGGCCGAGGCAGCGGGCGAGGCCAATATTCCATTCGTTCTCAGCGGCTCCTCTCTCATGCCGCTGGAGACCATCATCAAAGCCAATCCAAACGCA
This sequence comes from Rhodopila sp., assembly GCF_035548235.1. Taxonomy (GTDB): domain Bacteria; phylum Pseudomonadota; class Alphaproteobacteria; order Acetobacterales; family Acetobacteraceae; genus Rhodopila. Next base: position 70,988 of record NZ_DASZTJ010000033.1, read on the forward strand.
TGGTTCCAGGCCTATATCCCGGGCGATCGGGCGCGGATCGGGCCCCTTGTGGATCGGGTGGCGAGCGCGGGCTACGGCACCCTGGTCGTCACCGTGGACGTGTCCGTGGCCGGCAATCGGGAAAACAACGCGCGCAACGGTTTTATGCTGCCGTTGCGGCCCAGCCTGAGCCTCGCCTGTGACGGCATCACCCATCCGCACTGGCTGTTCGCCAACCTGGCACGGACGCTGCTGACTCGTGGCATGCCCCATTTCGAGAATGTGGACGCGGTCCGCGGCGCCCCGTTGATCGCCGCCCAGGCCGAACGCAGTTTCGGCCGGCGCGACGCCCTGAGCTGGGAAGACATCGGTTGGATACGTGACCGCTGGCCTGGCACGCTGCTGCTGAAAGGTATCCTCGACCCCCAGGATGCTCTCAGGGCCGAAACGATCGGGGCCGACGGGATCATCGTTTCCAATCATGGCGGGCGGCAGCTCGATGGGGCGATGCCATCGCTTGCTGCCTTGCCCGACGTGGCCAGGTCCGTCGGCAATCTGACCGTCGCCATGGATAGCGGCGTACGGCGTGGCACAGATGTGCTGAAGGCGTTGGCACTGGGGGCCGCATTCGTGTTTGTCGGGCGGCCATTTCTTTATGCGGCGGCGGTCGCAGGCAAGGCAGGCGTGCGCCACGCGATCTCTCTCCTCTCCCTGGAGATCGACCGCAACATGGCAATGCTTGGTTGCACCGGAATCGACCAGGTGAGTCCGTCACTTCTGGTTCCCGCGCAGACGAATGGACTGAGTGCATGACAACGATAATGGGAACGGGCGACTTCAAGTTTCGGATGGAGCCTGACTGGGCGAAGCTCCCCGATGACTGGGACCTGAAAGATGTCGGTGGCGTCGCCGTCGACAGCCAGGACCGAGTCTTCGTGTTCAATCGCGGCGATCATCCGATGATCGTGTTCAGCCGGAATGGTTCCGTGCTGCAGGACTGGGGCAAGGAGCTCTTCAATCGGCCGCACGCCGTGCATTTAGCACCGGACGAAACGATCTGGTGCACGGATGAGGGCGATCATGTCGTCTATCGCTGCACGCTGGACGGCGCGCTTTTGTCCACGCTCGGTCAGAAAGGCGCCCCCGCGCCGGAATTCAGCGGGGAACCGTTCAATCGTCCGACCCAGACGGCGTTGACGCCGGACGGGGACATCCTCGTGGCGGACGGTTATGGCAACGCCAGGGTCCACAAATACGCGCCGGACGGTCGACGGCTGCTGTCATGGGGGGAGTTCGGAACCGATCCCGGGCAATTCAATGTCGTGCACAACATTGCCTGCGATGCGGACGGATTTGTCTATATCGCAGACCGGGAGAATTACCGGATTCAGGTGTTCGACACAGCGGGAAAGTTCGTGACGCAGTGGCACAATCTGTTCCGGCCGTGCGGGCTTTACATGCATGGAACACGTCAACCGATCTTCTTCGTCGGTGAACTGGGACCGTTTCTTGCGATCAACCGGCGATATCCGAACATCGGGCCACGCATCTCGATCCTGAACCATAAGGGCGAACTGCTGGGGCGATTGGGGGCGCCTCACGCGGGGACCGAGGACGGAACCTTTATCGCCCCGCACACGCTGGCGATCGACTCCCACGGTGACCTCTATGTCGGAGAGGTGTCCTATTCGGCGTGGGACCATGTTTTTCCCGGAGCACCGCGACCAAGGCGGATCCGGAGTCTGCAGAAACTCGCTCGCGTCAGTTGACGCAGGTCGTGGAGGGAACCCGCCATGCCGTGATCCGGCAGTGAGTCGGGTCCCTCTCCCCTGATGGTCGAGGGACCGGTGCGCCATCGAAGCACAGCAGCCGGTGCCTGGCTCCCGCCTCTCTTATGCCAGCGCCTCGGTGGGACCGAAGAACTCATGATGGACGCGGTCATCCGCCAGGCCCAGCGCGACGAGGCTGCGCCGCACGAAACCCATGAAGGGCTTCGGTCCCAGCACATAGGCGTCGGCCTCCGGCTGGGTCGGCACCCACGCTTTCAGTTGATCCATCGCCGGGCGGCCCAGCGCCGTGGGCCAGGCGCCGTTGCGCAACGCGCCCTGCTCGTAGGCGACATAGGCACGCAGCCGCGGGTACCGCCGCACCCAGCCGTCAATCGTGGCGCCGAACGCATGCACGCCGCTATTGCGGGCATAGTGGATGAAGACCACGTCGCGCCCGCCACCAGCCAAGGCCGCCTCGGCCATCGCGATGGTGGGGGTAATGCCGACCCCGCCGCTGATCAGCACCACCGGCCCCGTGCCGGATGACAGCGTAAACTCCCCGGCCGGTGGGAAAACGTCGAGCGTCGCGCCCTCATTAACGGAATCATGCAGGTAATTCGATACCAGGCCGTGAGGCTCCCGCTTCACGCTGATGCGGTAATCACGGCCGTTGGCGACCTGCGAGAGCGAATAGTTGCGCCGCACCTCCTGCCCGTCGATGACCAGACGGAGACCCAGATATTGTCCCGGCTGATAGGCCACCACCGCCTGATCATCGGCTGGCTCCAGGTAGAACGATGTGATTTCCGCGCTTTCCGCAACCTTGCGGGCGACGCGGAAAGGGCGGGCGCCGCGCCACCCGCCAGGGGCAGCCGCGAGTTGATCGTAAACCTTGGCTTCGGCGCCGATGAGGATGTCGGCCAATTGGCCGTAGGCAGCCGCCCAGGCGTCTATGACGGCGTCCGTCGCGACTTCCGCGCCCAGCACTTCGCGGATGGCGCGCAGCAAGCAACTGCCGACGATGGGGTAATGCTCGGGCTGGACCTGCAGCGCCACATGCTTGTTGATGATCTGCGCCGGCAGGGCGCCCAGCGCGCCAAGGTTGTCGATATGGCGGGCATACATCAGGACGCTGTTGGCCAACGCACGAGGCTGTGCGCCGCTTGCCTGGTGAGCCTGGTTGAATAGCGGCCGAACCTCGGCATGCTCGCCGAGCATGATCTTATAGAAATGGGTGGTCAGCGCCTCGCCACCGGTTTCCAGAATGGGAACGGTGGCCTTGATGATCGCGGTCTGTTCGGAGGTCAGCATGACATATGAGCCTTTGCACTGTTGGCGTGAAGGACAGGGGCAGCGGCGAGACGTCGGCTCCACGAACGAGGCGGCATGAAGGTTTCCCGGCCAACAGTAGCAATGGCTCGTTGCCGTCGAAAGACTGCCATGATGAGGATGCCGGGCTGCTCGGGTGAAGTGGCCGATCGGGTCGCCGACCGTACGGACGTTCGGTGTCGTTCAGACGCGCTGTTGGATTGTTTTTGGGGACTGCGGATTCCGACGATCCGGCGGGAAGACCAAGGCGCAGGCATTCCTTTGGAAACCTGTCCTACTCAAGATCGTGTCGCTTTGCATGGGCCTTGATCTCTAAATATGCATCTGAGATGCTCTATATCATGCCGACGAAAACATGCAATGGGAATGCATCTATATGGCCTACCCATGAGACTGACCCGCTACACCGACTACGCCATCCGTACGGCCCTGTACCTGGCCAGCCACCCGGAGCGCCTATGTTCTATCGGTGAGATCGCCAGAGCTTATGACATTTCGCAAAACCACCTGATGAAAGTGGTCAGCGACCTGGCGGCGGCCGGCTATGTGCAGTCCCTGCGGGGACGGGGCGGTGGGATCCGGCTCGCGCTCGACCCGGCGGAAATCAACCTTGGGGCCCTCATCCGTCACACGGAAGGCAACCTCGATCTGGTGGGCTGTGCAACCTGCGCCATGGCGCCGGCCTGCGGCATGACGTCGATATTCCACAAGGCGCTGGCGGCTTTTCTGGCGGTGTTGGACGGTTACACCCTGGCCGACGTCACGACCCCGGCCGACGTCACCAGATTGCAAATGATATTTGAGGCCCTCACGCCCAGGCAGAACATTCCGGTATCTTGAAACGACCGATGCACACACATCCAGATTCGACCGTAGCACGAGAGTAGGCGAGGGTAGTTGGTGGTCCGCCGCCCATCTCCAACTCTTCCGTCAACAGAACGCTTCAGCCGCCTGATCGTTTCGTCCGTAGTTCCGCCCAATACTCCAACCGCTTGCTGATCTCGCGTTCAAAGCCCCGATTGCGCGGCTGGTAGAATTCCACCCGCTCCATCCCCTCAGGGAAGTAGTTCTGACCGGAGAATGCATCCTCCGCCCCGTGGTCATATTCGTACCCTGCCCCGTATCCCAGTTGCTTCATCAGCTTGGTGGGCGCGTTCAGGATATGCGCCGGCGGCATCAGGCTCCCTGTCGACTTCGCCGCTGCGCGGGCCGCGCTCAGCGCGGTGTAGACGGCGTTGGATTTGGGCGCCGTGCCCAGGTAGACGACGACCTGTGCCAGGGCCAGTTCACCCTCGGGGGAGCCCAGCCGCTCGTATGTCTCCCAGCCGGCCAGGGCTTGCGGCAGGGCGCTGGGGTCGGCCATGCCGATATCCTCGGCGGCGAAGCGAACCAGGCGGCGGGCGATATACCGCGGATCTTCCCCACCGTTCAGCATCCGTGCGAACCAGTACAGCGCGGCGTCGGGATCCGATCCCCGCAGCGACTTATGCAGTGCGGAGATCAGGTTGTAATGTTCTTCCCGGTCCTTGTCGTATAGCGCCGCCCGTTTTGACAGCAGGTCGGACAGTTCCGCCGCGTCCAGGATAGGACTGTCAGGCGGCAGCGCGGCCACCTGCTCAATCATATTGAGGAAGTATCGTCCGTCACCATCGGCCATCGCCCGCAACACGGCCTTGGCATCCTGCGTCAGCGGCAGCGTTCGGCCGAGTTCGAGCTCCGCGCGCGCCAGCAGGCGATCGAGCGCGGCGTCGTCTAGGCGCTTCAGCACCATCACCTGGCATCGCGACAGCAGCGCGCCATTCAGTGCGAAGGATGGGTTCTCGGTCGTCGCGCCGATCAGCGTGACCGTGCCGTTCTCCACCACCGGCAGGAACCCGTCCTGTTGCGCGCGGTTGAAGCGATGGATCTCATCGACGAACAACAGCGTCCCCTGTCCGGCCCGGCGTCGCTTGCCGGCGTCATCGAACGCGCGTTTCAGGTCGGCGACGCCCGAGAACACGGCCGAGAGCTGCACGAAGGCCAGATGTGCCTCCCCGGCCAGCAGCCGGGCGATCGTCGTCTTGCCGACGCCCGGCGGTCCCCACAGGATCAGCGACGCCAGCGAACCCCGAGCGAGCATGCGCGTCAGCGTGCCGTCCGGACCCAGCAGATGGTCCTGTCCGACGACATCGGCCAGCGTCGCGGGGCGCAGCCGATCCGCCAGCGGACGGCCAGAGGCGGGCTCCGCCGCCGGCACGGGCTCCTCGGCAAAAAGGTCATCCGATGCCGTCACGCGGCTCGTCCTTCAGTCCTGCGCAGCTGTCCGGAGTCGTGAACCATGATGCGCGGGAAAATAGCGGAAGAGCCGGACCTCGTCCAAGGCGGCGTCCGACATGCGGACCGGGGGGAACGGCCCCGTGCCACGGAACTTTTTTTCCGCGGCGCAGGCACCAGGGGATTCAAGGGGTAGGCCTGGGCCCCAGCATGGTTGCGGCGATCGCCCGGCTGCACGGCGGTGAACTCAGGCTCGAGGACAACGAGCCGGGGCTGCGCGCCGCGCTGGTCCTGTCGGCAGTGGTCCGGGAAGACGCGGTCTGACAGGCCGTCAGCGTGTCCAATGGCCCGGGATCCACCAGCCATGTCAGTTATAGTGGCCAGGGACCCAGTGAAGCGGCGGGGCATAATAATATGCTGGCGGGACCGTAGTAATAGCTGGGCTCCGGGGCGGCCCATCAAGCACGCGCTGGCACCTCGGGCGGGCGCCTCGGATCACAGCGCCAGCACCGCCTCCATCACCTCCGGGTCGTCCGGCATGCGGTGAACCTCAAAGCCCAGGTGGCGGACGAAGGCCAGCATGGGTGCGTTGTCGGACAGGATCTGGCCGACCACCCGCTTCAGGCCCTGTGTCCGCGCCCAGTCGATCAACCGGCACATGAGATGCGAAGCCAAGCCCCGCCCTTTCATGTCGGCCTGTACGATGACGGCGAATTCCCCACCCTCATGATCGACCTCGCAGGTCAGCCTGGCGACGCCGATCGTTTCGTTGGTGCCGTCCTTGACGGCAATGAAGGCCATTTCGCGGTCATAATCCACCTGTGTCAGGCGCGCCGTCAGTTCGGGGGAAAGTTCGCGCATCGCGCTGAAGAAACGAAAGCGGATGTCCTCGGGCGAAAGACGGCCGAAGAAGGCGGTGTGTGCCAGCGCGTCCTCCGGCCGGACGGGGCGGATGGTGACGGGGTCGTCACCCACCATGCGGTGCTCGATCAGGTTGGCGGGGTAGGGGGCGATCGCAAGGCTCACCGGCGGCTCCTCTGGCGCGCGCAAGCGCAGCCAGGCGTCGACGGCCAACACGCCACGGGAGTCGGCGAACAGCGCGGGGATATATAGCTCGGCGATCTCGGGGAAGTCGACAATCAATTGGCTGACCCGGACCAGCGTCTCGGAGACGGCGGTCTCGTTCGCGGCGGTCTGGTCGCGCAGGCTCCTGCTCAGGGCCGAACCCGCTCGGCATCGATGGATCAGTCCGCGCGCGAGGGCCAGGTTCAGCGGCGGCAGATCAATTGCCGTGTCGCCGGTGTGGGCCATGGTGCCACCGGGACCGAAGGCGATCACCGGGCCGAAGGTGGGGTCGGAGAAGACGCGGATAGCCAGTTCCCGGCCGCGTCCCGCCTGACGCTGCACCAGCAGGGCCTCGTCCTCCAGCCGGCGGCGGGCACGGGCGGCCAGCAACCTGGCGGCGGCAACGACACCCTCTGGTTCATGCAGGTCGAACACCACGCCGCCGGCCCGGCGTTCCGGCGGCGGCAGGCTGCTCCGCTGCTTGACCACAGCGGGGTAGCCCAACAGCGCCGCTGCCGATGCGGCGTCGTCCGGCCCCGTGACGACACGGGTCGGGACGCTGGGGATGCCATAGGCCGCCAGCACGTCGAGCGCCTGGTCCTGCGTCAGCACGCGGGCGCTCCCGGCGAAGAGCCGCTTCACCCAGGCCTTGTCGGGCGCCAGGGTCAGCACGTCGCGGGGCGGCAGCTCCCGAGCGGCTTCCCGGTTGCGGCGGTCACGCGCGAGATGGGCGAAGCCGCGCACCGCTTGATCGGGCGTGGCGAAGACCGGCAGACCGGCCTGGGCCAGAGTGCGGCGATGGATCGCGCCGACGGTCTCGCCCAGCGCGCAGATCAGGATCGGGGTACGCAGGCCCGGCGGCGGGTGGCACAGGCCCTCGATCGCCTTGGCGTCGGCGGCGCCGATCGGGGCATGCACTACAAGGATGCCGCCGGTATCGGGCTGCGCCGCTGCCGCGAAGGCGGCTTGCGACAGGGTTTCGGTGGGGACCGGCGACAGGCCCTCGGGCAGCAGGCGCAGCCCTTCCCGCATTGCGCTGTCGGCGGCGAGGCGGCCGGGGCCGATTGCGTTGGTGACGATGGCCAGCGTATCGCCACGGACCGGCTTGGCGCGCGACAGGGTCTCGGCGGCGGCCAGCAGGTCCTCCAGGCGTTCGACATACAGGACGCCGGCGCGGCGCAGCGCCGCCTCGAACGCCAGGTCCCCGACACCGTCCCCGTCCTCCAGCCGCAGGCCGGGGCGGATCGCTACCACCGGCCGCAGCCGCGCCGCCGCCCTGGCCGCCGACAGGAATTGTCGATGGTTCTTGAGCCGCCTGATGTCGAGCAGGATCGCCCCGGTCCGCGTATCCCGCGACAGCCAGTCGAGCGCCAGGGAGAAACCGATCCCGGCATTGGCGCCCACGCCCACGATATAGCTGAACCCCACGCCATTGGGCCCTGCCCAGTCGATCACCGCCCTGGTCATCGCCGAGGACTGGGAGATCACCGCCAACCGCCCCGGCGGCGGCTGAATGTGCGAGCGCGTCGCGTTGAGCGACAAAGATGGGATCGCCAGGCCGAAACTATGCGGACCCAGGGCGCGCACGCCGGTCCGTGCGCAATGCGCCGCGAGGTCGTCGCACGGGCCGGGGACGATCGCGGCGAAGCAGTCGAACCGCGTCATCTCTTCCATCGCCGGCCCGATCCGGTCGGATGGCAAGGCGAGCACCGCCAGATGGGTCCCCGGTTCCAGGCGCGTCCGCATCTGGCCCTTGAACCCGGCAAGCGTCAGGTTTCCCATGATCTGGGCGCCTTCCTCGGTCTCAAGGCCGAGCAGGGCCACCGACTCGGGATGGAACAGCCGAACCGCATCGAAGCGGCCCTTGGAGCTTAGGCGAGGGACTGTCATCGGCACAGACCTATGTTGCAATGCAGCATAACGCCGACCCGGGCCGCGGCGCACGTTGCAATCCCGCGGCGTCTGCCGTTGCATGGCAGCCGGACGCATTCGCGAGGAGGAAGATAGCATGGCGGACCGGTCGCATTGGGATCCGGAGATGGCCGCGTTCACCGACATGATGGACAAGGAGGCGGCGAAATACCCGCCCGTCCGCGCTGCCTTTCCGTTCGAGCCGAACAGGCGCGTCAACGATATCCTGGGCATGGTCACTGCCCACGGCGGGCCGGAGATGGCGGAGCGGGTGGACCGGTTCGTCGATGCGCGGGGGCGCCGGGTTTTCTGTCGGGTGTTCCGGCCGGTAACGGACCGTGTTCTGCCGACGCTGGTATATTTCCACGGTGGCGGCTGGGTGTGGGCGAATGTCGACACGCATGACCGGATGGTGCGGGAATATGCCGCGGCGGGCGAGGTCTCGGTCGTCAGCGTCGATTATGCCCTGTCGCCCGAGGCGAAGTTTCCCACGGCGTTGGAAGAATGCGCCGCTGTCGTGCGCTTCGTCGCCGAACACGGGGCGCATTGGGGGTTGGACCCGACGCGCATCCTGGTCGGCGGCGATTCGGCCGGCGGCAACCTGGCGCTGGCGACGGCGCTGCTGCTGCGCGACGCCGGAGGGCCCGCGCTGGCGGGGATCCTGGCGAACTACCCCGTCGCGGATTCCCGGTTCGATACGCCCAGCTATCGTGAGTTCGGGGCCGGCGGGTACGGGCTGAACCTGGAGCGGATGTCGTTCTACTGGGACGTTTACGTGCCGCATGCCATCGACCGCCTGCACCCCCTGGCCGCGCCCCTCCGTGCCGACCTGACCGGCCTGCCGCCGGTGATGGTGCTGCTGGCGGAGCTGGACGTGTTGCGCTCGGAAGGTGAGGCGCTGGTCGAGAAGCTGCGCAACCAGGGCGTCCCCGTGGAGACTCACACGTTCCCGGGCGTCGTCCACGGGTTCCTGCGCGCGACGGCCACCGTGAGCAAGGCGCGGGAGGCCGTCGCGATGGCCGGAACGTGGATGAAGCAGGTCGCCGGCTAGGCGATCTCCGGCTTCAACCCGTCGGCGTCATATTCCAGCTCGGTCCCGCTGATCGGGCGGACGACGCCGAACAGGTAGATCAGCCCGCCCAGCGCCGCGACGCCGGCGCCGATGAACAGCGCGCCCTCGAAGGAGCCGGTCATGTCCACCACCATGCCCGTCACCACCGGCGAGCACGCGCCGCCCAGGTAGCCGCCACAGTTCTGGATGCTGCCCAAGGAGGCGACATAGTTCGGCGGCGCCGCGACGGTGACGAGGCCCCAGATCGTCGCGCTGGCGCAATTGCTGAACAGCACCGCGATCGATACCAGTGCGATGGTGAGCGGCGCGGACTGCGCATAGGCGGCGCAGACGGTCAGCGCTGCCGTGCCGGCCAGGCCGACGATGATCGGAATCTTCCGGCTGTTGATCGGCGTGACGCCCGCCGCCGCCAGCCTGTCCGACACCCAGCCGCCGGCCAGTGCCCCCACGACGCCGCAGAGTGGCGGGATCGAGGCATAGATGCCGGTTTTCGCCACGCTGACATGGTGCTGCATCTCCAGGAATCCCGGCAGCCAGGCATAATAGACCCAGAACAGGTAGCCGGAGCCGAAATTGCCGATCAGCATCGCCCAGGTCGTCCGGCACCGGAACAGCCTGCCCCATTGCGGCAGCGTCACCTTGGACGTGCTGGGCGTATCGCCGGAGCGGATATAGGCCACGTCCTGGGGCGGGGCATGGTGTTCGGGGTCCCTGTAGAACAGGAACCAGACCAGGGCGCCGACCAGGCCGACGACGCCCATGGTGATGAACATGGCACGCCAGCCGAACGCCAGCATCAGCGCCGTCAGGATCGGCGGCGCCAGCGCGGTGCCGAGACTGGGTCCCACCGATGTCGCCGCGGCCATCGGTACCCCGCGCCGGCTGATATGAAACCAGTTGCCGACGACGCGGGCGGCGGTGGGGAATTGCGGCGACTCGCCCAGGCCCAGGACGATCCGTGCCCAATAGAACTGGGTGAAACTGGTGACGAAGCCAGCCGCCATCTGTGCCAGCGACCAGATGCCGAGGCCAACGCCGAGCAGGATGCGCGGACCGATCCGGTCGACCGAAACGCCGGCGGGAAGCTGGGCGAAGGCATAGCTGAGCAGGAACGCGGACAGTAGCACGCCCATCTGCGTGGCGTTGAGCCCCATTTCCTGGCGGACCTCGATATTCGCGATCGAGAGGGCGGCGCGGTCGAGGTAGTTGATGACAGCGCTGCCGATCAACATCGTCATTGCGAGGATCTGCATCGTTCGCGTGACGGCTGAAAGTCGGGCAGTTTTCATAGAGCCTTATCCTTGGACGATTTTGTTATGAGGCGATGAGGCGCCTGTTGGATGGAGGCGTCAATGTTCTGGGCTGTTGGTGCGACACTTGCATCTACGCACAGGTCCGTGACGTGGTGGAAGCAGCGTATGGTCAAGCTTGGCGTTTTCATTCCCATCGGCAGCCGCGGCTGGCTGATCTCGACCACGTCGCCGAAGACGACGCCGAGCTTCGACCTGAACCGCACGGTTGTGCAGCAGGCGGAGCATTATGGCTTCGACTTTGCCCTCTCGATGATCAAGCTGCGCGGCTTTGGCGGGCCGAGCGGGTATTGGGACGAGAATCTGGAGTCGTTCACGCTGATGGCCGGGCTGGCCAGCGTGACGCGGCGGATCAAGCTGTTCGCCTCGGTCGCGGTGCTGACGGTGCCGCCGGCGTTCGCGGCGCGCATGGCGGTGACGATCGACAGCATCGCGCCGGGGCGGTTCGGGATGAACATCGTCTCCGGCTGGCAGCCGACCGAATACAAGCAGATGGGCATCTGGCCAGGCGAGCGTCATTTCGCCAAACGGTACGAATACTGTTCCGAATACGTCACTATCATGAAGGAACTGTGGGAGACGGGACGGTCCGACTTCAAGGGCGAATTCTTCCAGATGGACGACTGCCGCCTGGCGCCGCGTCCGTCCGCTCGGATCGAGATCGTCGGCGCGGCGCAGAGCGATCGCGGCATGCGCTTTGTCGCCGAACATGGCGATTACTGCTTCTGCGGCGGCGGTGGGCTGAACCAGCCGGAGACGTCCGCGCATGTCGCCGGTCGGTTGGCGAAGATCGCCGAACCGGCCGGGCGTGATGTCGGCGCGCTGATCCTGCTGATGATCATTGCCGATGAAACCGATGAGCTGGCGATGGCGAAGTGGAACCGCTACAAGGCCGGCACGGACCTGGAGGCGCTGGAATGGCAGCGCACCCAGGCCTCGGCCGACACGCAGGCGTCGAAGGAGTCCACGGTCGGGCAGATGATCGAGCGGCAGAAGGCCGAACCGATCCCCACCGGCATGCTGAAGCTGATCGGGTCCTATGCGACGGTGGCGCGGATGATGGACCAGGTGGCCGCGACGCCGGGGGTGAAGGGCATCCTGATGACGTTCGACGACTTCGTCATCGGGATGGAGCAGTTCGGGCAGTATATCCAGCCCCTGATGAAAAGCCGGATGGCCTGACCATGGAACTGTCCGACAAATCCGCGAGGGTCCTGTATCAGGAGCTGAAGGCGAGCCCGGGACGGCGGCGTTTCGGGTTCGGGTCCAGGCCGGCCTTGGTCAATGTGGACCTGCAGAAGGCCTATACGCTGCCGGGCGAGTACGTCACAGCGTATGAGACCGATCCGCGGCAGCTTGAGTATGTGAACGCGCTGGCGGCGGCGTGCCGGGGGCTGGGTGCGCCGGTGGTGTGGACGCATGTCGCCTATATGGCGTCGGGGGAGGATTGCGGGGTCTGGGGGACCCGGTCCGATACGCCGGACTCGCTGCAGAACGTGAAGGTGGGGTCCCGCCGGGCGGAGTTCGATGACCGGCTGGCGATCGACCGGGAGCGGGATGTGATCATCAACAAGCGGATGGCGTCCGCGTTCCACGAGACGCATCTGGCGTCGCTGCTGACCTGGCACAAGGTGGACACGGTGATCGTGACCGGCGGGTCGACGTCGGGGTGCGTGCGGGCGACTGTCGTCGACAGCCTGTCCCATGGGTATCGGACGATCGTGCCGGAGGAATGCGTGGCAGACCGGCATGAGGGGCCGCATTTCGCGAACCTGTACGATATGGCGGTGAAGTATGCGGATGTGCTGCCGGTGGCGGAGGTCATCGCGGCGCTGCGCGGCATGCACAACATGAGATAGCCAGCCGCGCCAACCCGGCGTAGCCTCCCTGCAAAATAACAGGGAGGATCGCATGGACCAGTCCATCCGCGAGGCATCGGTTGGCGCCTGGCCGCCCGGCCTGACCAGAGTCCCCTATTGGGTCTACCGTGACCCGGACACCGCCCGCGACGAGCAGAGCCGCATCTTCGAAGGCCCTGCCTGGCACTATCTGTGCCTGGAGATCGACCTCCCCGGCTCCGGCGGCTACCGCACCACCATGATGGGCGCCATGCCGGTCGTCGTCGCTCGGGCCGAGGACGGCAGCGTCGTCGCCTTCGAGAACCGCTGCGCGCATCGAGGCTCCTTGATCTGCCTGGACGATGGCGGGACGGTGAAGGACTTCCAGTGCGTCTACCACGCCTGGCGCTACGATCTGTGCGGTAACCTGACCTCCATCGCCTTCCGGCGCGGCGTCAACGGCAAGGGCGGCATGCCTGACGACTTCGACATGACGCAGCACGGCCCGCGCAAGCTGCGCACCGCGGTGATCTGCGGGCTGGTGTTCGGCACGCTGTCGGACGATGCGCCGCCGATCGAGGACTATATCGGCCCCGACGTGATGATTCGGCTGCGCCGCGTGCTGCACAAGAAGGTCGAGGTCCTGGGCCGCTTCACCCAGCAACTGCCGTGCAACTGGAAGCTCTATCTGGAGAATGTGCGCGACACCTACCACGCCAGCCTGCTGCACACGTTCTTCACCACGTTCCGCATCACCCGCCTGAGCCAGGGCGGCGGGGTGATGGTGGCACCGAGCGGCGTGGCGCATGCTTCGACGACGCTCGCGCCAGCGGCAGGGCCGGATGACTCCTATGCCGGGATGCGGTCGGACAACCAGGACCTGAAGCTGCACGACACCTCCCTGCTGACCGCGGCGGATGAGTTCGGTGACGGCATCCAGGTGCAGATCCTGTCGGTGTTCCCCGGTTTCATTCTGCAGCAGCTCCGCAACGCCATCGCCGTCCGCCAGATCGTGCCGCTGGGCGTCGACAGCATGGATCTGCACTGGACCTATCTGGGGTTCGAGGACGACATGCCGGAGATGCGGGCGATGCGGCTGAAACAGGCCAATCTGGCGGGGCCGGCGGGGTTCGTCTCGATGGAGGACGGTGCTGTCGGCGGCTTCGTCCAACGTGGCATCGGCGCCGCCGGGGGGTTTGAGTCCGTGGTGGAGATGGGCGGTTCGGATGCCGGGTCAGCCGACAACCGGACGACCGAGGCCTCCGTGCGCGGGTTCTGGAAGGCGTGGCGAAGCTGGATGGGGGTCTGAGCCATGCTGCTGGAGATTGCCGCGCTGAACGGCGCCTGCGCCCGTGCCCTGGACAGCGACCGGCTGGAGGACTGGCCGGGGTTCTTCACCGAACGCTGCCTGTATGTCGTCACCACCGCCGACAATGTGGCTGCCGGGTACAAGGCGGGGCTGATCTATGCGGACTCGCAGGCGATGCTGGTGGATCGCGTGGCGGCGCTGCGGGAGGCGAATATCTATGAACGCCAGCGGTACCGGCATCTGCTCGGGCTGCCGGTGGTTCTGGGGGAGGCGGATGGGGTGGTGACGGTGGAGACGTCGTTTGCGGTGATCCGGACGATGCGGGATGGGCATATGATGGTGTTTGCCGCGGGGGCTTATCAGGACAAGGTGGTCCGGGGGGAGTGGCGGTATACCGAGCGGCTGGTGGTTTGTGATAGCCAGCGGGTGGATACGCTGCTGGCGATCCCGCTTTAGGGGGCGCGCGAGGGCGGGGCCTGATAGCAGGCATTTCCGCCACGACGGTGGCTTGACGATATTCCTTCGAAGGAATATATTGGCCGGGTGAACTGGCAGGTCGAATACACCGACGAATTCGGCGCCTGGTGGGATGGCCTGACCGAGGATGAGAAAATCCGGGTGACGGCGTCGGTCGGGCTTCTCGAACGTCGCGGTCCCAATCTGCCATTTCCGCACTCCAGCGGCATCAGCCGATCGCGCCATGGCCATATGCGGGAGCTGCGGGTTCAGGTCGGTGGGCGGCCTATTCGGATTTTCTATGCGTTCGATCCTCGGCGGGTCGCGATTCTGCTGATTGGCGGGGACAAGACGGGGGATAGCCAGTTCTATGAACGCTTCGTCCCGCTGGCTGACAGGCTTTACGATGAACATTTGGCCGAAATCGGCCGGTTAGGAGACAGTGACGATGGGTAGTCACGCTTTCGCTCGGCTTCGGGAAAGCCTGTCGCCGGAGGCTCAGGCCGAGGCTGTGGCTTTGACCGACCAGATGGACCGGGAACTCTCGCTGGCGGAGCTGCGCAAGGCGCGGTCGCTGACGCAGGACCAACTCGCTGCCGACCTGCATGTGGGGCAGGCGTCGATCGCCAAGCTGGAGCGGCGGACGGATATGTATCTGTCGACGCTGCGCCGGTTCGTGGAGGCGATGGGCGGGGAGTTGGAGATTGTGGCGCGGTTTCCGGATCAGCCGTTGGTCCGGCTGCGGGGGTTGGGGGAGTTGGCGGAGGAGGAGGTTGCGGAGGCAGGTGAGTGATCGACCTTGGGGCGGGCCAGCGGGGAATTGCTGGGGCATCAGTGGTTTATTGTTGGAATTGGCTCGGTTAGTTATAGGCGTTGTGTCCGCGCGAGCTTGCCGGTATGACAGGGGCGTTGCGGGTGTAGCTCAATGGTAGAGTCCCAGCCTTCCAAGCTGGCTGTGCGGGTTCGATTCCCGTCACCCGCTCCACCATTTCCCTGGTCTTTATCAGCACCTCTATTGGCAGTCAAAAATGTTAAAAATAGCAACCAACAACGAATCAGGCGGGGAATTAACTGATCGCAGTTTCCAAGTGGCTTGTAAGGTGTCCTACAACTACCTGGCGGGTTTCTTCATCCCAGCAAAAGTAAATTCGTAATATCTCCCGCGGATCTCGAGAATTCCCTTTTTTCAAATGACGATCGGTGAACAACTCCCGCCCCTCATATCGGCATTTATATTGTGAATCGGAACGAAATTTATCTAAGCTAGCTCCGATGGGTTCTTCCCTTAACGTTAAGCTTCGCAACCGCCCTTCATAAATGGGTCTGCGATCCCCATGCCGGCGCATATCTACATATTGCATTGCCAGTAACTGTAGCGCGTCACAAACTAGTCCTATATCTTGGTATACGCTAGACATGACAGCTGCTTCAGCCTTCTTTGAAAGAACAAGTCGCCCGCTAAAGGTCTTCACCACCCACTGTGGGACGCCACTGTAGTCTGTGGGTCGTTCTGCACCTTCTTCTACACCCGTCTTTCTGGTAGACTCCAACAGTTCGATATAGGAACGGAGACCTGCATTTTCCCGCTTCACATCGTCCAAATCTCGACGGGTTACCTTTTGGTCTTCCTCGGCAATAGAACTGAGATCCATCCACTCTTGAACGTCTCGTTTTAGTTTATCATTCTCGTCTTTTATCTGTTCAAGCTGCTGCTCTGTAGTAAGGTCTGCCCGACGCCGCTCGTAACTACGCTGAGCCAATTTCGCGCGAAGTGTAACGAAACGGGGAAATCTCTGGTATATATCCGCATTATCGATGCTTGAAAAAGCGATGGTCCGGCGTAACCAAGATTCGCCCCATGTAGTGTTGATCAGGCGTTCGCCAAAGATGAGAGGATGGTCGTACGGACTCTGGGCGAATCGATCAAACCCAGGCATATAAATTCGGCATGCCCCGTTAAAGACGGACCAAGTTTTTCCTAGAGCGTCCGACAATCCAAATGCCGCCTCGTACGAAATGCAAAAGACCCAAGCGAGACCGGTTAAATTGCGCGCTAGTAAATTTATATCTAAAAGCCACGGCCGATTTAGATCAGGTCTAGCCTCCGAGACAACAACAATAGGTAGCTTCCTCTGACTATCCTCTAATCGGGCAACCAAATCATCGATGTTCACGGATCCATAATGTACTGGAAATGAGTCTATTCTTTCTCCCTCATTTTCTATTCCAATTTTCTGCGCTAGCAAGGGAACAAAGCTGGGGACCGCGGGAGTAAACGTTCCTATGTCTCCCCGAGCTACACAACTCAAACGAATGCAAATCCTCGCTATGCGATTTACTCGAAATAGCGCGATCTCGACGATCCAGTTCCGTCCGGCAATCTGCTTATCCGGATCAACGATTTGCATGGCCCAAATCCAAGGGTCATCTTCCGCTATGGCCTCTGCGGAGACACCACCCTGGTCTGGTGGGATATTGAACGACGCTCCTCGCCGAGCGTCCTCAGGAAAAGCGTGTCCCACTCGCCCACTAAGCCAAGCCAATACTAAGTTGCGGGCACTATCGATCGACGAATATCCGCCAATTAGGTCTCCCTCAATCTGTAGAACGGCGGTGCCGACTGGCCGCAAAGGATAATCACTCATGATCTAGCTTTAGAAATCATAGCATCATCGTGATAGTTTTGATAATTCTGTCAACTTCGATTCTCCTCCGCGATCATATTTTTGCGTAACCGCAGCATCGATTTAACAAAACCTATTGCGGCGGAGACTGTCAGTAGCGTGTACAGGGTGCGACCGCTTGAAATTTTCAATCCTGCTCGGGCACCCACCGAACGCAGTTATAAGGACCGTCGCAACTCTTGTGATAATACGATAATACCTCCACCCTCTCCCCCACCAAGAAACCAAGGGGAAGAAACCGTCCATGCCCATCACCCACCGGCGCTACTGGGTCTACGCCATGCTCTTCAGCCTCGGCGTCATCAACTTCATCGACCGCATCACCATGTCCGTCGCCGCCAAGCCCATCGCCAATGAGCTCGGCCTCTCGCCCATCGAACTCGGCTACCTCTTCTCCTCTTTCTACTGGATGTACGTCATCTGCCTGATCCCCGGCGGAGTCCTCGCCGACCGCCTCGGCGGCCGAAAGATCGCCGCACTCGCGATCGGCGTCTGGTCCGTCATGCAGATGCTGACCGGCCTCGTCGGCAGCTACGCCACCATGCTGGCCGTCCGCATCGGCCTCGGCATCGGCGAGGCGCCGACCAACGGCGCCGTCTCCCGCACCCTGCGCGACTGGGCGCCGTTCTCCGAACGCGGGCTCTCGATGTCGATCTTCACCGGCGGCTCCTACGCCGGGCCGGCCTTCGGTGCCGCGCTCTCCGGCATGCTGGTCGCCGCGGTCGGCTGGCGCCTGTCCTTCGTCATCACCGGCGGCATCGGCTTCCTCTGGCTGGCAATCTGGCTGATCTGGTTCCGCAAGCCCGAGCACGTTTCCTGGCTGCCGGACGCCGAACGCAACAAGATCGTCGCTGAACGGGAGGTCTCTGGCCACCCCGAGGGCGCCGATATCGGCTTCCTGGGTCTCTTGAAGCAGCCCTCGATGTGGGGCGTGGCGCTGACCCAGGGCTGCATGACCTACAATCAGTATCTCTTCCTGGCCTGGTTGCCCAACTACCTGGAGACCAGCCAGCACATGACCGTCCTCGACACCGGCTATCTGGTCACCCTGGCCTACACGATCTCGGTGATCGCCAGCATCAGCCTGAGCCTGGTCGCCGACCGCGTCCTGACCGCCGAGAAGGTCCGCGATGGCCGGCGCCGCGGTGCGGTCTGCGCGTCGATGCTGGTGGCGGCGGTGGTGATTCTGATCCCGTGGTCGGGCTCGCTGGCGTTCACGTTGACGCTGATCACGGTGTCGCTGACCTTCAGCGCGACGGCACTGGCGCTTAACTTCACGCTGTGCAACGACCTTGTGACGCTGCCGGGCAGCGTGGGGAAGGCGTTCGGCATCCTGACCGTCGGCGGCAACATCTTCGGCCTGCTGGCGCCGATCGTTACCGGCTATGTCGTGCAGTTTTCCGGCCGGTTCGACACGACCTACATCATTTCGGGCGTGCTGCTGCTGATCGGCAGCGTCGTCGTCATGACGCTGACGCGCCACCCGATCGGGGAGGCCGAACCGACCTCCCTATCCACACCGGCGCGCCGCATGGCGTGACAGGCGGCGGGGCCGCGTCACAGCGGCCCGAGCTTGCCCAGCTCCATGGCCTTGATCTGCAGGGCCAGGTACTTGGAATAGGTCCGGCACTGCGACAGGCTGCCGGCGATGAACCACGCCCCCTGCTGCGGCGTGCGCTTGAACATGTTGTTCAGCTCGCCGTCCGGCCCCTCGCCCCAGACCGGCCCGATGCGCGCCGCCATCGCCTCCCCCAGCGCGCGGCGCACAAGCTCCGCCTGCGGGTAGTAGCCCGTGGCCAGCACGATCAGGTCCGCCGGCACGGTCGAGCCGTCCTTCAGCCGCGCCCCTTCGGCGCAGAACCGTTCGATCCGGTCATAGTGCAGCAGTCCGATCTCGCCCTTGATCATCAGGGCCGAGCTGCCGGCATCGAGGTTATAGCCGCCGCCACGACGGCGGTATTTCATCTGGTGGCCGGTCTCATCCTCCCCCACGTCGTGCTTGAAGCCGATCCGCTTCAGCCCTGCGATCATCTCCTTGTCCAGCTCCAGCATCCGTTGCGTGACGGCCTTGTAGGCCTGCAGGATCAGCGGCGGGGTTGTGGATGAAACGATCAGGTCGCAGTCCTCCAAAAGCCCGCCTTCGTCCCAGACGGCCTCGTTCAGCCGGGCGCTGGGATCGATGGAAACGACCGTGGTCGATCCGCGCTGCACCAGCGTCGTGTTCACGCCGTGGCTGTGCAGGTCCATCGCGATATCGTTGGCGCTGCTGCCGGTGCCCAGGATCAGCGCATTCTTCCCTTCCCAACCGGCGCCGCTGTCGAAACCTTCGGAGTGGATGACCGCGCCCTTGAAGTCTTCCAGGCCTGGTTGAGGGGGAACCAGCGGATAGCTGCTGACGCCGTTCGCGAACACCAGGTGCCGCGGCCGCACCACGCGCTCCGTCCCATCCGATCGTTTCAGGCGCGCGGACCAGCATCCGGCCGACTCGTCCCAGGTGCCGGCGACGAACTCCGTGTCGGTCCAGCAGTTGATTTCCATTGCGTCGGCATAGAACTCGAACCAGTTCCCCAACATGTCCTTGGGGATGTATTTCGGCCAAGTCGGCGGAAACTCCATATAGGGCAGGTGGTTCAGGTGGATCGAGTTGTGCAGCGCCAGGGAGTGGTAGCGCCGGCGCCAGCTATCGCCGATGCGCGGCCATTTCTCGACCACCAGCGTATCGACGCCGAGTTGATTGAGCCGCGCCGCGATCGACAGCCCCGCTTGGGCGCCGCCGATCACCAGGACCGTCGGCTCCCGGTCGTCATAGGCGACGGCCTTGCGGCGCACGTCCGCCCAGTTGTCGCCGCCGAAATTGCGCGAGTAGGCGGCGCCGGTCGGGCGATTGGCGCCGATTTTCTCCTCATGCCCGCGCAGCGATTCCAGTGTCGTCGACAGCAGCCAGGCTTTCATGGCGTTGTCGGCGTCCGGTGAGAGACGGATAAGGCCGGCACCGCGCCCGTCTTCCGTTTCGAATTCGAAGATCGCCTCGATGCTGTCGATCCCTAGCCGCTTCACGTTGCGCGGCGCCCGTCGCCCTGGCGGCAGGTGAAACCCGTGCGCCGCCACCCGCCCCTGTTCCGCGGCCAGCCGCTCGGCCACCGGTTCCCGGCCCCGGAGTGGCGTCAGGTACCAGGTGAAGACCAGGATATCGCGCCAGTGGCAGTCCTCGTGGAACAGGGCGCCGATCCGCTTCGTGTCGCGGGCGACGAGTGCTGCTTCAAAGGCTGACAGCCAGTCTTCGGCGTGACGCCGAGCCTGTTGTGCGGCCTGGAACTCCAGGAAGGATTGGTCGAAATCGTTCATGCGGGCCTGCTCTCCCTGGCCTGTCGTCAGCGTCGCGAGGATGCGGTGGTTACCAGTTAGTATGCAGGCAATCTCGTGGGTGTCTATTCCAGCGACCACCGTCCCTCGTCCCTTGGGCCGGCTCGTGCCATGCTTTCCTCCAATCAAGGAGGGAAACCCAACCATGACCCCCAACCCGCTGCGCGCCGCCCTGGAACGCGGCCAGCCCCAGATCGGCACCTGGCTGACCATGGTGCGCAACCCGGAGATCCTGTCGCTGATGAAGGCGGCGGGCCTGGACTTCGCCCGCGTCGACATGGAGCACACGGCGCTGACGATCGAACGGATCGCCGATTTCGCTTTGGTGTCCCGCGCACTGGACTTCCCGATCGCGGTCCGTCCGCCCAAGGCAAACCGCGAATGGATCACCCGCCTGCTGGATATCGGCGTCTGGAACCTGCACTGCCCGCAGGTCGAGGACCTGGACCACGCGAAGGAGATCGTCGCCGCCTCCCGCTACGCGCCGCTGGGCCTGCGCGGCAATGGCGGCCTGAGCGCCGCGACCGGGTTCGATGGTACGCTGTCCGCCACGGCGAAGCGGGAGAACGCCAACCGCCAAGTCTTCGTCACCGTGATGTTCGAGACCGCTCGGGCCTTCAAAGACCTGGACGCGATCGCCGCGTTGCCGGGGATCGATGCGCTGACGATCGGTCCGGCCGACCTGGCGCAGGACTTGGGCGTCTTCGGCGCGCCGGACCAGGCTCGTGTGCTGGATGACCACCGTGACCAGGTGCTTGCGGCGTGCAAGAAGCACGGCAAGGTCTGCGCCATGCTGGTCAACAGCTTCGAGCAGATGCAGCAATGGCGCGACGCGGGCGCTCTGCTGCTCGCTTATTCGTCCGACGTGGACATCCTCTACAGCGGCTACAGCGCGGCGATGAAGCGGATCAAGGGCGGGTGAGCCCGTTTGACATTTTGTTCCGGGCCCTTCATCGTCGGGTGTTACCGAGGGGGGCCCCACCGACGGGGCTGAGATACCGCGGAAGGCCGGCGAACCGGCGGTGCGGTGACCCTTGAACCTGAACCGGGTCATGCCGGCGGAGGGACGGGTCGCATCCAACCAGGCCTGTATCCGTCGTCGGCCGACCCTTCCGAGGAGACGCGCCCATGACGGTCCAGTCGAAATCCACCCTCCGGCCGAATTCGGTGACGACCGGGTCGATCGCCGGATCGCACAAGATCTATTCCAGCCCGGAAGGCCACCCGGACATCCGTGTTCCGTTCCGCGAAATCCCCGTCCAGGGGGAGGACGCGTATCGCGCCTATGACTGCTCCGGCGTCTACACCGACCCCGCCGTCACCATTGACCTGGAAGCCGGCTTGCCGCCGGTGCGGCGGGCGTGGCTGGCGAAGCGTGGCTTCGACCGGATCACCCCGCGCGTGGTGAAGCCCGAGGACAACGGCAACATCGCCGCGGACAAGCTGATCCCCGCCTGTCCGGCCGATCACCCAGTCTACGGCGGCAAGCCGGGCCAGCCCGTCACCCAGTACGAATTTGCCAAGGCCGGCATCATCACCGAGGAGATGATCTACGTCGCCCATCGCGAGAACATGGGCCGCGCGGCGATGATCGAGCACGCACAGGAGCGCATCGCAGATGGCGAGAGCTTCGGCGCCGAGATCCCTGCCTTCATCACCCCGGAATTCGTCCGCAGCGAAATTGCCCGCGGCCGCGCGATCATTCCAGCCAATATCAATCACCCGGAGCTGGAGCCGGTCATCATCGGCCGCAACTTCCTGGTCAAGATCAATGCCAATATCGGCAACTCCGCCGTCACGTCGGGCGTCGCCGAGGAAGTGGAGAAACTGGTCTGGGCGATCCGCTGGGGCGCCGACACGGTGATGGACCTGTCCACCGGTCGTAACATCCACAACATCCGCGACTGGATCATGCGCAACGCGCCGGTGCCGATCGGAACGGTGCCGATCTACCAGGCGTTGGAGAAGGTCGATGGCGACCCGACCAAGCTCGATTGGGAGGTCTTCAAGGACACGCTGATCGAGCAGGCGGAACAGGGCGTCGACTACTTCACCATCCATGCCGGCGTGCGGCTGAAATACGTGCCGCTGACCGCCAACCGCGTGACGGGCATCGTTTCGCGCGGCGGTTCGATCATGGCGAAGTGGTGCCTGTCGAAGCACAAGGAATCGTTCTTGTATGAGCGCTTCGACGAGATTTGCGACATCATGCGCAAGTACGACGTGTCGTTCAGCCTCGGCGACGGGCTGCGCCCCGGTTCCAACGCCGATGCCAACGATGCGGCGCAATTCGGGGAGCTGGAGACGCTGGGCGAGCTGACCAAGGTGGCCTGGGACAAAGGCTGCCAAGTGATGATCGAAGGCCCCGGCCATGTGCCGATGCACAAGATCAAGGTCAACATGGACAAGCAGCTCCGCGAATGCGGGGAAGCGCCGTTCTATACGCTTGGGCCTCTCACCACCGATATCGCGCCGGGCTACGATCACATCACGTCCGCGATCGGTGCGGCGATGATCGGATGGTTCGGCACGGCGATGCTCTGCTACGTGACGCCGAAGGAGCACCTGGGCCTGCCCAACCGCGACGACGTCAAGACGGGCGTCATCACATACCGGATCGCGGCGCACGCGGCCGATCTGGCGAAAGGCCACCCGGCGGCCAAGCTGCGCGACGACGCGATCAGCCGCGCGCGGTTTGAGTTCCGGTGGGAGGATCAGTTCAACCTCGCCCTCGATCCGGACACGGCACGATCGTTCCATGACGAGACGCTGCCGAAGGACGCGCACAAGGTCGCGCATTTCTGCTCCATGTGCGGACCGAAATTCTGCAGCATGAAGATCACCCAGGACCTGCGTGAGGAAGCCGGGCGGATCGCCGGCATGGAGGAAAAAAGCCGCGAGTTTGAACAGGCCGGCAGCCAGATCTATCTGGAAACCAAGGCGGCGGAGTAACACCTGTCCCCACTGTCATGGCCGGGCTTGGCCCGGCCATCCATGACTTGCGATGCCGGTGGGGAGAAACGCGTGGGTGGTGGGCCTGCGCCCACCACGACGATAAGAACGACTTCGCCCTCAGGTCAGTTCGCGTGACATGATCTCATAGCGGAACGACGCCGGTTCCAGCGTGTCCGGTTGCTGCGCACCCACGAACGCACACGGATACATCAGGAACGCAAAGTTCGGCTTTTGGTCGGACCCCAGCCCGGGCAGGTCGATATCTGTCGCGCTGTTGAACCCGACCCAGTTCATCTCCCACGATCCGAACAGATATTCACGCAAGGCCCGCACCTGGGGGTCCTGCAGCGTCAGTTTCTGCTCCAGAACGACCTTCGCCACGTCGGCGGGGTCGACCGGGAACCAGCCGCGATCGGGCAGATACACCTCCGACCGGCAGTGCTGAGCCTTGGTGATCGTTCCCCCCGCCCCCAGGAACGGGAACCGGTGCGACGGCCCGACGCGGATACCGTACACGTCCCGAGCGGGGAAACCGGCGGCGCGTGACAGCCCGGTCATCAGACTGTTGATGTCGACGCATTTGCCGGTCAAATGCCCGCTCTCCAGCATGGCCGTGATGTCTCCGACGCCGCAGCCGGGCGTGTCGGGATTGCGCGTCGTGTGGTCCACCACCCAGTCATAGATCGCCCGCAGCTTCGCTCGCGGTTCCGATTGACCCGCCACGATCTTCTCCGCGGTCGTCTTCACGATCCCGTCGGTCGGCAAACTCCCTGTCGGGGAGCGCCAAAATCGCCGTTCGGCCTCCGTCACCGGCAATGTCGGATCGGACGAAGAACGATCCCGCGTTGCCACCACCTGCACCACGTCGATCGTCCGCTCGGCGCTGCCGGTCCAGTCGACCCGCAGCACGTCCGCCCCATATGTCGCGTCATGCGTGACGACGGCATGGCCTGAACCGGTCGTCGTCGGATCTGACGCGCTCTGGTATCCGCCGACCGTCTGCGCCAAGGGCAGCCAGAGCTGTGCTGGACCATCGCCCATCAAGGTCACGCGTGTGGTGATCTCAAACCGGCGCCAGGGCTCTGCAGGTCCGGCCCAACCGGGCCGAGACAGTATTGCCGCCCCCGCAGCGGCGGAGGCGAACAATTGGCGGCGTTTCATGGACATCCTGAACCTCTCCGAGGCATCAAAGCAGTGCAAATCCAACGGGCGTCAGCCTAAGGCACCAGCCCCAAGGCGATACGCCGCCTCCACCAGGGCGACGGCAGCGGCATTATCGTTCAAATCGGCGATTGGCGTCCTTCCATCCTGCACACGGGTCAGTGTGTCACGGACAAAGGTCGGATAGAAGTGCACGTTCGTCAATTTCATCGATCGCACCTCCCGCTTTCGATCGTTGGTGACGATCTCCAGTGTCGAGTCATCGCGTGCTGCGAAGTAATGCCCGTCGGTCCGGATGCTGTAATGCAGGTCGAACACCGAATTCGGCGCCGGATACAGATACCCGGTCTCCACCATGCAACTGGCGCCGCCCCCCTGCATCAGCACGACGGCATGGTCCTCTATCGACAGCCCCTCCTTGCGGTTGGAAATCATCGATCCGGTCACAGACAGATCAGCACCCTTCAAAAGCACGCGGCACATGTCCATGAAGTGCACACCCAGGTTCAGCAACGGCCCACCACCCGAGCGGGCCCGATCGATGACCCACTCGACCCGTTGCTGACGATACCGATCCACCATGCCGCCGATGAACTTGAACATCGCGTAATGGACAGGCTCGTCCAGCGACAGGATCGTTTCGACCATGGGGCTGTAGCGGATCACATACGGTACCGCCGCGAACACGCCGGCGGCGGTGGCCCGAGCGGCAACGTCCGCAGCCTCGGCAGCGTTGATGGCACAAGGTTTTTCCATCGCGAACGGGATTCGCGCATCGATCAGGAACCGCGCCAGCGCTGCCATTTCGTCATGCGGGGCCAGGGCGAAGGCGAAATCCGGCTTCACTGCCGCGCACATGTCGCGATAATCGGGGAATGCCTTACACTTTGCCTTGGCCGCGACCGGTTCCGCCCGCGGCAGGTCCGGGTCACTGACGCCGACGATCGAGACCTCTGCCATCTCCAAGCATGGGTCCAAGAAAAACGGCGTATGCCAGTGTGAAACCCCGATCAGCACGACGCGCATGGTCGTTTCCCCTCTTTTTCCCCGGCCTTCTCTGGCGCATCGTCACGCCGCCCGCAACCCGAGGACCCAGCCGATGATCACCCTGTCGGAGAATTTCCGCGCCCTGTTCTACACACCCTTCTACGCGGCGGTGGCGACAGGGGCATACAAGGACGCCGGCGTCGAGGTCGACTTCCGCCTCTCCACCAACCCGGAGAAGACCGCGGCCGCCCTGAATGCCGGCGAGGTGGAGGTGATGTGGGGCGGCCCGCTCCGCGTGCTGACCAACCACGACAGGGACCCATCGAACGATTCGGTCTGCTTTTGCGACGTCATCGCCCGCGATCCGTTCTTCGTCATCGGCCGCACGCCCAAGCCTGATTTCCGCCCCGCCGACCTGCTGCGCACGAAGATCGGCACGGTGTCCGAGGTACCCACGCCCTGGCTCTGCCTGCAGGACGATATCCGCCGTGACGGCGCCGATCCCGCCGCCGTGCCACGGGTCACCACCAACACGATGGCAGAGAACGCCGCGGCCCTGCGCGCCGGCACGCTTGACGCCGTCCAACTCTTCCAGCCCTATGCGGAGGATTTGCTGGCCTCCGGCGCCGGCCATCTCTGGTATGCCGCCGCCAATCGCGGGCTCTGCGCTTATACGACTCTAGTCACGCGCCGTTCGGTCCTTGCCGCCAAGCGCAAGGAATTGTTGGGCATGGTCCGAGGCATGTACCGCACGCTGCAGTGGCTGCACGCCACACCGGGGACGGAGATCCAGCGCACGCTGGCCGGTTACTTTCCCGACGTGCCGCCTGCGATCTACGCGGGGGCGATCGACCGCTACAAGGCCCTCGGCCTCTACGGCCGCGACCCCATCACCCGACCCGAAGGCGTCGCTCGGCTGGCCGCTTGCATGAAGTCGGGTGGTGCGTTGACGCGGGACATCCCGTTCGAGGAGATCGTCGACAACAGCCTGGCGGAACAGGTCGTACGGGAAGGGTAGGGGTCAGCGCCCCTCCACGATCACCGCCGCCTCGATCAGCTTCGCTGCGCCGGCGGCCATGGTGGCGCCCTGCTGGACCAGGGCGATCGTCCGCTCCTCGGCCGCCTGCACCCGCCGGAGGCGCTCCAGCACGTATTCCGCCTGTGCCGCCGGCACGATCACCACACCATCGGCATCGCCGACCACGATATCCCCCGGCAGCACCGTCACGTCGCACAGCGTGATCGGCGCGCCGACGATCCCCGGCCCGTGCATCGCCGGGGAGTTCGGTTGGATCCCCTGGCAGAACACCGGCAGCCCGGTGGCTATGATCCCCGCCTTGTCCCGCGCCAACCCGTCCGTGACGAAAGCCGCGATTCCCTTGTTTTTCATCATCCCCGCCGCGATGTCGCCCAACACGGCCGTCCGCGTGAAGGCATCGTTCGCCACGACGATCACGTCCCCCGGTTGAGCTTCGGACAGCGCACCGAACACCGCCGCCACATCGGCCGGATAGGCGAACGCGGTCATCGCAGGTCCAACAAACGACGCCGTAACAGGGTCCAACGGCTTGACCCGATAATCAAGCGATCCACGCCCGTCCATCGCATCGGCCAGATGAGACGTCTGCGCCCCGCGAAACGCTTCGATCAGCGCCTTGTCGGGCCGACGGAAGCCGCGGTGGATCGTGAGGATCGGTGGATTTTCGAGCATGGCCTGGTTCCCTCCGGCCGGCACACTGCCAAGCCGGAGCGAACCGTGCAAACGCGTCCTTATTTGCTGGCGGACTTTTCGGCCAGTTGCTTGATCTCGTCCATCGCCTCGGTGAAACGGGTGTTCAACAGCTTCAGCGCCTCGGCGTTGGACTTCTGGATCATGTCGCCGAGTTCCTTGATGTTGGCGACCGCACGCTCATAGGCGTGCTTTAGCAGTTCCGCCTGTTTCGCAGCCTTGGCCTGGGGCGATTCGGTGGTGGTGATAGCGCGCATCGCCTCGGTCATTTCGGTCATGCTTTGCTGCATGATCTCCATGTGCCTGCGGGCAACGGCCTGTGCGCCTTCCAGGGCGACACGGTTGGCGGCGGTCAGCGTCTCCATGTTGCGGCGCGTAGCGGCGACGAATGCGTCCATGTCCGGCATGGCGGGCATCTTCATCTCGGCGAAGAATTTGGTGAAATCGCCAAAATCAGCCATTGATTTAGGGGGAAAAGCCATGAAATTTGCCTCCTGCTGGCCTGGTACGGCACTTGATACGTTAAACATCCCTGGTGGAAAAACCAAGGCTGTCCCTTGATGAAAGTTTAGCGGTGAAAGGACCCGCCCGATGGACGACACGACCCAGGACGCTGCCGTGACACGGGATACGCCGCCTGGTACCCGAATCGACGTCGTCTCCGACGTTATTTGCCCGTGGTGTTACATTGGCAAACGCCAGCTTGAACGTGCGCTGGCGACGCTGGCCCAGGAAGGCCTGCATTTTTCTGTCCATTGGAACCCGTTCCAGCTCAACCCCGACATGCCGCCGGAAGGTCGTGACCGCGCTGCTTACCGCACCTGGAAATTCGGCAGCCTGGAGAAGTCGAAGGAACTCGATCAGCGCACCAGTGACGCCGCGGCTGCCGTCGGCCTGCAATTCCGAACCGATCTGATGACCCGCACCCCCAACACCATGGATGCGCACCGCTTGGTCTGGTTCGCCGACCGCTCCGGGAAACAGCCTGAGATGGTGGAGCGGCTATTCCAGGCCTATTTCACAGAGGGCAGGGATGTCGGCGATCACGGTGTCCTGGCCGACTGTGCCGCCGAAGTCGGGCTGGACCGTTCCGCTGTCGAGGCGTTCCTGGCCGGCGACCTTGCCGACAACGCGATGCGTCAAGCCGACCAGGCCGCGCGGGAAAGCGGCGTGAGCGGCGTTCCGTCTTTCTTCTTGGACGGCTACGGGTTGTTCTCCGGCGCGATGCCCGCCGAGACCATGGTGCAGGCCCTCCGGCGCGGCCACGAGATTTTGGTGAAGCGGGCCGTCGAAGGCAACTGACCACGGATCTGCACAAATCCTCCGGCGTCGGACGGTCGGGCTTCCAGGGTGCGCAGCGTCGCCGACATGCCCGCCCCGCCACCGCTGGGGGTAGGTTTTTCTCTCCAGGGAACCGGCACTGAGGAAACGAAGCACTGGTAAAGTGCCTAATGCCGGAAGTTTTGTCTTTCCACGACGTGGGCATTTACGAAATGTCGCGCCCACCTATAGTCGCGGCCCTTATCTGCGGGAGACTTCCATGAACAGCAAACACCCAGAGACCCTGGCCCTGCACGCCGGCTGGCGCCGGGATTCCGCGACCAATTCAGTTGCTGTGCCGATCTATCAGACCACGTCCTATCAGTTCGACAGCGCCGAGCACGCGGCCAACCTCTTTGGGTTGAAGGAGCTCGGGAACATCTACACCCGCATCATGAACCCGACCTGCGACGCCTTCGAGAAGCGCCTGGCGGCGCTGGAAGGTGGCGTGGCGGCGCTGGCATTGGCATCGGGCCAGGCGGCCTCGGCCATGACGGTGCAGAACTTGGCGCGAGTTGGCGACAACATCGTGACCTCGACCGACCTGTACGGCGGAACCTGGAACCTGTTCGCCAATACCCTGAAGGACCAGGGGATCGAGGCCCGGTTCGTCGACCCGTCCGATCCCGAGGCCTTCGCCCGTGCGACGGACGACCGCACCCGCGCCTACTATGCCGAGACGCTGCCGAACCCGAAACTGGTCCCCTTCCCGATCGCCGAGGTGGCGAAGATCGGCCGTTCCTTCGGCGTCCCGCTGATCATGGACAACACGGCCGCGCCCCTGCTGGTGCGCCCG
Organism: Rhodopila sp.; assembly: GCF_035548235.1. GTDB lineage: Bacteria > Pseudomonadota > Alphaproteobacteria > Acetobacterales > Acetobacteraceae > Rhodopila. Next base: position 100,274 of record NZ_DASZTJ010000033.1, read on the forward strand.
CTCGATCATGGCGCGGCAGTGGTGATGTATTCGACAACGAAATATATCGGCGGCCACGGCACCAGCATCGGCGGCGCCGTGATCGATGGCGGCAATTTCGATTGGGAGGCCCATGCCAGCCATCAACCGGCGATGAACACGCCTGATCCGTCCTATCATGGGGCCGTCTGGTCGCAGGCCGCCAAGCCGTTGGGACCGATCGCCTATATCCTGAAGCTGCGCGTGACGCTGCTGCGCGACCTTGGCGCGGCAATGGCACCGTTCAACGCGTTCCTGTTCCTGCAAGGTCTGGAAACCCTGCCGCTGCGCATGCGGGAGCACAGCAAGAACACCCTCGCCGTCGCCAATTTCCTGGCGGAGCGGAAGGATGTGAAGCGGGTGATCCATCCAGCTTACCATAGCGGCGTGGGCGCCGAACGGACCGCGAAATATCTGCCGCACGGGCAAGGCGGCCTATGTGGATTCGAGATCGCGGGTGGCGTGGAGGCCGGCCGTCGCTTCATCGACGCGCTGCAGATGTTCTACCACGTCGCGAATATCGGCGACGCCCGCAGCCTGGCGATCCACCCGGCCAGCACGACGCACTCGCAGTTGACGGAAAGTGAGCAGGCGGCGACCGGCGTAACGCCTGGCTATATCCGGCTGTCGATCGGGCTGGAGCATATCGACGACATCCTGGGGGACCTGTCGCAAGCGCTGGATGCGGCGAAAGGGTAGGGCCGCGGACCCGTGTCCGAGTCCGAACCCCGTGTCGCCTTGGTCACCGGAGGTGCGAAAGGCATCGGCGCCGGCATCTCCGTCCGGCTGATCTCCGATGGTTGGCGCGTCGTCATCGCCGACCGCGATCGAGCCTCGGTCCCAGGTGCTCGGTCGATGGTCTGCGATGTCGGGAATGAAGCCCAGGTCGCCGCGCTGGTCCGTTCCGTATCGGAAACAGAGCGGCGTCTTGACGGGCTGGTGTGCAACGCCGGCTTCATGATCCGCAAACGGATCGCCGATTTGACGCTGGCGGAATGGACGTCCGTGCTGACCACCAACCTGACCAGCACCTTTCTGCTGGTCCGCGCGGCGGAATCTCTGTTGCGTGAAAGAAACGGGTCTGTGGTGACCATCGCCTCGACCCGCGCGCGGATGTCGGAACCGGATACCGAGTCCTATGCGGCCTCGAAGGGTGGTCTGGTCGCGCTGACGCATGCGCTGTCGATCAGCCTGGGCCCTGACGTGCGGGTCAATTGCATCAGTCCTGGCTGGATCTTTACCAAAGGTCCGACGCCAACGGAGGAAGAGCACGCCTTCCATCCCGCAGGTCGGGTCGGGCGTGTCGAGGACATCGCGCCTTGGCGGCATTCCTGTTAGGGCCGGACGCCGGGTTCATCACCGGCGCGGAATTCGTGGTCGATGGCGGCGTGACGCGGAAGATGATCTATCCGGAGTGATAACGGGCAGGCACCAGGACGTTACGGCATCACGCCGAAGCCCGTGCCGCTTCGGTCTTTGGCTTCGCGTTCAGCGGCACCTCGACATCGATCTCCAGCATCGACATCGCCTCGCCGCGGTCCAGCTTGATCTGCACTGCATCGCGATCGACCGCGACATGCTTGGCGATCACCGCCAGGATCTCTTCCTGCAGCACCGCGATCAGATCGGACTTGCCGATCACGCTGCGTTCATGTGCCAGCAGGACTTGCAGCCGCTCGCGTGCGACAGGGGCGGAGCTTTTCTTTCTGAACAGGTCTATGAGTTTCATGCCACCCTCCGACCGAATAGGCGCCCGATCAGGCCCTGCCGCTCCAGTGGAACCACGACCTCGACCGTTTCGCCCTTCAACCTTCGGGCTGCGTCGAAATAAGCCCGTGCCGGGGCGGAAGATGGATTGTTCAGCGTCACCGGCGCGCCGATGTTCGATGCACGCAGCACTTCCTCGGATTCCGGAATGATCCCCAGCAGTGGGATCGACAGGATTTCCAGCATGTCCTCGGTCTTCAGCATTTCGTTTCGCGACGCGCGGGCCGGATCATAACGGGTCACCAGCAGGTGTTTCTCCATCCGTTCCCCCCGTTCGGCGCGCAGCGTCTTGGAGTCGAGGATGCCGATGATGCGGTCTGAGTCACGCACGGATGATACTTCTGGGTTCGACACGACCACAGCCACGTCGGCGTTGCGCATCGCCAGCAGTGCGCCGCGCTCGATTCCCGCCGGGCTATCGCAAACTACCCAATCGAATTTTTCCTTGAGCTCGGCCACGACTTTATCGACTCCCTCGGTCGACAGCGCGTCCTTGTCGCGGGTCTGGGAAGCCGGCAGCAGCGACAGCGTGTCCAGGCGCTTGTCACGGATCAGGGCCTGGCTCAGCTTGGCATCGCCGTTGACGACGTTGATCAGGTCGAACACCACACGCCGTTCCGCGCCCATGATCAGGTCAAGGTTGCGCAAACCTACGTCGAAATCGACGACGACGACGTTCTCGCCACCACGGGCCAGCGCCGCGCCGAGGGCGGCGGTGGAGGTCGTCTTGCCGACACCGCCCTTGCCGGACGTTACCACCAGGACCTTGGCCATCTGCTTCCCCTCACTCCAGAACCGTGATTTTCATCTGCTCGCCGTCGAGCCAAGCCTGCACTGGCTTGCCCAGGGCTTTCGGCGGCATATCGTCGGCCGTCTGATAGACGCCGTCGATGGACAGCAATTCCGCCTGCAACTTCGTGCAGAAGATCCGAGCGTTCGGATTGCCCGCCAGTCCGGCGATCGCACGGCCGCGCAGCGTGCCGTAGATATGGACCGACCCGCCGGCGATCACCTCCGCGCCCGAGGCGACGGAGCCCAAGATCGTGACATCGCCCCGTTCGAACACCACCGACTGGCCGGAACGCACCGGTTCATCCAGCACGAGCGAATTGACTTCGCCCGCCTGCTGGTCGACCGGCGGTTGAACGGCCGATGCTTGGGTGGCGGAAGATTGGGCCGCGGACGTGGCCTCCGGCACCTCGATCGGACGCCCGGGCTTGCCAGTCATCGGCAGCGGCCGGCCCCAGGCCTCGATCCCCGGCCAGGACGCATGGGCGCCCTCGGTGCCGATGATGCGGATACCGCGCTGTTCCAGAAGCTGCAGGAACTCGGCCACACCCTGCTGCGCCGCCGGCACGGCGCCGAGATCGACGATCACCGGGCGCGAGTCGAAGAAGTTCGGCGACCGTTCCATTTGCGCATCCAACGCGGCGAGCCAGTCGCCCAGCGGGATTTCCGGCGCCAGCACCAGCGCCATAACGGAGCGGCCTCTCAGCCGGATCAAAGGACGGGTTTCTGAGGTTGTCACACTCTCCGACCTATCCGGGGACGGCTTGACGGTCAACGGGAATCGGCCGGTCAAACACAAAATAATGTGGATAACCGCCCGTATCGACCGCTAGAGGTTGTAGTTAGCGCATCATGCGGCACCAAACCCTGGTACTACGCAGCCGCTCCGGCCGTGGACGGCGCATCCCGCCGCCCTCCTATGCCGCACCGAGTCGCATCACGCCACCGACTCACAGCTTGGCGTCCACGCCGCCACGCCCCATGTCCGGAGGCGGATTTGCGGTTCGGGTTCGGCCGGAAGCGCAAGGTCCTGAAAGAGATAGGCTTCCAGCCGCATCGTCTCGTCCCATCCCCGTCCGGCGGCGGACCCGTTTGCCGCCATGAACGCGGAGATCGTGGCGACTCCGGCCGAGAAATGGCGCTCCATCGCGTCCTCCATTCGATCAGTGCCGCGTTTCGCCGGGCGGGGCGACCGACCAGGTTTCGAGCCCGTCGGCTGTCGGCGGCACGCGGGGCCGGAAGAAGAGCCGCGCATCGGCGAACAGCTCGCCGAGGCCTTCAAGGGCGAGCAGGGCGAAATCCGCGCCCTGGGCGGACAGCAACGTGATCCGCAATGCCTTCGCCGCAAGATCGCCTTGTCCGGCCTGTGCCAGGGCGGCGGCATGCAGCAGGTGCTTCTCGTCGTCCGACACGTTCGGGCAGCGCGGGCAATGCACGTCGATCGGCCGTCGCACCGTGCGCGCGACGATGTCCATCAGGTTGTCGATGGCGAACGCGGCCTCATAGGCGCCGGCGGCCTCGAACCCCCGGCAGAGGCGGGCCAAGGCGTTCTCGCCCTGTCGATAAGCGGCGACCCACCATCGTATCGCGATCAGCAGGACAGATTCGGCGGTGTCCAGCTTGGCGGACGTATTCGGATAGGGCACGGGGCTGATGGGCAGCCGGATGATCTGACCCATGGGGAGTCCTCCAGATGGCGAGGACTACCCTGCCTCAAATGAGAATGCGTCGCAATATCATAATTCGACGAGGCAAGCGATCGCGGGTCAGGCCGGGCGGTCGATCAGCACCAGTCCATCGCGGATTTCGCTGGGAACGGCAGTCAGGAAATCGCCACGGCAAGGGCCCGCCACGCATTCTCCCGTCGCAGGTTCGAAGGCGGCGCCATGCGTGGCACAAATCAGATACCGGCCGTCGGTCGAAAAGAATTGCCCCTGTACCCAATCCAGCGGCGTGCCGATATGCGGGCAGGCGTTTTCATAGACTAGGACCTGCTCGCCCTGGCGCACCGCGATCAGCCCCGGTGTGTAGCCCGGGCCCCCGGGGAAGCCTTTGGCGCCGCCATCGGGTATGGCGTCGACTCGGCAAAGTGGCCGGAACCGTGGCGGAATCAGCATGGACATGATTCGTTCCTGCAAGGTCTTCCTGATCGGGCCATGACACCCCAGGCGGAAAGGCTGCGCCAAGCCGGCGGCCTCATTGCCCGGGAGCCATCATCTCGGTGAGAGCATTCCGCATCTCTCCGCTGGAGATCGCCATGAACCCGCTATAGGGCAGGCTGAGATCAATGATGACGTAGACCGCGCTGCTGAGGGAGAGCGCGCATAGCAGGATTCCGAGCGCGGCAATCCTGTTCCGCGGCGCCGCAAGGCCGAGAGTGAAGAAAACGACGGTCAGCCAGAAGATCAGAATCGAGAAAAACGGGACGGAGAGTTCGGTCCCCGCATCTTCGATGACCGTCATCCGCGCGGCGATGACACCGTGATAAAGATCCTGGCAATCCTCCGCCGTTGCTGTTTTCTCCCGGGTCGTGGGCGTCAGCGCCCGAATCCTCTGTCCGATGCGGTTCATGATGTCGCCCAGGACCGGTGAGGAGCCGACCACCGGCATGTTCCTGGTGTCCGGATACGCGATGCCGACCGGAGGCGGCTCGTGCGGCCATGTGCTGGCGATGACGGCGGCAGTGTAGCGTGCAAGGTCCTCGCGTGCCGAGCGGGTCTCCGGTCCGTAGTCGCGCAGACACTGGTCGAGCGCCGTCAGGTGGAGGGCATAGGCATGGCGGTCGCGTGTCGCCGCATCGTAGGAATTCTTCACGGAGGCCGTCAGCAGGCCCAGGACCAAGGCAGCGAAAGTGACCAGCATGCCGATGACGAGCTGCATCGTCTCCAGCGTCTCGCGCGTCCGGTAGGTTTCGGGCATGCGGCGATGGATGAAGCGGCCGAACAGGGCACTGGCGCAAAGCAGTGCGAACGTCGCGGCGGAGG
>NZ_DASZTJ010000034.1:0-14352 GCF_035548235.1 Rhodopila sp.
AAATGGCATCGGCGTCCATCGCGGCGATGGACGGCATGATGTCGTTGAACTCCGAGTAGCACATATGGGTGTGTATACTTGTGTCATCCTGTACGGCACTGGTGGCGAGGCGGAAGCACGCCACGGCCCAGGCCAGGTAGCCGGCCCAGTCCGCATGCCGCAGCGGAAGGCCTTCACGGAACGCGGGTTCGTCGACCTGGATGATGTGGATGTCCGCACGTTCCAGGTCCGTGACCTCGTCACGGATCGCCAGGGCGATCTGGCGGCAGACCGTTTCCCGCGGCAGGTCGTCCCGCACGAACGACCATTGCAGCATCGTCACGGGCCCGGTCAGCATCCCTTTCATCGGCCGCTGCGTACGGGACTGCGCATAAGCGGACCAGCGCACCGTCATCGGTTTCGGACGCGACACATCGCCCCAGATGATCGGCGGCGCAACGCAGCGGCTGCCATAGGACTGCACCCACCCGTGCTGGGTGAAGGCATAGCCCTCAAGCTGCTCGCCGAAATACTTGACCATGTCGTTGCGTTCGAACTCACCGTGGACCAGCACGTCGAGACCGATCCCCTCCTGCCAGCGCACCGCGTCGTCGATCCAGCCCTCGATCTGCCTCTCATACGCCTCGGCCGAAACCTCCCCCTTGGCCAGCCCTGCTCGGGCATGCCGCACCTCGGCGGTCTGGGGGAAGGAGCCGATGGTCGTGGTCGGGAACAGCGGCAGGGCCAGGCGGGCCTGCTGCGCCTTGCGACGATCCGGGAACGGGGTGGCGCGCCGTTCCATCGCTTCGGTCGCGGCGGACAGGCGCGCCTGCACCTCCGGCCGATGCACGGCGGGACTGGTCCGGCGAGACCGGACGGCGGCGTCACTGGCGGCGAGGTGGTCGGCGATCGCCGCCTCGCCTTCGTCCAACCCACGGACGAGCGTCGCGACCTCATCCAGCTTCTGCTCCGCGAAGGCGAGCCAGCCCTTGACGTCGGTGCTGAGTTTCGTCTCCTGCTGGAGATCGACCGGCACGTGCAGCAGGCTGCAGGACGGCGCGACCATCAGGTTTCGCGTGCCGCGCCGGGACGCGACCGATTGCAGCGTGCCCAGGGCCTGCCGCAGATCGGTGCGCCAGACATTGCGCCCGTCGATCAGGCCGAGGGACAGCCAGCGATCCGCCGGCACCGCCTGCAGGACCTCGGGCAACTGCTCGGCGCCCCGCACGAGGTCGAGGTGCAGCCCCGCCACCGGCAGCATCGCCGCGGTCCGCAGGTTGTCGCCGAGCGGCCCGAAATAGCTGGCGAGCAGGATCTGCGGCGTCGGCCCGCGGCGCAGCGTGCCATAGGCCAGCCCCAGGGCGATCCGCGCCTTCTCGGTCAGGTCGAGCGCCATGACAGGCTCGTCCATCTGCACCCAGGTCGCATTCGCTTCCGCCAGTTCCCGCAGCACCTGCGCATAGACCGGCAGGACGCGATCAAGCAGGTCGAGCGGGTCGGACCCGTCCACGGTCTTGCTCAGCATCAGGAAGCTCACCGGCCCCAGCAACACCGGCCGCGTGCGGATGGACAGGTCCATCAGCGCCTCCTGAAACTGCGCCAGAGGCCGGTTCTCGGTCAGGACGAAGCGCTGGTCGGGGGTGAGGCGCGGCACCAGGTAGTGATAGTTGGTGTCGAACCACTTGGTCATTTCGAGCGCGGGCAGCCCTGGCGCGATGCCGGCCGCCTGCTCCGCCTCCGACCCGCGCGACCCACGGGCCAGCGCGAAATAGCTGGGCAGCGCCACCGGGCCATCCCGCGGGCCATCCCGCCAGCCATAGCCTTGCGGGATGGCACCCAGCATGCAGGCGGTGTCGAGCACGTGGTCGTACAGCGCGAAGTCGCCGGACGGCGTGTGGCCGATACCCCGGCCGGCCTGGCGTTTCCAGTGCCGCGCCCGCAAGGTCTTGGCGGTGTCGACCAGGTCGGCTTCGTTCAGCGTGCCAGACCAGTATCGCTCCAGGGCGAATTTCAGTTCGCGGCGCGCGCCGATGCGTGGGAAGCCGAGATTGCTCGCGACGGTCATGCGTGCCTCCCGATCTCACGCGCGAAGGTGCGAGAGCCGCTGTGATGGGCAGACATGGTGGTCTCCGGCCTCCGGTACATCCCGCCCGGCGGCATGGTTGGTGCGACGACGGCAGGTCTCCTGGCTCACGGCGGTCGGGCGGGGCCCGTTGCGATCGGTCCTGTCTTCCCGAGCTTTGGAGGCTCAGTGACCCGCCTGAGGGCGGACGGACCGGTATGACGCCGTTGACAGTTGCGGGAGCAGCCACCGACTTGCCCCCGGACCCTTTGGGGTCCGCCCCTTCCCGGGGCCACCCCTGGTCCAGCCAGGACGCACGGCGTTCCCTTTTCACCCGCTCGCGCGGGACCGTCGACGCCGACAGGTATCGCCTGCTCCGCCGCTCGGGGCAAGCGCGATCTGGCGATGGATGTTTTGGGGCCACAGCGCAATCATGACGGCATCGTAACCCGTCGAGCGGATTGACATGTCTTGACACCCTGTATCACAAGGCGGCGCGGCCAAAGGCCGCCGTGTTAGGATCGAGGGGAACGGAAATGAAGTCCAAGCTACTGGCTCTTGGCATGCTGGCCGCCACAGCCGTCGCGCCAGCCGTTGTTGCTCCCGCATGGGCACAGCAGGCGCCGAAGGAAATCAAGGTCGGCCAGCTCTACGCCAGTTCCGGCCCCTATGCCTCCATTTCGATGCCGGTCTACGATGCTTTCAAGCTTTGGGTCGATGAGGTCAACGCCAAGGGCGGCGTCCAGATGCAGGCGTTCGGCGGCAAGCGGATCCCGATCAAGCTGATCGCCTATGACGACCAATCCAGCACGGCAACCGCGGCGACGCTGTATAACCAATTGATCACACAGGATCATGTCGACCTGCTGATCGCCGATTCCGGTTCGGTGCTGACATCGGTCGGCGTGCCGATCGCCAAGGAGCACAAGCAGTTCCTGTTCGACGTGTCCGGCACCGGCGCGGCGTTCTTCAGCGACGACAACCCGTATATCGCCCTGATGGCCGATCCGGTGTCGACGATCTGGCCGCATTACATCTCGGACTTCCTGAACGACGAGGGGTATAAGGAAGGCATCCGCACAGTCGCCATTTTGTACTCTACGAACGACTTCACGGGTACCCAGGCGGCAGCTCTGAAAGGGTTCTTCGAGCGTGACAAGAAAGTAAAGGTTATTTACTACCAGGGCGTGCCGACCAGCACATCCAACTATACCGTGCTGATCAACAACATCGCCGCGCAGAACCCCGACGCGGTGCTGGAGCTTGGTTACGTCGGCAATGACATCGCCTTCCTGCGCAACCTTCAGGACAGCGGCAACCAGTTCCGTTTCGTCTTCTCGATCTACGCCGGCACGGAGCTTGAAGAGATCGAGAAGAATGTCGGCGCCTCGGCGATGAAGAACGTGTTCAGCTATGTCCCGGCGTCGAACTACGAATACAAGCCCGAGGCCGGCATGGACCAGAAGGCGTTCCACGCGGCCTGGGACAAGAAGTATCCGCCGGGATCGGGCGTCGCGTTCGGCGCGAACGCGATCTATGGCTACATGACCGGCGTCGTCGTTCAGAAGACGCTGGAGACGACCAAGAGCCTGGATCAGATGGCCCTGCATGACGCGGTGTTCGCGCTGTCCGGGAAGCTGAAGACGCTGGATGGCACGTTCGAGCTGCGCAAGGACGGCGCGCAGATCGGCGAGGTCACGCCGCTGGGCCAGCTTCAGGAAGCCGGCAAGGACAAGCTGAACCTGGTCGCGGTCTATCCGCCCAACCTGGCGAACGGCAAGGCGATCCTAGGGAAGTGATCGCCCAGTCTGAGCCAGCAGCCCCATCCGTCCCGTCAGGGCGGGTGAAGCCCCGGAAGCGTGATGATAGACGAGGCATCAGCAGCCTCACGTCGTGGCATTGCCGCCCTGCGGCATTTGCGTTGCGGGACGGGCGCCTCTGCTCCACGGCGCGTGCGTCGACGCATGCAGGATCTTCCCCCGTCATGACTCCCGCGGCATGGGTGCGCCCATGCTGACCGGGGCGCTGATCGCCGGGGTGATCTTCGGCCTGTATTTCACCCTGGTCGGCCTCGGGCTGAATCTCGTGTTCGGGGTCATGCGCATCGTCAACCTGGCGCATGGCGACGTGCTGATGCTGGGCGGGATCGCGGCCTGGGCGCTGTTCTCCGGCTTCGGCCTGCATCCGGTCGTCACCGCCCTGCTGGTGCTGGTGGTGTTCCTGCTCGCCGGCCTGCCCCTCTATTACGCGGTCGTGCCGCGCCTGCTGCGGTCCCGCGACGCCGAGATGCTGTCGCTGATCCTGTTCTTCGGCGTGTCGCAGATGATCGAGGCGGTGACCACCATCTCGATCGGCGCCACCGAACGCTCGCTGCCGCCGCGGCTGATGGGCGTAGGGCCGATCATCCTGCTGGGCACGCGGCTGCCGAAGGCCTGGTTCTTCTCGGCCGCGGTGTCGGCACTGGCAGTGCTGGCGGTGTATCTCTACCTGTATCGCACCCGCCTGGGCACGCTGACGCGCGCGGTCATGGTGTCCCGCGACGAGGCGCTGGCGACCGGCATCGACGTCAACCTGGTGTCCGCCATCGCCTTCGGCATCAGCCTGGCGCTGGCCGGGATCGCCGGCGTGTTCGCGCCGTTCATCATGGGCAGCATCACGCCGAACATGGGCGTGGCCCTCAACATCACCGCCTTTGCCGTCATCGTCGTCGGCACGCTGGGCAATCCGGTGGGCACGATCCTGGGCGGGATCATCTACGGCGTATCGGTGATGCTGATGCAGACCTATCTGAGTTCCTGGGCCAACCTGCTGCCTAACCTGCTGCTGATCGCCGTGCTGCTGGTCCGGCCCGAGGGTATCCTGGGCAGGAAGGTCCGTCGTGCTTAATTCGCGTACCCGCAGGGCGGTGCTGGACGCCGCCATCGTCGCCGTCGTGGTCGCCGGCATGGGCATCGCGCGCGGCGTCTACTCGAACGAATTGATGCTGTTCAATTTCGTCATGTTCCTGACCCTGTCGCAGGGCTTGAACATCATCTACGGCTTCACCGGCTACCTGCCGTTCGGCTATGTCGGCTTCTTCGGCGCCGGCGCCTATGGCTTCGCGCTGGCGGTGATGCACCTGCATTTGCCGGCGCTCGCGGCGATGGGCTGCGCGGCACTCGCGGCGCTGATCCTGGCGGTGGTGCTGCTGCCGCTGCTGCGGCTGTCGGGGGCCTATTTCGCCATCGCTTCCATGGCCGCCGCGCAGGCGCTGTACGAAGTCATCGCCAATCCGGACCTGGAGGACGTGACGAAAGGCCCGTACGGCGTGTCCCTGTCCAACGTGTTCGCCCCGGCGCTCTCCTATTACGTCGCGCTGGCGATCCTGGCGGTGACGCTGCTGCTGGTGGTCTGGCTGCGCAACTCGCGCTTCGGGATGTCGTTGCAGGCGATACGGGACGACTCGGTCAGCGCGGCGATGGCGGGGATCGGCGTGGTGCACGGCCGCACCGTCGCCTGGGTGCTGTCGGCGCTGATCGCCGGGCTGGTGGGCGGCGTGTTCGCCTGGCACATCTCCGTGTTCTATCCCGACACGGCGTTCGACCTGTCGGTGTCGATCTTCTCCACCGTGTTCCTGCTGTTCGGCGGCGCCACCACGCTGCTGGGTCCATTGTTGGGCGTGTTCATCCTGTATGGCGTCTACAACGTGATCGGCATCGCCGTGCCGCAGTATTTCCAGTTCACCTACGGTGCACTGATCGTGCTGCTGGTGCTGTTCCTGCCCAATGGCCTCGTGTCCCTTCTGACCAGCCGAGGCATCCGTGTCCCCTGAGTCGCGCAAGTCCGAACCCCTCTTGCAGGTCCAGGAACTGGTCAAGCGCTTCGGCGGCTTTACAGCCCTGGCCGGCGTCAGCTTCCACCTCGACCCCGGCGAGGTGCTGGGGCTGGTCGGCCCGAACGGATCGGGCAAGACCACCTGCATCAACGTGATCTGCGGGTTGTACGCGCCCGATGGCGGCCGGATCCTGTACCAGGGCAAGCCGATCGGGGGGCACAAATCCCACCATATCGCCAAGTCCGGCATCAACCGCACCTTCCAGTCGCCCAAGCCGTTCCTGTCGCTGACGGTGCGCGAGAACGTCGAACTTGCCGCGCATTACGGCGACCCCAACCCCGGCTTCGACATCGACGCGCTGCTGGCGGAGCTGGAACTGGACCGCTACGCCAATCGCCCCGCCGCCGAACTCAACAGCGCCCAGCAGAAAACGCTGGACCTGGCCCGCGCGATGGCGACGGAACCCAGGCTGCTGCTGGTGGACGAACTGGCCGCCGGCCTGAACCCGGCGGAGCTGAACCGCATGGCGGTGCGGCTGCGCGCCTTGGCCGACAAGGGGATGGCGTTGCTGGTCGTCGAACACCTGATGGGCTTCATCGACAAGGTCACCGACCGCGTGGTGGTGATGGCCGCCGGCAAGGAATTCTTCGGCGGCACGCTGGCCGACGCAACGAAGGACCCCGAGGTGATCCGCGTGTTCCTCGGCGGAGGGCATCATGGCTGAACGGATGCCAATGGCCTCTTCCGACCCGGATTCCGCCGCGCCATCGGCGGGGACATCGGCGGGGAGGTCTTCGTGATGACCGACACCGTCATGCGCGCCGAGGCGATCGAAGCCGGATACGGTCGCGTCCAGGTCCTGTGGGGCGCGGGCCTGAATGTCCGTCCCAAGGAGTCCGTCGTCCTGCTGGGCGCGAACGGCGCCGGGAAGACCACATTGCTGAAGGTCATCGTCGGCCTGCTGCCCGCCTGGAAGGGTCACGTCTTCCTCGACCCCGACGACGTCACCACTTGGCGCACCGACCGCCGCGTCCGCCGCGGCCTTGCCTACATGTCCGAAATGGGCGTCTTCCCCGGCTTGTCGATCGACGAAAATCTGCGCGTCGGCGGCCAGTTCATCGAGAGATCCGCCCTCCGCACCCGCATGGACGAACTGTACGGCTATTTCCCCGACCTCGCCGGGCGCCGCTCCACCCTGGCGGGCGCGCTGTCCGGCGGGCAGCGCAAGATGCTGGGGATCGCCAAGGCGCTGGCGTCGTCGCCCCGGCTGCTGGTGATGGACGAACCCTCGGCGGGGCTGTCGCCGCTATTCGTCGGGCAGGTGATCCAGGTGCTCAGCAAGTTCCGCGAGCAGGGGTTGGCGATGCTGATCGCGGAGCAGAACGTGGCGTTCCTGGACCTGGCAGACCGCGTGTTCACGCTGGAAGGCGGCCGCATCCGGTTCGAGGGAACGGTGGCCGAACTGGAAGCCGACGACAGCCTGCACAAGGCGTATTTCGGGTTGTCCTGAAAGCAGCATTCGGACCGGTCAGCCCGCGGCTCGTGGCGTCCCGGCGAACAACCGGGACGCACTGGCGATCGCGCCGACCGTTGCGAACGATCCGGCGACCAGCAGCGAAATCGTCGAGCCGCCCGGGCCCTTCACCGCGAAGATGAACCCGACCAGCGCGGACCCCAAGCACCAGCCCAACACCCGCGCCACTGCCAGCATGCCCCCGGCGGCGCCCGCCCGGTGCAGCGGGCCGACGGTCATGATCGTCGTGTTGTTCGGAGTCTGGAAGAAGCCGAATCCCACCCCGCACAGCGCCATCCGCCAGCCGATGTTCCAGTCCGCCGGCACCTCCGGCATTACCGCCAGCAGGAACAATCCGGCGGCGAGGGCAACCAGGCCGACGCTGGACAGCAGCGATGCCGGGTAGCGGATGCCCAGACGCCCGGCGACGGGCGCCGCCGCCGCGACCAGCAGCGGCCACGGCGTGATCAGCAGGCCCGCGGCGATGGCCGACCGATGCATGTCGACCTGGAACAGAAACGGCAGCGATACATAGGCGATGATCTGCGCCGCGTATGAGCAGATCGAGGTTCCCAGCGAGAGGGTGAACAACGGGATGCGGAGCAGATCGAGCGGCAGGAGCGGCGCGGCCCGTCCGATCTGAAGTCGGAACAACAGGGCGAACCCGGCCACGCCCGCCGCCACCTCCGCCACCGCCATCCCATGCGCTCTGGCGCCGAAGGAATCGACCCCCAGGATCAGCGCGCTGAGCGCCGCGGCGCTGAGGACCGCGCCCGTCCAGTCGAAGCGACGAGGCGATGGGGTGCCCGCCGGCGCCATCGTCGCGAAGATGATGACCGCGACAAAGCAGAACGGTACGTTGATCATGAACAGCCACGACCAACTCGCCACCGACAGCACGAAGGCACCGACCGTCGGTCCCGCGGCGCCCGACAGCGCCACCGACAGTGCCACCAGCGCCAGCCCGTGCCCGACCCGGTCGCGAGGATAGATCGCGCGGATCAGCGCCGCCCCCAGCGCCGCCATGCACGACCCGCCCACGCCTTGCGCGATCCGGGCGGCGACCAGCACGTCGATCGACGGTGCCAGGGCGCAGGCCATCGAGGACAGCATGAAGACGATCAACCCGAACAGGTAGACCCGCTTCAGTCCCAGGATCTCCCCCAGCGCCGCGGCTGGCAGCAGGCAGGCGGCGCTGGAGAGCTGGTAGCCGTTGACCACCCAGATCGTCGATGCATCCGTGGTGACAAGCTGTCGAGCGATGGTAGGCAGCGCGATGTTCGCGACCGCGCTGTCCAGGCTGGACAGGGCGACGCCGCACAGGACACAGGCACTCACCCAGCGCTGGCGTGTCGCATCCAGCCTCTGTTCGGAAACGTCCAAAGCCAACGCGATATCCTTATTCCGATACTGCGGGCACGGGCCTACGCCGGCAGCAGATGGCACGCGGCCTGATGGTCCGGTCCCGCCGCACGCATTGCCGGTTCCTCGGTCCGGCACACATCCATCACATGCGGACACCGCGTGTGGAAGCGGCACCCGGACGGCGGCGCCAGCGCGGTCGGGATGTCGCCGGCCAACCGTGCCTGCCCCCCGCGCTTGCGCCGCGACGGATGGGTCACCGGCACGGACGCCAGCAGCGCCTGCGTATAGGGATGCTTCGGCGCGGCGTACAGCGCCCGCTTCTCGCCGATCTCCACCACCTTGCCGAGATACATCACCGCCACGCGCGTGGAGATATGCTTCACCACGCCCAGGTCGTGCGCGATGAACAGGTAGGTCAGCCCAAGTTCCCCCTGCAGGTCCGACAGCAGGTTGACGATCTGCGCCTGCACCGACACGTCCAGCGCCGATACCGGCTCATCCAGCACGACCAGTTTCGGCCGCAGGATCAGGGCGCGGGCGATGCCGACGCGCTGGCGCTGGCCACCGGAAAATTCGTGCGGGAAACGGTGGCGGGCACTGTCCGGCAGCCCGACCATCTCCAGCATCCGGCCGACTTCCGCGTGCGTTTCCGCGCTGCGGCGGGCGCCATGGATCAGCAGCGGCTCCATCACCGTCTCTTCCACCGACATGCGCGGGTTCAATGCGCCGAACGGATCCTGGAAGACGATCTGCATGCCCCGGCGGACTTCCCGCAGCGCCCGCGGGTCCAGCCGCAGGACGTCGGCGCCGTCGAACTCGACATAGCCGGCGGTGGCGGGGACCAGCCGGATCAGCACGCGGCCGAGCGTGGACTTGCCGCAGCCGGATTCGCCGACAAGGCCGAGGGTTTCGCCGGGCTGGATCTCCAGGTCGACGCCGTCGACCGCGCGCAGCGGAACGCGAGAGCGGCGCAGGAAGCCGCCGGTCTCGACATCGTAATGCTTGACCAGCCCTTCGGCCTTCAGCAGCGCCGGCATCTCAGGCGGTTTCCCCGATGCGGATGCAGGCAGCGGCGTGGCCGGGTTCGACGCCGGCCAGGGGCGGGATCGCGTCCGAACAGGCCGGGACCACCAGTGGACACCGCACCGAGAATCGGCATCCCGGCGGGCGCCGCGCCGGTTCCGGCAGGCTGCCGGGGATGGCGACCAGGCGGTCCGTGTCCTGGTCCAGCGTCGGCACGCAGGCCAGCAGGCCACGCGTGTACGGATGGAGCGGGGCGTCGAACAGCCGCGCGACCGGCGCCTGTTCGACCACGCGTCCGGCATACATGACCATGACCCGGTCGGCGGTCTCGGCGATCACGCCCATGTTGTGGGTGATCAGCATGATCGCCATGCCGAACTCGTCGCGCAGGTCCATCAGCAGATCGAGGATCTGTGCCTGGATCGTGACGTCGAGCGCCGTGGTCGGCTCATCCGCGATCAGCAGCTTGGGGCGGCAGACCAGCGCGATCGCCAGCATCACGCGCTGCCGCTGCCCGCCGGAAAGCTGGTGCGGATAATCGCTCATGCGCTTGTCGGGCGACGGAATGCCGACGCGCGCCAGGATGTCCACCGCGCGTTTGAAGCTGTCGCGCGACGAAATGGTTTCATGCGCCCTGATCGTCTCGATGATCTGGTCCCCGATGGTGAACACAGGGTTCAGCGAGGTCATCGGCTCCTGGAACACCATCGCCATGCCGGGACCGCGCATGCGCCGCATCGACCGGTCGGACTGGCGCAGCAGGTCCTGTCCCTCGAACCGGATCGCCCCGCCCAGGATGCGGGCGGGCGGCTTTGGCAGCAGGCCCATGATCGCCAGCGCGGTGACCGACTTGCCGGAGCCGGATTCGCCCACGATGCCCAGGATCTCGCCTTTGTCGAGGCTGAAGCTGATGTCTTCGACCGCCGTCACCTGGCCGGAACTGGTCTGGAAGGCGGTGGTCAGGCCGTCGACCTCCAGCAGGCTCATGCCTGGATTCTCAAGCGGGGATCGAGCACGTCGCGCAGTCCGTCGCCCAAGAGGTTCAGGCCCAGGACGGTGATCATCAGCGCCGCGCCGGGAATGGCGATGATCCAGGGCGCGTCGGTCATGTACTGGCGGCCCTCGGCCATGATGTTGCCCCAGGTGGGCGTGGGCGGCACCGCACCGACGCCCAGGAAGGACAGGGTTGCCTCGGTCAGCACGGCGTAGGCGAACAGAAAGGACAACTGCACGATCAGCGGCGCCATCGCATTCGGCAGGATATGCCTTCGCAAGATCCGCCAATGTCCCGCACCCGCCGCTCGGGCTGCCTGTACGTATTCCATCTCACGCAGGACGATCACGCTGGAGCGGACGATGCGTGCCGTGCGCGGCGTATAGACGATGGACAGGGCGATGATCACGTCGTTGACCGAGGGCCCCAGGACGGAGGTGACGCCGATGGCCAACAGCACCGCCGGGAACGCCATCAGCGCGTCGTTGACGCGCATCAGGCCGTTGTCGAGGCCCTGGAAGTAGCCTGCGATCGCGCCAACGGCGGTACCGGCCACGGCGTTGATGGCGACGACCGACATGCCGATGATCATCGACAGTTGCGCGCCCCAGACAACTCGCGACCACAACGACCGGCCGAAATTATCCGTGCCGAAGATGAACTCGGCCGACGGCGGCTGGAACTTGTAGCGCATGGCCAGTTTGTTCGGGTCCACCGGCGCGATGATTGGCGCCAGGATGGCGACGACCAGGATGATCCCGAACAGCACGCAGCCCAGCATGAACAGCCGATGATGCAGCAGCCGGCGAAGCGTGGCGCGTGCCTGGGTCAACCGCCTTGCCCCCGTTCATACCGCACGCGCGGATCCAGCAGCGCGTAGCACACGTCCACGCCGATATTCACCAGCACCAGCAGCGCCGTCGTCAGCAGCAGGCCTCCCTGGACCATCGGGTAATCCCGGTTCAACACGGCCTGCGTCAGCAATTGTCCGATGCCGGGGATCGAGAACAGCGTCTCGGTCACCACCGATCCCGACAGCAGCAGGCTGATGACGATGCCAACCACCGTGGTGATCGGGATCAACGCGTTCGCCAGCGCGTGCCGCAGCACCACGCGCCGTTCGGGCAGCCCCTTCGCGCGGGCGGTGCGGATATAGTCCTGCCGCAGCACCTCCAGCATCGTGGAGCGGGTGATGCGTGCCAGCAGCCCGGTCAGCAGCAGCGCCAGCGAGATCGCCGGCATCGTCGACGTCGCCAGCCAGCCCAGCGGATCGTCGGTCAGCGGGACGTATCCGCCGGTCGGGAGCCAGCGGAGATCGACCGCCAGCACGATGATCATCAGCAGGCCCAGGTAGAAGTTCGGCAGCGAAATCCCCAGCATGGCGAACACCATCGCCACCTGGTCCATCCACGTGTTCTGCCGCAGGGCAGCGATGATGCCGCTGCCCAGGCCGATCAGCAGCGTGATCACCAGCGCATAGGCCGACAGCGCCAGGGTCACGGGCAGCCGCACGGCCACGACCGTCAGGACGGGCTGGCCCATCAGCAGCGAGGTACCCAACCGGCCATGCAGCAGGTTCAGGTACCAATCCCAAAGCTGCGCCGGCAGCGGCTCGTCGAGTCCCAGGTTGTGCCGGATATTCGCGATCTGCTCGGGCGTCGCCGACAGGCCCGCGATGGCGGCGGCCGGATCGCCTGGAATCAAGTGGATCATCCCGAAGGTGATCAGACTGACGATCAGCAGGACCGGCACCGCACCCAGCAGCCGCCGGACGACGATCCCCACCATCCGCTATGCGCCGTCCGTTCTGATCAATGGGACATCCAGACGTTCGACATCCGCGGAATGCGGAACGGAACGAAATTGTGGACGTTCGCCCGCACCGCCTGCAGCTTGGTCAGGGAGCCGAACGGGATCGCATAGACGCGGTCCAGCACCAGCTTCTGCATCCGAGCATAGGCATCTTGCCGGCCTTTGGCGGTGGGCAGGGTGTTCATATCGTTCCAGGCCGCCAGCACGTCCGGGTCGTCCTTGCCGTCTTTCGGCTTATAGGTCGCGTTCGGTTGCACCAGAAACTGCATCGTCGCCAGCGCACCCAGGGCGGGCTGCGTGCCCCAACCGGTGAAGTGGAAGTTCCACCCCTGGGTCGTGTTCAGCGACATCTGCACCGAAGTCGGCCAGTCCACCACCTTCATCTGCGCGTTGATGCCGACTGCCTGCAATTGCTGCTGCATGACCAGCGCCGCATTGTACATCGACGGATAGTCCTTGTTGGTCAGCAGCACGACCGGTTCGCCTTTGTATCCGGCCTCGGCGAGGTATTTCTTCGCCAGCGCCGGATCGTGCAGGTTGTAGGTCTCCTTCCCCGCGTCGGTGTAATCAGGCTGGTTCGGGTACTGGAACCCGACATTCAGGTCGTAGTTGCCGTCGGACGCGGCATCCATGATCTCATCCATGTCCAGCACAGCCTGGATCGCCTTGCGGACCATCAGGTTGTCGGTCGGCGGGTTGGAGGTGTTGGGGTTGGCGATCTGGATCCACCAATGTTTCAGCGGCAGGATGATGATGTTCTTGTCGCTCTTCAGGTCGGCGGCAGACTTCGCCGGGATGTCCTCGACCGCCTGCAGTTCCCCGGTCTTCAGACCGGCCACGCGCGCCCCAGGCTCCGTCACGATCCGGAACGTCACCGTATCCAGGCAGGCCTGCTTGTAGCCGCCGAACCCGGTCCGGTCCTGAAAGGACGTGTTCGGCTTGTAGCCCTCGAAACGCTTGAGCTTGACGTAACTGCCGGGCACCGACTCGACCAGTTGGAATGGTCCCGTGCCGACCGGCTTGGTGAGTTGCTGCGCCGGGACGTCCCGGTCCTCGGAGGGAATGATGACGATCGGCACGCTGAAGGACGACAACGCCTCGATGAAGGTCGGCTGCACCCGCTTCATATGGATGACGAATGTATTGGCGTCTGGCGCGTCCCAGCGGGCGACGTTGTCCAGCGTGCTGCGCTGGTTGCCGACCTTGGCGTAGCGGTCGAACGACGCCACCACGTCCGCCGAGGTCATCAACTTGCCGTTGTGGAAATGGATACCCTGCCGCAGCTTGAACGTGTAGGTCAGATGATCCGGCGATTCCGTCATCGAATCCGCCAGCTCAAGGATCGGATGGTTGTTCTCGTCGCGCGTCATCAACGATTCGTAGATGTTCATCGCGATGTTGCGGGTGGAGATCGTGCTGGAGGTCATCTGGTCCAGCGTGTTGATGTTCGCTTCCTGACCAAACGTCAGGTCGCCGCCCATCACCGGGCATTTGAACGGTTCCGCTCGGGTGGCCGCCATCGAGGCGAGAATGGTTGCAATCGCCCCGAAAGATGCCACCAACGTACGTCGCATGCGTAAATATCCCCGTCCGTCCCGCAAGACACAAATGGCCGCCGTCCCATCGCGGTTTGCCACCGCTTGGCCGGGAGCCTGGGGTCGGAACGGCCTGCTCGTCAAGCGGGGATAATGTCGCACCCATCTCGTCGTTGTCGGCCGGTTGATCCGCCTCGAGCGCCTGATGCCGCTGAAGTCATGGATGGTCGGGCCTGGGCCGACCATCCATGACGG
>NZ_DASZTJ010000035.1:0-1573 GCF_035548235.1 Rhodopila sp.
CGGACGGCGGTCAGGCCTTCATCGACCGACAGCGACGCCTGCTGCGACGCATCGGGACGGGCGATCCAGGTGATCTGGCCGGGCCGCTCCGGGCCTTCGGTCATCGCCGGGCCTTCCGCGCTGCCCCAGCGCGCGCGCCCCGTCGCCAGGATCCGCCGCACCGTGTCCACCGGGTCCTCATCCGCTCGGGCCAGGTAGCCGCTGGCGCGACGGGCGAGGCGGGAGAGGATCACGAGGTCGGACGGGCGGAGGTATTTCGCCGGCGTCTGCACCTGGTGCGGGGCGTAGCGGCGGATGCTGCCGGCGCTGCCGTCCTTGCGCAGCGTCACCGTCATCGGGTCGACGAGCAGGCGCGGCACCGCGCCGTTCGTTGCATGCAAAACCTCGGCGCCGAGAACGTAATAGACGCGGGTGCGGACCGAGGTCGGATACTCCTCGGTCAACTCGTCGTCCTCGCCGTCGAAACCCGAGAGCCAGTCTCGGATTTGCGCCGGCAGCGTCGCTTTGGCCAGGGCCTTCGGCGCTTCCGCCGCGTCGGACATCAGCATGCGCCTGGGCGCCGGCGCGGAACGGACCAGCATGCTTTCGCGCCGCTGCGCGGCGATGGCGACGGCGGCGACATGCTTGCACTGGCTGCGCATCGGGCAGGAGCACGCGCCGATGATCCTGACCCCGCCGCTGGGCAGGCGGGAGATGCGCAGGTTCTGAACGTAAGGATCGGGCAGGGTGCCTTGCGTCAACGCGGCGATGACGGCCCCGCCTGAGGAAATCTGCAACTCCTGCACCCGGCCCCGCTGCTCGTAGGCGCGTCCCGCCGACAGGGTTGCCGCGGTGAACGCCCGCTTGATGTCGGCCTCGCGGATCGCGAGCGTCGGGTCGATGTCGGGTGAGAGAGGCACGATATGCATATACAGAACATGATGACGGCGCACGAGTCGGAGCCAGGGACCCCGAGGCGGGCGACCGGTCGAGTCGGGTCGGTGATGACGCACGATGATGCGGGCGGGGCGGCGCGGTGGCAAGCGGCGCTCTCGCCCCGGTTCCCTGGTTTTGGCTTTCCCGTTCCTCGTTCCGCGGGCGCGGGCCCGCAGGTGCCGGACCAGGCCGCGACCGCCCGGCCATGGTGACGGAAGGAGCCGTCGTTTCGCCGGCCCGAGGCTGGTCCCGCAGCGTCGGCGGTCGCCGTGACGCGGCCGCGGGTTACACCTCCGGGACATCACATATCCGTGATCATCCGGCCGCCAGCGTCTTCATCGCCGCCGTCCGTTCGAACAGCCGCAGCAGCACCCGCACGGCCTTGCCGCGCGGGCTCTCCAGTCCCGGATCGCGGGCCAGCAGCACCGCCGCGTCGCGGTTGGCCATGTGCAGCAGCCCCTCGTGCTCCTCGGCGTTGGCCAGGCGATAGCCGGGCAGGCCCGCCTGCCGGGTGCCCAGCGCGTCGCCGCCGCCGCGCAGGCGGTAGTCCTCGTCGGCGATCAGGAACCCGTCCTCGGTGTCGCGCAGCAGGGTCAGGCGGCGGCGGGCCGTGTCGCTGACCCAATCCTCGTGCACCAGCAGGCAGAAGCTCTGCTCC
>NZ_DASZTJ010000036.1:0-113287 GCF_035548235.1 Rhodopila sp.
CGGGTTCTGTGTCACCCTGGATCACCAGCAGCCGGCGCAGCATGGCGCGATATTCACCGGGAACGTCCTGCCACACCGGTTCACCTTTATGGGCGCCGAACGGGATCGTACGGTCCTCCACGGCAGGGGCCAGGAGAATTCCCCATTTATATTCGGGCATGCGGACGAAGCCGAACTTTGCCCAACCCTCGCTGCCGACGCCGACCGCAGTGCGCAGATAGACCGGATCATTGGAAAACACCGCCGGTCCCATCGACTTCCACCAGTCGATATAGCCGGGATGCCAGGTCTCCAGCGCCTTCCGCACCCGCAGGTCGGTCGAGAGGCCGACATTGTTCGGGATCAGGCCGTCGTAGTCGATCTGTCCGCCGTCGGGCATGGGTGCCTCCCTTTTACACGCGCTCCGGATTGTAGTCCGGCCGTACGCCGGAGCCGTAACGTTTCAGCGATCCGGCCTCGCCCACGGCGTTGGGGCGCTGGAAGATCCAGTTCTGCCAGGCGGTCAGACGGCCGAAGATGCGCGTTTCCATCGTCTCGGGGCCAGCGAAGCGGAGATTGGCCTCCAGGCCCGTCAGCGCGTCGGCCGAGAATGAGGCACGCTCCTCCAGAATCAGCCGGACCTCGTCATCCCAGTCGATTGCATCATAGGCGAAGGTGATCAGGCCGAGTTCCTCGGCGTCGTCAGCCAGCAGTGTTTCACCGACCCGTTCGGCCGAACGGTCGAGGGAGGTCGGTTCGCCCAGAAAACGGTTGGCGAGGCGGGTCAGGCCGTTCCCCATCGGATAGACGCCGAAGTTCAGCGCCGACAGGTGCAGCGTCGCTGGTCCCCGGTTGTCGCCGAGACTGTCGCCGCTGAACATGATGGCGCGATCGGCGGCGAATGCCAGCTCCAGCAGCGTGCCGGCGAAGCAGCTTCCCGGCTCGATCAGCGTGATCATGCTGCGCGCCATCATGTCGACCCGCTTCAGCGTGCGCTTCCAATACAGGCGGATTTCGTTCACCAGCCAATCGGATTGATATTGCTCCAGCAGCCCGTCGGCGGCCAGCACCTGCGCTGGGTCGCCCACGGTGCGGAACACCAGCAAGCCAATCGCGGGTTCGTTCAACCGCAGATGCAGCAGCGCGTCATCGAGTTCCCGCGCCAACGCCAGAGGCCAGAATCCTGCCCCCGCCTCATGGATACCCCGTACATCGCTCGGCAAGTCATCGGGCCCGGATAAGGTGATGTTGGCTAGTCGGCCCTCGCGGTCGATTTCGATACGGAGATGCGGATAGACAATCCGATCCGGCTCGATCGCGCGGGCCAACGGCGCCAGCACGATCCCGGTCTCGCCATGGCGCGCAGAGCGGTCTGCGAGTCCCGATGCGCGCTCGGCGACTTTCGCTTCCCAGGCCGACGGTGGCACGACTTCATCCACCAGGCGCCAGTCGACGGCACGCCGGCCGCGGACGCCTTCCTCGGTCGTACAGAACACGTCCGCGAGGTCGCGCCGCACTTTTCGCTTGTCGGTCAGCCGCGTCAGCCCGCCGGTTCCGGGCAGCACCGCGAGCAGCGGCAGTTCCGGCAGGGAAACAGTGGAGCGGCGGTCGTCGATCAACATGATGTACTCGGTGGATTCGGCCAGCTCATATCCGCCCCCGGCCGCGGTCCCGCTGATCGCGGCCATATAGATCTGGCCGGAATTCTCCGAGGCATCCTCCATCGCCAGCCTGGTTTCGTTGGTGAACTTGCAGAAATTCACCTTGTGCCCATGTGACGCGCCGGCCAGCATCCGGATATTGGCTCCCGCGCAGAACACATTCTCCTTGGCGGAGCGCAGGACGACGCAGCGAATCTCCGGATGCTCGAACCGAAGGCGCTGGATGGCGTCTGCCAGTTCGATATCCACGCTGAGGTCGTAGGAGTTCAGCTTCAGCTCATAGCCGTCCATCAACCCGCCGGCCGGGTCGACATCCATGGTCAGCGTGGCGACGGGCCCATCGAAGGACAGGCGCCAATGGCGGTAGCGGTCCGGGTCGGTCTGGAAGTCGATCATGGGACGGGGTGCCTGACAGTAGCGGCGATGAAGCGGGTGATAGTTTCCAGCGTCGCCTCCTTCGCTTCCAGATGCAGGGAATGGCGTGCGGCCGGAATCAAGACGGTTTCGACCGGCGCGGTGATGTGGGCGCGCATGGCATGGAGCTGCTGGTCCGACCCGTACGGATCATCGGCGCCTTGCAGGCCGAGGGTCGGGACGGCGACGGTGGGCAAGTAACCGGTGATGTCGAAGCCGCGGAAGCGGGGGTCGAGCCAGGCGCCGTTCCAGCCGTAGAAGGCGATATCGGGGTCACGGTGATAACGGCTAAGGCGATCCCGAAGATCACCGGTCTCATAGGCGGCCTTGATCGCACGGATACTGGCGATGTTGAGGTCCTCGACGAAGAAATGGGCGGCGATGGTGATCAGGATGCGGAGATTGGGCGACCCGTCATGGCGGGCGGAGGCCAACCAACCACGCCTTCGCCCCGCAGCATCGGACGTCGTCGGTGGCCGAGACAAGCCTGGCCACGACACGGCAGGGGAAGTGGAGCGCCTGCCCGCCGTCCCTGCATAGATCGCCGCGATCGACCCGCCGTCGGAATGACCGACCAATACCGCATCCCGTACCCCAGCTTGGGCGAGCACAAGCGGCAGCACGACCTGTGCCTCGTTATGCATGTAGGTCATCGGCCTCGGCAGTGTCACCGGGTCGGATTGGCCGTAGCCGTGGCGCGAATAGGCGAACACCCCCAGCCCGGTGCGCGCCGCCAGGTGTTCCGGCACGTCCCGCCACAAGGCAACGCAACCTAGGCCCTCATGCAGCAGCACGATGGTCGGTGCCGCCTCGGGGCCAGGGCCCCACCAGGCGGTCTCGATCCGGCCTTCGGGCAGGGTCAGCCAGCCGGTGCGCATCAGACCTCCCGCAGACGGAAGCGCTGGATCTTGCCGGTCGCCGTCTTTGGCAACTGATCCACCACCTCGATCCATCGCGGGTATTTCCACACGCCGATCCGATCCTTCACGTGCCGTTGCAGCGCCGGCAGCAGCTCTGAAACGTCCTGGTCCTGTGCCGTTTCCGTCAGGATTACGAACGCCTTGGGCTTGACCAGCCCGTCGCGATCCTGCCGGCCGATCACCGCCGCTTCCAGCACCGCCGGGTGGGCGATCAGCGCCTCCTCGACCTCGAAGGGTGAGACCCAGACGCCGCCGACCTTCAGCATTTCGTCGCTGCGACCCTGGAAGCGGTAATAGCCCTCCGCATCGCGGATATAGGTGTCGCCGGTATAGGTCCAGGAGCCACGGAAGGTCCGGCGGGTCTTGTCGCGCTGGTTCCAGTAGCCCTCGGCCGCACTCTCGCCGCGCACGACCAGTTCCCCAGGCTCCCCGTTCGGCACCGGACGATCATGCTCGCCCAGGATCATCGCCTCATATCCCGGCACGGGCTTGCCGGAGGAGCCGTAGCGCACGTCGTCATGGCGGTTGCTGATGAAAATATGCAGCATCTCGGTCGAGCCGATGCCGTCCAGGATGTCGGCACCCACCAAAGACTTCCAGCGCAGGCCGATATCCTCGGGCAGTGCCTCGCCGGCCGAGATGCAGCAGCGCAGGCGTGACGACCCGGCGCCTGGTCGGATGAACGGGTTAGCCAGCAGCGCGGCGTACAGCGTCGGCACGCCGCCGAACAGCGTCGGATTGGCACGCTCCATCACGCCCAAGACCGCCTCCGGCGTCGGCCGGTCCGGCAGGAACACGCTGGAGGCACCGACCGATTGCGGGAAGGTCAGGCTGTTGCCCAGCCCATATGCATGAAACGCCTTCGCCGCCGAGAACATCACGTCATCCGCCTGAATGCCGAGGACCCCGGCACCATAGGTCTGAGCGGTGACGCGGAGGCTGGCATGGAGATGCTTGACGCCCTTCGGCGCACCCGTCGATCCGGATGAATACAGCCAGAACGCGACCTCATCCCCCATCGCGTCGACGGTTGGGGTGGCCGGATCGCCACGCGCCAGGAAGGCGGACAAGCCGGAACCCGAGTCGCCCGCGGGACGCGAGACGATGATGTGCCGCAGCCCGGCAAGCACCTCGCCCAGTCCCTTCACCAGCGGTTCCGACACCACGGCCCCCACCGCTCGGCTGTCCGACAGGATATAGCGCACCGTATCGGGCGTCAGCAGCGTGTTGATCGGCACCGGGATCACGCCCGCCCGCAATGCGCCCCAGAAGGCAACGGGGAAGTCGATCGTGTCCTGCAGCAGCAGGACCAGCCGCCGTTCCCGCTCGATCCCGGCGGTGGCCAGGGCGCCGGCGAAGCGGCGGGTCGCGTCCTCCAGCCCCGCATATGTCAGGGTGCGCCATGGATCCTGGAACGCCAGGCGATCCCCGGCGCCCTGCCGTGCATGCCGGTCCACGAACCAATCGACCGCGTTCCCGGTTTCCATCCCCATCATCCCTCAGGCGTTCGGCCGATCTTACACCGGTCCAATCCCGCTGTGTCACAGGCTGCCGAGTCTGGTGCGTTCGCGTCAACGATCCTAAACAGAAACCAGTCCGTCAGAGGGCGGCGAAGGGGAAACGAGAGGATGCAGAGTTACGACTACATCGTCGTCGGTGCGGGATCGGCCGGCGCGGCGGTGGCCCATCGGCTATCGGCCGACCCGCGCGACAAGGTGTTGCTTCTGGAGGCCGGTCCCGCCTCCCACCCCTGGTCTCGGATCCCCATCGGTTTCGCGCGATTGATCAACAACCCGAAGGCCAACTGGCTCTATACCGCCGAACCCGAGCCCCACACGAATGGCCGCCGCCTGCCCGTCCCGCGCGGCAAGATGCTGGGTGGGTCCAGCGCCATCAACGGCATGGCTTTCGTGCGCGGCCAGGCGCAGGATTTCGACACTTGGGCGCAGATGGGCAACTCCGGTTGGAGCTATGCCGACGTTCTGCCCCTCTTCAAGCGGATGGAACGATATGAGGGAGGAGGCGACGACGCCTATCGCGGCCGCGAAGGCCCGCTGCGCATCACAGACCCCCAGCCGACACCGCTTCTGGCGGCGCTGATCGAGGCCGCGGGCCAGGTCGGCATCCGCCACAACCCGGACTACAACGGCGCGGCCCAGGACGGCATCGCCATGAGCCAGGCCAGCATCGCCAACGGCAAGCGCATGAGCACGGCGCGCTGCTACCTGGAGCCGATCCGCGGGCGGCAGAACCTGCACATCCAGGCTGAGGCGTTGACCGAGGCGCTGATCTTCGATGGCACGCGTTGTACCGGCGTCCGCTATCGCGTCGGCGACACCGTCCACTCTGCAAGCTGCGCGCGGGAAGTCGTGGTCAGTGCCGGATCGGTGAACTCGCCGCAATTGCTCGAACTGTCCGGCATCGGCCAGGCGGAGCGGCTGCGCTCGCTGGGCATTCCGGTGGTCCACGATCTGCCCGGTGTCGGCGAGAACCTGCGTGACCACTTCGCGCCGCGCACGCGATGGGAAATCGGCAAGCGCGGCACGAGCTACAACGATACCGGACGCGGCATCGGACTGGTCGGACAGGCGCTGAACTATGCCCTGACCGGCAAGGGGATGCTGGGTATGGTGGCGGCGCCGCTGCGGGCCTTCGTCCGCTCCCGCGACGGGCTGGAGGCACCCGACCTGCTTCTCGGCTGGGTGCCGATGCTGACCGAGTTGACGCCGAAAGGACCGATCCTGTCGAAGCAGTCGGGGATGACCTGCTACGCCCACCCGATGCGGCCTGAGAGCCGGGGGCACATCCACATCACCGCCAACGATCCACGCCGCGCGCCGGCAATCAACTTCAACTTCCTGTCGTCGCCGATCGATGCGGAGCTGACGGTCCGGGCGATCCGGATCGCCCAGTCGATCATGCGCGCCCCGGCGATGGGGCCATTCCAGTTGAAGGAACTTGCGCCTGGCGAGGACCTGACGCGGGACGACGAAATCCTCGACTGGGTGAAACGCGCCGCCGAGACGACCTATCACCCTGTGGGGACCTGCAAAATGGGACAGGATCCGATGGCCGTAGTCGATGCGCGCCTGCGCGTGCATGGCCTAACCGGGCTGCGGGTGGCGGATGCCTCGATCATGCCGACGCTGACGTCGGGCAACACCAATGCGCCATCGATCATGATCGGAGAAAAGGCGGCCGCCATGGTGCTGGAGGACAACGCGAGGTAGTCCCTGTCAGCCGCCTTTCACATCCCTTGTCAGCAGCGCCGGCATGTTCACGTCGTGATGGCCGGCGAGCAATTTCTCCTCGTCTTCATAGCCATCGTCCTGATTCGTTTTGCTGGCGTCCGGCGTCTTGTGGCCGGGTATTCCTTTTCTTTTATCGTCTTCGCCCATGGGTCAGCCTCCGTCAAACAACGTCGCGGAAGTCCGCCGCCCGCGAGACTAAGGGCGACCTTGTGACTGTAATCAAGTTTCGATGTGCGGTGCAATAATGCTCCTGTCGACACGTCATAAGTGTGCGCCCCTTTCGGACCCGCGCCCGGCCGCGTACGCTACTGGCTGACAAGCAGATCGTCCTGGGAGACGTCCATCATGGCCACACCCCACGCCCCGCTCGACCCCGCCTTGCTGCCCGATGGCATTCGGTCTCGATTTGTTCAGAACGTGAACGGATTGACCGTCCATTTCCTGGAGGCCGGCACACATGGCCGCCCTTGCCTGTTACTGCTGCACGGCTTCCCCGAGATCGCCTACTCCTGGCGGCGGGTCATGCCGGCCCTGGCCGATGCCGGGTACTACGTTGTCGCGCCCGATCTTCGCGGCTATGGCCGCACCACCGGCTGGGTCGCGGACTACGACTCGGACTTGGCGCCCTGGCGGCCGGTCAACCTGGCGCGCGATGCTGTCGGGCTGGTCTTTGCCCTGGGCTATCGGTCGGTCGCCGCTGTGATCGGCCACGACTTCGGTTCCCCGGTCGCGGCGTGGTCGACGCTGATCCGACCGGACATTTTTCGCTCCGTCGCGCTGATGAGCGCGCCGTTTCCGGGACCGCCCAGCGTTCCGTTCGATACGCTGAACATCCCCCCATCAGTTCCACCCGAGAATATCAATGTCGCCCTCGCTCGGCTGCAACGGCCGCGTAAGCATTATCACCACTACTTCGCCCGTCGGCAGGCGAACGAGGAGTTGATGAATGCGCCACAGGGACTACACGACTTCCTGCGAGCCTATTACCATTACAAAAGTGGTGACTGGACCCGCAACGACCCCCATCCGATCGCCGGCTGGACGGCCGAAGCGTTGGCGGAAATCCCGACCTACTACATCATGGACCGAGATCGCACGATGCCGGAAACGGTCGCGCCTGAGATGCCGACCGCTGCGGAGATCGCAGCGAACGCTTGGCTGCCAGATGCCGCTCTGGCGGTTTACACCCAGGAATACCGCCGCAACGGCTTCCAGGGCGGTCTGCAATGGTATCGTGTGACTACGACAGGCCGTTACGCCGGTGAGATGGAACTGTTCACCGGCCGAACGATCGACGTGCCGAGCCTGTTCCTGTCCGGAAAGCGGGATTGGGGCGTGCATCAGACGCCTGGCGCATTGGAACGGATGCGTACTGTCGCTTGCACCCGGATGACGATTTGCGAGCTGGTCGATGGCTCCGGTCACTGGCCGCAGCAAGAGAATCCGGAGGCAACCGTCGCCCTGCTGCTCCGCTTTCTGAAGGAGCAGCAGGCGAATTAGATGAAAGCCGAGTGACCGCGACTGATGGTTGCCTGGTGCAGCGGTCATGGAACCCGTGTCGCCTGGCGCAAAATCAACTGCCATCGATCCCCATGCCGCGTCCATACCAACGTCGTGATCAGTTGTGTCGGCGGATGCGGCACGCCGCGCGGTCCGCCGATGAAGTCCAGGATCGCATAGACCACCGCCATGTCACCACTCAGGACAATCCGCTGCGATACCGGCACAACTCGCTCATACTCATAAAGTCCATTACGGACTCCGTCGAGGAACTGAGTCTTGGTTTCCGCCAATCCGGTCGAATGAATATAGACGCAATCGTCCGACAACAAACCGGACAGAGCTGCGATGTCGTGTGCCAGCATAGCCTGATACAGCGCGACGGTGGCTCGTTCCATCTGTGACCTCCCGATTATCTGACCATAGGTATAGATCAGAACAGCCGAATCGACCAAGGCTGAGCACGGTCGCAGATCGCTTGGATCCAGCGGTTGATGTCCCCTGCCACGTCGCAATCGTCGGGCGCGTACATCAGCGCGTGGTCCGCTGCCGGATAGATTGTTTCAGTATAATGGTCGGCGCCGACCCGACGGCGCAGCAGAGTGCTGTTACGGGTATTGTCGCTGATGCGATCCGCGCCCGCGACAAGATGCAGTACGGGCATCTGCAGTGGCTTGCCCGGTACGGTGTAGATACGCTCCATCCGTCCGGATTGAAACAGCAGGCGCGTCGTGACGCTGTTCAGGCGTAGCGTGTCGCGGGCAATCTGCGCCAGCCCCTCCGGCCGGTTGGTCAGCAGTGTGTCTTCTGCCACCGGCATCCGCAGTAGCAGAGGAAGTTCCTTTGTCGCCAAGGCAAAGAGCCGAGCGGCCCTGGAGTAAGAGCGTTGGACGAAAAAGGCGGGCGCCATCAAGATCAATCCGGAGAGATCGCGCGGATGCGCGACGGCATGCGCCAATGCCCAGCGCGCGCCCCAGGAATAGCCGAGACAGTAGATCTCCTTGCCCTCCGCGAATGCCTGGATCGCTCCTTGCAAGGCGAGGGTCAACAGCCGCCAGTCCGGCAGGTCGCCGCGGCGCCCGTCGCTTAGCCCAGAGCCAAAACGGTCGATCGCCACGACGCGATGCCCGGACCTGGCCAGGCGCGGGCCCAGCGGCGCGAACCATCCCCCATGGCTTTCCAGTCCGTGCAGCATCAGGATTGTGTCGCGTGGCTTCGGCGGCTGCCACACACGAAGGTGCAAGCGCTGGCGACCGACTACCAGAACCGCCTCACGCGCCGTGGTGAAAGGGACTTCAAAGGACAAAGGTTCGCTGCTCGATCTTGTGGCGGTCGATCCGCTCTCGTGCGACGGTGATGCCCAGACCCGGTCCTTCGATCGGCTCCCCGATCCCGCCATGGCCGAAGCGGACAGAGGGGACGGTCACATCCTCCTTCAACAGGAGATCGCCGTAGGAACCTTCAAGAGTTCGCGGCGCCGTCATCGCGGCCAGATGCCGTCCGGCCGCGGCGAGAATACCGGTCTCGCCCATCGACGCGCCGATGTGATGGCGAAGACCGTGCCGTTGCACTAGGTCGGAAATCGCCAACGCCGGTACGAAGCCGCCGACTTTGCTTAAACGCACGTTGATGCCGTGACCCAGGTGTTGATGAATGGCGTCCCGCGCTTCCTGCAGTGAACATACCGTTTCGTCCAGTATGATGTCGGCGCCTGCCTGCGCCGCGACGCGTGCCAGGCCCGCATGATCATCGCGCGGCACAGGCTGTTCGACATAATCGATCCCAAATGGCGTCCAGCCACGGATGGCGGCGATCGCCTGGTCCGCGGTCCAGATGGCAGTAGTTCCGATACCGACCCGAACCTCCGGCCCAAACACGGCGCGGCAGGCCCGCAAGGCGTCGCGGTCGGCGCCGCTGGAATCCAGCTTGAGCTTCAGGCGGGTGAAGCCCGCGTCAAACAGGCGCGCAACGTCAAGCGTCGCGCTGTCCGTCACGCCGCCATACGGGCAGTATGGTCCGGCTGGCCTGTTGAAAATCTCGTAGACCGTCAGACCGAAGGCCCGGCCATAGGCGTCGACCAGTGCCAGCTCGATCAGGCAGCGCAGGGCATTGCCGTCAATGGCGATGGCCCCTGCCCGCATGAAAGTCGTGAAGTCCTCCGGATCGTCGAAATGCAGCGGCGCCAGGCAGGCCGGATCGAATGCGTCGAGGATGGACTTGTCGTCCAATGCTTGGCACTCGCCAAAGCCGATCGTCCCGTCCTCCAGCATCAGTCGCAGCACGATGTTGTTCGACCACTGCGGAAGGACGAATCGGAACGGAATTGCCAGGTGATACAGATCAACGCGGTCAATTTTCATCCGATACCACTCGCCGATACCCCGTCACGGCGGGACATGGGAATGTCCTCTGCCAACAAGCAGCGGAATGCTGGACGCGATCAGGAACTGGGCGGCGAAGTAGGTTGTCTGGACCCAGAGCTGCGGCGAGGCGAGTTGCATGTACCAGCGATCGATCGCCAAGAGACAGTCGGACAGGACGAACAGCAGGACACCAATGAGCATCCGCAGCGTCGCCGGCGATCTGGGATCCGCTTGCCAGGCCGACAGAGTCGCCGCCAGCACGATGGTTTCCACCAGAGCGTAGAGCAGGATAACCGGTCGAAGCCCCGGATCGATTCCCGGAATGACGAACGCCATGATCGCGGCGTTGATGCACAGCGCACCAGCGAGCCATGGCGCCAACCGGAGCGGCCGTGTGAAGACAGGCCAAAGGCTGCTGGCGTAGCAGGCCTGGGCGGCCGTGCAGATGACGACACCAGCAGCGAAATTCGATTCGAGCACGATCCCGCCGGCCAGCAACAGCATAAGCCCGACCACGCGCAGCCGCCCGGCTACCGAGGAGGCGAGGCCCGCGCCGATCCCGACGGCCGCAATCAGCAATGCGATCGGGATACCTCTGGCGAGTTGAAACGCATCCCGCGATCCATATTCGGCCAGCAGGACGCAAAACACGGCGGAGCCGACGTAGAATATCGACCATCGTAGCGACAGGATCGCAATGGCCTCCAGCCGATCATAACAGGCGGTCATGGCCACAAACATCCCGGTGTCGGCGACGATACTCCGAGGGCTTCCGCCCAAAGGGAACCGGGCGGCATCAAAAAGCTGCGTATTATCACGATTTCACAATGGACAACGAAGCCGCGTTGTCTCGAACGGATCTTTAATTTATAGCAATCCACATTACGGTAGCAACCAGAAATTGTAGACAACATAAGCAATTTGGCTTACGGACCCGCACGGGGCATCACGATCTTGTGACCATAACCCGATGAAAGTTGGGGGAAGGATCCGGCCGCCGCGCCGTCTAGACACCCTGGGGCCTTCCTGAACAGGCGCCCGGCCAACAAACGGGGAAATGCCTTGCCGCCTGCCTCGTCCCACCGGGCGTCAAACCTGGACGACGCGATTGCACGCCTGGCGCGTCCGGGGGTCTCCATCGGATATCGGATCATCACGCCGGGCGACGAGAATACGCTGCTGCCCGCCGAAGCCGAAGCATTCTCGTCCAGCGTCATCAAAGTGCGGCGTCAGAGCGCCGCCGCCCGGTTGGTCGCGCGAGCATTGCTGGCCGAGCGGGGACTTCCCGGCGCGGTGCTGCGTCGTGGGCCGTCGCGGGCGCCGATCTGGCCGGCGGGCATCGTCGGGTCCCTGGCACATGACAGCCAGGTCGCAATCGCGGCGATCGCGTCCGACCGCATGCTTGCGGGGATCGGGATCGATGTCGAACCGGCGGAACCACTGCCCACCGGTCTGGCCGAGATGGTGGCGACGCCGTCGGAACGGCGGCGTTACGGGCGCGCTCTGTCCGAAACACGGCTCCTCTTCGCGATCAAGGAGGCCGTTTACAAGGCATGCCATCCGCTCGACGGCGTGTTCCTCGATTTCCAGGACGTGGACGTCGATCTGCCGCGGCTACAAGCGGAAACGCGTCAAGGCCGGCGCGTGGAGATCGCGTTCGTGGAATGGCCTCGGGTGGTCGCGGTGGCGTATCTACCTCCGTGAACGGGAAATGATCAGACCCGCCGAACCCCCGTGAACAAATTGAGCCCCTTCTGCATCCCGGTCAGGTCCGCTCGGAATGCCGCCGGTTGGTCGTAAAGGCCCAAGGGCACCATTGGGACATCCGTGAAGGCTTGGCGCTGAATCTCGGCTGCCAGGGCCTTCTGCGTGGTGGCGTCGGGCGCGCGCAACCAGGCGTCGCGAAGCGATTCGAGCTTCGGCGACCTGGCCCAACCGTCATTGGCCGTCTTGCCGTCGCCGCGCAACGCGGAGCTGCAGGCCGGATTGTCCCAATCGAGGCCACCGGTAAAAGTGCCAAGGATACTCCAACCGCCCTGGTCGATCGGATTCTGCCGAAACGCCCGTTGCACGATGGTGCCCCAGTCCAACGTCGCATATTCGACGTTCATCCCCAGGCGGCGCAGCAGGTCGGCCCCGACCAGACAGATGGCGGTGATGCGCGGCACGTCGCCGGACCCCATGAATACGACCTTCTCGCCCTTGTAGCCGGCGGCTATGATGTCCTTCTTCAAGGACTCCAGATCGGGATTGGCCGAAAACGTGTCCATGCCGGCGTTGCTGGCATACGCCGAGGTCGGAGCAAAGAAGCCGACATGGTCGTTGATCGTCGCGCCATCGGATTCGCCGGCCACTGCCGTCATGAACTCCCGCTGGTTCACCGCACGCAGCACAGCGCGGCGGATCGCCGGATTGTCGAAGGGGGGATAAAGCTGGTTCATCCGCAACATGCCGATCAAGCCGGCGGTTTCCAGCACCTCGACCTTCAGGCCCTGGTCGGACTTCAAGGACGGAACGAGATCCATCTGGGGCTGCTCGACCCAGTCCACCTCACCTTCCCGTAGGGCTGCGGCCTGGGTCGCGGGATCGGGAGTCGTTTGCCAGACCACCCGATCGAAATGGGCAATCCGTGGGCCTGCGCAGAAGCTCGGGACACCGTCTCGGGGGACGTACTTGTCGAATTTGGCATAGACGTTGCGCGCGCCGGACACGCGCTCGTCCGGCAGGAAGCGGAACGGCCCGCTGCCGACGACCTCGTTCAACAGCTTCTCGGTGGGTCGGTTGGCCAGGCGCTCCGGCATGATGGCGGGCACCAGGTTGGTCGGCTTGGCGAGCGCTGCCGGCAGAAGCGGGAACGGATGTTTCAGGCGAAAAATGACGGTCTTGTCGTCTTTCGCGCTGAGTTCGTCAGTGGCCGCCATCAAGGCCTGGCCGAACGGATCTCGCGTGGCCCAGCGCCGGAGGCTGGCGACTACGTCGCG
Organism: Rhodopila sp.; assembly: GCF_035548235.1. Classification (GTDB taxonomy): domain Bacteria; phylum Pseudomonadota; class Alphaproteobacteria; order Acetobacterales; family Acetobacteraceae; genus Rhodopila. The sequence continues at coordinate 13,070 of NZ_DASZTJ010000036.1, forward strand.
CCCCAGCACCGGTGTGCCGTCATGGAACCACAGCCCGTCCCGCAACGTGAGTGTCCAGGTCAGTCCATCGGACTCGACGGTGTGACCGGCCAGCATCTGATGTCGCGGCGTCCAGCTTTCATCCAGGGCGAACAGCGTGTCCCATACCATCAGCACGTGGTTGCGCGTGACCAAGGCGCTCGCCAGTGGGTCCACCAGCGCCAGGTCCGCATAGGGTACGAATGTCAGCGTGGTGGCGGAGGCGGCTCTCAGCACGGACGGACGTGCCAGACCCGCCGCGATAGCCGCTGCCGTGACGGTACGTATCAACTGCCGTCTGTGCATACGTCATGCCTCCGGTCACCCAATATCGGGTCCGCCACAGGCAACGACCGTGCCAGCGCTTGTCGTCGGGTTGCGGAGACATGGAGGAGCAGGCAGCATCCCCGATTATCGGAGAAGACAGGTCATGGAGGGGTGGAGGGCACGGATCGGGTTCCTGGTGCCGCCGGGCAATCCGACGGTTGAACCGGAGATGACGGAACTGGCGCCGCCAGGCGTCTCGGTGCATTTCACCCGCCTGACAGCCAGCGGGCCCGCCGGGACCCATAAGGGCCAGGAGGAGCGTAACCGAACCCAGATCGCCAGCCTGGACGAAGCGGCGCGGCTGCTGGCGATGGTCTCACCTCAGGTCATCGTCATGGCGCACACCGCGACCAGCTATACGCTGGGACGGGAGGCCGAGGCGTCGCTGGTCCAGCGGGTGGAACGCGCGACGGGCACGCGATTCGTGACCGCGTTCGGCAGCGTGCTGGCGGCCCTGACATGCCTGAACGTGCAGCGGATCGCCTATGCCACGCCGTATGACGCCACGTTGACGGAGCAGGGTCGAGCGCATCTGGCGCGGCATGGCTTCGACGTGGTTGGCGTGGGACGGCTGGAGAACGTGCGGAACATTTACGAGGAAACGACCGCGCGCGCCTACGCCGTTGGGCGGCAGGCCGATCGGCCGGAAGCGCAGGCCGTATTCCTCAGCGGGACCGGTATGCCGACGCTGGGGATGCTGCAGGCGCTGGAGGACGATCTTGGCAAACCGGTCTTCTCGGCCGCCTCTGCGATGATGTGGCATGCACTCCGGGTCGCCGGGGTGCGAAGGCCCGTCCCGGGATATGGGATATTGTTGCGTCAGATATGACCGCGACAGGAGGAGTTGGACGATGGCTGAGCGGAATCTGGTGGCTCTGTGGGAAGCGCATTGCCGCTGCGAGTTCGAGACACGGGACGTGGAGGCCACGATGGCGACCATGGTCCCCGCACCATACGTCAATCACGTTCCGACGATGACAGGCGGCGTGGGGCATAACGAACTGAAGCATTTTTATCAGCATCATTTCATCGGCAGCAATCCACCGGATTTCCGCATGATACCAGTTAGCCGCACCGTCGGTGAGAGTTCGATTGTTGATGAGTTCGTCCTGCGCTTTACCCATACGACGGAGATCGATTGGATGGTGCCGAGGATTCCACCGACCGGACGGCCGGTGGAGATCGCAATGGTGGCGATCGTGCGATTCGAGGGCGACAAGCTTGTGCATGAGCACATCTATTGGGACCAGGCCTCCGTGCTTGTGCAGCTTGGACTGCTGGATGCCTCCGGCCTGCCGGTCACGGGTGCGGAGGCGGCTCAAAAGATTCTGGACAAGACCCTGCCGAGCAATGCGCTCATGGGGAACAAATGGCAGCGGGTATAGTCCCTCGACTCTAGGCGAATGCCGAAAAGTCTGGCTATCCGGCACTTGGTGCCGGTGGAGGACTCGAGTGGCGGGAAGTCCGGGATGACGGACCGATTCGTCATCCCGGCCATCCGGCGAGCGATTACACCGCTTCCTTCTCCCACATCAGCCGGGCCACCAGGCCGGCCGCAGCGGCGCCGAGCAGGGGTGCCAGCCAGAACAGCCAGAGTTGATCCAGGTATGGACCGCCCGCGAACAATGCCGGGCCGGTGCTGCGCGCAGGGTTCACCGATGTGTTCGTAACCGGAATGGAAACGAGGTGGATCAATGTCAGCGCCAGTCCGATCGGAATCCCCGCGAAGCCGACCGCCGCACCCTTCGACGTCGTGCCAACAATGATGAACACGAAGAAGAACGTCATGATGACCTCGGTGATCGCGCAGGAAGCGAGATCGTATTTACCGGGACTCAGGTCGCCAAACCCGTTCGAGGCGAAGCCGCCCGGCACCCAGCCCGCCTTACCTGAGGCGATCACCCATAGCACCGCCGAGGCACAGATCGCACCGATGACCTGTGCAATGATGTAGGGAATGAGGTGCCTATTGGCGCAGCGGCCGGCCACCCAAAGCCCGAAGGTGACAGCTGGATTGAAATGGCCGCCGGAGACGTGGCCGACGGCATAGGCCATCGTCAGCACGGTCAGGCCAAAGGCAAACGCGACACCGACGAACCCAATGCCTAGGGTCGGAAAGGCCGCGGCCAGGACGGCCGCACCGCAGCCGCAGAAGACGAGCCAGAAGGTGCCGAAGAATTCGGCCCCGAGACGTCGTGACATATCCATCGCTTTCTCCTCCTTGAATCGGCCAATATCACTGCGCCGGCCATACGATATTATCGGAATCGAGCAACAGAACCCACCCCTGGCAGCAAGTCCAGCCATGGAATAGACCGGAGTCGTTGTGATGATGGTCGGAGGCGAACGCCGCCCGTTTGCCTCGACGTATTCCTAAAAGGTGCCTATCGGCTGCATTTGCGGATAAAACCAACGTCCAACTCGGTGGGAAGCGGCCAAATGTCGTAGGCCGGTATGCACCGAACCGCCTGGCTGCGATCGTCGGAGACGCTCGCTACCCTACCATCAGTGCGATCCCGTCCTCCTCGAGCACCCCGCATGTCAGTCGGCCTCCGATCCCTGCCCCGGTGTCCAGCCCGATCCGGTTCCCCAGGATTGGCACTGCCGGATTGGAGGAGTGCCCATGCACCACCACCGCGCCGAATGCGGCCTCCGACGCCAGGAAGGGCTGGCGGATCATCAGCAGATCCTCGCGCGCCTGATCGCGTAGCGCGACGCCGGGCCGAACACCCGCATGGACGAACAGGTAATCCCCCTCCTGATGCATCAGCACCAGCCCCCGCAGGAAGTCGATTTGCTCGGGCGGAAAGGCCTCCGCCCAGACCTCGCGCGGCAGGTCCTGCGGCAGGCCCCAGCTTGCCAGCGCCCCCCGGCCGCCGGCCCATAGCCAGTCCGTCGCGGCTGCCCGATCCCCGTCAATCGCGTCCAGCAGCATGCGTTCATGATCGCCCATGAGATTGACCACCTGAACGCCCGGCAGCCGCAGGCCCGCCAGGTGCCTCAATACCCCCGCGCTGTCCGGCCCTTGGTCGATGTAGTCGCCCAGATGGACCAGCACCGCGTTCGGGACGGGTCGGACCGTCAAATCATCGGCGATCATCCGGTGCACCGTCCGCAACCGCTCCAGATGCCCGTGCACGTCGCCGATTGCATAGACGCGTCGGCCGCGCGGCAAGCGCCCTGGCGCCTGGATGATGTGCAGCGCATCCGCCCGCTCCGCCACCGGGCGTGGGCCGGCATAGGTTGGGATCGCCGCGGCATCCAGCGCGGACCGCATGGCGGGGCGGCGCAGCGTGCGCTTCATGCGACCACGCGCCCGTTGCCCATCCGCCTGTTCCCTCTGGCCGCAAGCCTGCTAACGTGCCAGGACAGAACCAAACGGAGGGGACTCTTGGCCAAGATCACATTTCCCGTCGAAGCCAGCCATATCATGATGTTCGCGCGGTCCGTCGGCGATACCAACCCTGTGTATCACGACGCCGAGGCGGCGAAAGGCACCGAGGCCGGCGGTATTATCGCTCCCCCCACCTTCCCGCAGGCCGTGGCCCAGTTCGATCCCGACTACCACCTCCGTCCGAAGCCCGGTCAGAAATGGTTCGGCTCCGCCAAGGGGCCGAGCGGCATCGAAGGTAAGCCGGCATCGTCGGGCGGCCTGCACGCTGAGCAGCATTTTGAATACCACCGCCACTTGAGGCCCGGCGATGTCCTGACCGTCGAGACCAAACCTGGCAAGGTGTGGGAGAAAGAGAGCAAGCGCGCCGGCAAGCTGACCTTCCGGGAGCGCATCACTGAATACCGCGACCAGAACGGCGAACTGGTCATCACCGCCCGTGGCGTCGGCGTGACGACCGAACGTCCGGTGGACCAGGGCTGAGGAGGCAACGGCAATGGCATTGAAGGCATCCGCCCTGAAAGTCGGCGACACGCACAGCGAAACGGTGGTCGAGAATCTTTCCCGCACCCAGATCGTCCAATATGCCGGCGCGTCCGGCGACTACAACCCGTTGCACACCGATGAAGTCTACACGACCCAAATTGCCGGCTATCCCAGTGTTTTCGCACATGGGATGCTGACGATGGGACTGACCGGCAAGATGCTGACGAACTATGTCGGCGACGGACGGCTGGCTAAGTTCGGCGTGCGGTTCACCAATCAGGTGTGGCCCGGCGATACGCTGAAGGCGACCGCCACAGTCGCGGGGCTGCGTGAGGAAAACGGCCAACGCATCGTCGACCTGACGATCTCGACGGTGAACCAAGACGGCAAGGAAGTAATGAGCGGTTCGGCGTCCGCCCGCATCGATCCCTAAGCCCATCCACGCCATGGCCCGGCTTGTCCGGGCCAACTTCATCCGCCAAGGCGGGATGGTCCGGCCCTAGTATTCGACTTTGTCCGGCTTATCCATCCACTCCTGGAACGCGGCCCATCCCTCATCCCGCAGCAGCGGGCTGATCGGGATCGCGCGCTGGTCCAGGGGCAGGCTGACCTCCTTGTAAAGGAAATCGTCTCGGAAACCGATTTTCGCCGCTGCGACCCGGTCGTTCGCGTAATAAATCCTCCCTAGCCGTGCCCAATAAATCGAAGACAGGCACATCGGGCAGGGCTCGCATGACGTATAGATCTCGCATCCCGTCAGATCGAACGTCCCCAGCACCTGGCACGCGCGGCGGATCGCGACGACCTCGGCGTGCGCGGTCGGGTCGTTGGTCGAGGTGACCTGGTTGAAGCCCTCGGCGATGATCGTATCGTCCTTGACGACCACCGCGCCGAACGGACCGCCGCGGTTCGAGCGCATCATCTCCAGCGATAGCGCGATGGCGCGGCGCATATGGGCTTCATGTCCCATGATGGAACGGTCCTGATCTTGTGGCGGATGGGGTCAATGAGGCTGTCACGACAATGGTCAAGATTTCGGCAGGTCGACCGCTCATTTTCTGTGCAAGGATCACAATCAATTGAGCTTTGCCCCCGCCACGATCCACGCCCCCAATGCTGCCCGCTCGGTATCGGTGATTTGCGTGACGTTCCCTAGCGGCATGGTATGGGTCTTGACCGCCTGTGCCATGATCTGCGGCGCTAGCTTCTGGATCTCGGTTGGCGTGTCGAACATGATGCCCTTCGGGGCCTCGGCGAAGCCAGGGAATTGTGGCTTGGTGGCGTGACAGACATGGCACCGTTGGTCGACGATTTGCTGTACTTCGGCAAACTGGACCGGTGCGGCATTGTCCGCGATCGTGAACGAGGCTTGGCCTAGCAGGCTGAGCACGATCGCCCCGACCACCGGCACCGCCGCGGCAGGCCAAAGCCGCCAATCCGGCTTCGCGCCGGTGTGCAAGGTGTTGAACCAATGCCGCACCAGGAAGCTGGCGATGAAGATGCAGCCCAGGACCAGCCAACTCGTCTTTGGATTGGAGAAGGTGAAGGCATAGTGGTTGCTCAGCATGGTGAACACCACCGGCAACGTCAGGTAGTTGTTGTGGACCGACCGCTGCTTCGCCTGCTCTCCCCAGATCGGGTCAGGCGCCTGTCCGGCCAGCAACGCAGCGACTGTCTTGCGCTGGTTGGGGATGATGATGACCAGGACGTTGCCGACCATGATCGTCCCGACCAAGGCGCCGACTTGGATGAAGGCGCCGCGGCCGCTAAAGATATGTGTATAGGCGAATGTCGCGGCCATCAGCAGGATGAAGCCGGCGATCGCCAGGCGCTTGGTCTCCTGGCCTATCCAGGACCGGCAGAGCAGATCATAGATGAACCATCCACCCAGCAGCGACGCCGCCGCACCAGGCACGGCGTCCGCCACGTCGATCTTCATCACCTGCGGATCGATCAGGTACACGCTCGGGTGCAGGTAATAGGTCAGGACCAGCAGCGCGAAGCCAAAGATCCAGGTGCTGTAGGCTTCCCATTTGAACCAGGTCAGGTGCTCCGGCATGAATTCCGGCGCCACGCTGAATTTCTGGATCTGATAGAAGCCGCCGCCATGGACTTGCCAAGCCTCCCCCTTGACCCGGGGGTCGAGACGGGGATTGGCCTTCAGCCCGGCGTCGAGTGCGATGAAATAGAAAGACGAGCCGATCCAGGCGATACCCGCGATGACATGGGTCCAGCGAATCACCAGGGCCACCCAGTCGAACAGCGTAGCGAGCATCGCAACCTTCCACGTCACGCGAACCGAAAGGCGCGGTGGTGTCGACGCCACCGCGCCAGCCGCTTCAGAAGTGATACTCGATCCCAAAGACCGGCGATACTTCCGTCGATCCGGACACTTCGCTGCCGTTGCCGAATTTATGGAGCCAGAATTCGACGGCCAGATACGTGTAGATCTTACGCGGCTTGACGCCGATCAAGGACCCGAAATCGAGCTGAAGTTGCGGCCGTGCCAGGATTTCCGTGTAGGTGTGGTTGCCGAAGCCATCGGTGCCTTTGGGCATCACGATGTTCATGAACCCGCGAAAATCGAGCGGCAGGTTGGTGAACGGCAGGGGCTGCAGCCACACGAACTCGAATTCAGGGGCCGGGTCGAAGCTGATCGCGCCACCTTTGCCGCAGGTACTGGGACAGCTTGAAAATCCGTTGTTGTTCCACTCCTTCGAAAAATGCACGCCAATGTCCAGGAAGCCGCCGGCTGGCAGGTCGAAGTTGAAGTTGGGGCCAACGACCAGCAGCTTCTTGTCAGGGGCGAATGCGGTATTCTCGGATTCGGCATCGCCGCCGATCTCGAAGTTGATCGCCTTGATCGGACCGAAATGCGTGTTGATGCCGAAGATCTTGTCGGGACTGAATTGTCCGCGATACACGGCGTAGAACTCAGTGGACCCGCCGTTCGAGTTGTTTGCCGGTTCATTGGCATTGGAGAACAGGGCATCAACGTTGAAGAAGTTCGTGCCGTAGTCCCAAACATCGAAATGGGCGACGTTGACGATGATTTTGTTGACGTCCCGACTGCCCTTGCCGCCACCCGGATTGGAGATCCACGGGCCGTCTCGCACGCCCATCGAGGTATCGCTGAAGCCCTGGGCATGCGCGCCGGTCACAGCGCCGACGGCCAGTGCCGCCGCCAGGAGAAGTCTTTTTAGTTTCATATCGAGCCCCTTTTCTTCAGCCTGGTCGGCACTGTTGCCAGGAAGGAACGGCTACGCTTCCCGATATGATTAACAGCAAGCAATGTGCCAGCTTCGAACCGTACCGGACAATCATCGACGTTGAGCCGGTACGCTGGTGATTTTCTGCAACAGTTCGGTCACATTGGCGGACACGTCCGGCCCGGTCCGGGATCGCTCATCAGAAACACTGATCGGTGTGCCCCACGGCTATCCGGCGCGTTTCGCGGCGCGTCGCGCCCGGAAATACATCTAATGCCGGTTTCGTGAGCATATTGTATGCAATTCTACCAAATGCTGTGCATCTCGCAGCCTGGCACAACGCCTGCATAAGTCTCGATATTGCATGCACGGGCGGCAGTTGGCCGCTCCTAGGGGGGATCACATGGCCGACGGCAAATCCGCTTCGTTCTCACGCCGCACGCTGTTGCAAGGTGCGGCTGTCCTGTCTGCCGCCGCGACCCTGGGCGTGCCCGAGAAGGCTCAAGCAGCGAAAGACCTCGTTGTCGGCTTCATCTATGTCGGCGCGAAGGACGATTACGGATACAACCAGGCGCATGCCCAGGCTGCGGCGCTGGTGAAGAAAATGCCGGGCGTGAAGGTCGTCGAAGAAGAGAAGGTCCCGGAAACCGACGACGTCTCCAAGACGATGGAGAGCATGATCGAGCTGGACGGCGCGACCCTGCTGTTCCCCACCAGCTTCGGCTATTTCGATCCGTACATGCTGAAGACAGCGGCCAAGTACAAGAACATCCAATTCCGCCATTGCGGCGGCCTTTGGAAGAAAGACAAGGACCCGATGAACACCGGGTCGTATTTTGGCTATATCGGCATGTGCCAATACCTCAACGGCATCGCTGCGGCCCATGCGACCAAATCGAAGAAGATCGGATTCGTCGCCGCCAAGCCCATCCCGCAGGTCCTGATCAACATCAACAGCTTCACGCTCGGTGCCCGTTCCGTCGATCCGACCATCACCACATCCGTCATTTTCACCGGCGAGTGGTCGATGCCCGTCAAGGAGGCCGAAGCCACCAACAGCCTGATTGGACAAGGCATTGACGTGATCACCTGCCATGTCGACGGACCAAAGGTCATCATGGAAACGTCGGAGCGCCGTGGCATCTATGTCTGCGGCTATCACGCCGACCAGAGCAAGCTGGCGCCCAAGGGTTATCTGACCGGGGCCGAGTGGAACTGGATCACCGTCTATCGCCAGTTCGTCGATGAGATGAAGGCCGGCAAACCGTTGCCCAATTTCGTGCGCGGCGGCCTTGCCGAAGGGTTCGTAAAAATGTCCCCGTATGGTCCCGCGCTATCCGCCGCCGGCCGCAAAAACGTCGATACGGTGAAGGCCGAGATCATGAAAGGCGGCTTCTCGGTCTTCAAGGGACCGTTGAAGGACAACAAAGGCAACGTCGTGGTACCGGCCGGCAAGGCCTATCCGGAAACGGCGATCGAACTGGAGTCCTGCAACTACCTCGTGGAGGGCGTCGTCGGCGCGATCGCGTAACGGACGTGAGCAGCACCGTCATCCCCTCGGCGACCACGCCAGCCGCGCCGGTCACGACCGCCGATCGCTGGTACCCGCTCCGCCGGTCGACCGAGGCGGTGTTGGCGCCGGCCATCGCCCTGATCGTGGCGGCAGCGCTGTTTTCGGCCTTCTTGCTGTTCCTTGGCGCCTCGCCGTTGGATTTCATCGCGCTTGTCTGGCGCGGGGCGTTCGGCACATGGTTCTCGATCCAGAACACGGTGGAGCGCGCGGCGCCGTTGCTGCTGACGGCGCTGTGCGTGGCGCTGCCGGGCCAGTTGGGGCTGGTGATCATCGGCGGCGAGGCGGCGGTGGTGTTGGGCGGCCTCGCCGCCACCGTCGCCGCGCTGCCGCTGGTCAATACCAGTCCGGTGATCGTCTGGACGGCGATGGCGGGGGCAGGGACGGCCATGGGCGCGGTTTGGATCGGCCTCAGTGGTTGGTTACGGGCGAAACTGAACGTCAACGAGGTGATCGCCAGCCTGGTGCTGTCCTATATCGGACTCGCGCTGTTCAACCACCTGGTCGAAGGCGTGCTGCGCGATCCCGCCAGCCTGAACAAGCCGTCGACCTACGGGATCGGCGATAAGAACATGCTGGACACGGTACCGTGGCTGGGCCTGCATCCCGGCCTGCCCGTCGGCATCCTGGCCTGCATCCTGTGTTGGGTGCTGATCTATCGCACCAGCATCGGTTTCGCCTCCCGCGTAACCGGCGGGAATGTCCGAGCGGCACAGTTGCAGGGGCTTCCGGTGACGAAGCTGATCATGCTGGCCTGCGCGATCGGCGGCGGCTGCGCCGGCCTGGCCGGCGCAATTCAGGTGGCTGCGGAGTATGGGCGCGCCAATGCCTCGCTGAACGCGGGATACGGCTATACGGGAATCTTGATTGCGTTCCTCGCGCGCTTCAATCCGCTGGTGGTGATGCCGATGGCGCTGCTGCTGGGCGGTCTGGGCGCGGCCGACGGGTTGTTGCAGCGCCGGTTGGATCTGCCCGATGCCACGATCCAGGTGCTGCAGGGATTGATCTTCGTCGCCATCCTGACCAGCGACACCCTGTACGGACGCTTCCGTTGGTTCCAGCCGCGCGGGAACGGCTGATGGAATCGGTCGGCACCGTCTTGCTGGCGATGATGGCAGGTTCGCTCCGGGTCAGCACGCCGTTCCTGTTCGTGTCCCTGGGCGAGTGCCTGACGGAGAAGGCCGGCCGCATCAATCTCGGCAACGAAGGTGTCCTGGTGCTTGGCGCGATGGTTGCCTATGCAACCTCCTATGAAACGGGAAGTCCGTGGGCGGGCGTGGTGGCGGCAGCCTTCGTGGGACTGGTGCTTGGTGCGCTGCATGGGGCGATCTGCTCGCTGAAGCGGGTCAATGACGTGGCGATGGGCATCGCGATCATGGTCGCGGGCACCGGTATCGCGTTCTTTTTCGGTAAGCCCTACATTCAGCCCAGCGCACCTCTGCTGCCCGGCATTCCGTTCGGCTTCTGGTCGGACAACGCGCAGGTGCGCAACGCGTTGTCCGTCTGTCCGCTGTTCCTGCTGGGCATCGCCGCCGCCATTGCCCTGCATTGGTGCTTCAACGCCACCCGTGTCGGTCTGCGCGTGCGCATCGTCGGCGACAGCCAGGACGCGGCGTTGGCGCTGGGATTGCCGATCGATCGCACGCGCTTCTTCGCGACCGCGACGGGCAGTGCCTTGGCCGGGATCGGCGGCGCGTTCCTGTCGCTGTATTATCCGGGAAGCTGGAACGAGGGCCTGTCCTCCGGCCAGGGGTTGATGGCCGTGGCGCTGGTCGTGTTCGCGCGCTGGAACCCGATCAACTGCATCTATGCCTCGTTGCTGTTTGGCGCGGCCGGTGCGTTGGGACCGTCGCTGCAGACCGTCGGCATCACCTGGGGCTATTACCTGTTCTATGCGGCACCGTATGTCGTGACGCTTGTGGTACTGATCATCACCGCCCAGGGCGGCCGGTCGCTGCGCGGCATGCCCGGGCAACTTTCGATCGGACGCTGACCATGCCAACCATTTCTGCGGACCCTTATCCCTGGCCTTATGACGCCGCGCTGCGGCCGGATAACACGGCCCTGATCGTCATCGACATGCAGACCGATTTCTGCGGTGTCGGCGGCTATGTCGACAAGATGGGCTACGACCTGTCGCTGACCAGGGCGCCGATCGGTCCGATCGGCTCGGTGCTGGCAGCGCTGCGGTCGCGCGGCTACACGATCATCCATACCCGCGAAGGCCATCGCCCGGACCTGTCCGACCTGCCGGCCAACAAGCGCTGGCGGTCACGCCGGATCGGCGCCGGCATCGGCGATCCCGGCCCGTGCGGGCGCATCCTGACCCGCGGCGAACCGGGGTGGGAGATCATCCCCGAACTCGCGCCCCTGCCGGGCGAGATCGTGATCGACAAGCCCGGCAAGGGTAGTTTCTACGCCACCGACCTGGAGCTGGTCCTGCGCACGCGCGGGATCGTCAACATCGTCCTGTCCGGCATCACCACCGATGTGTGCGTCCACACCACGATGCGCGACGCCAACGATCGTGGCTTCGAATGCCTGCTGCTGTCGGATTGCTGCGGCGCCACCGATGCCGGCAATCACGCCGCCGCACTGCACATGATCAAGATGCAGGGCGGCGTGTTCGGTGCGGTCAGCGACAGTGCGACGTTCCTGAAGGAATTGCCGTGACTGCAATCGGCATCGAGGCCGTCGGCATCGGCAAGCAATTCGGCGCATTCCATGCGCTGACCGAAGTCTCGATGAAAGTCGAGCCCGCGACGGTCCACGGCTTGCTGGGCGAAAACGGCGCCGGCAAATCGACGCTGGTGAAATGCCTGCTGGGCTACTACCGCGCCGATGACGGCGGCTTCATCGTCGACGGTCGCGAGGTTGCGATCGAGCGCCCGGCCGACGCCGACGCGCTGGGCCTGGGCATGGTGTATCAGCACTTCACCCTGGTGCCGTCGATGACGGTCGCGGAAAACCTAGTGATGTCGCGCGCCAATGTCCCTGCGCTGATCAACTGGCGCGACGAGCTCGACCGGCTGCACGCCTTCATGGAGCGCATGCCGTTCAAGGTGCCGCTGGAAGCCGAGGTCGGCAGCCTCGCCGCGGGGGAGCGGCAGAAGACCGAGATTGTGAAGCAGCTCTACCTGCATCGGAAATTCCTGGTGCTGGACGAACCGACCTCGGTCCTGACGCCGCAGGAAGCGGCCGAGATGCTGGGGCTGGTGCGCGACCTCGCGCATTCCGGCGCGCTGACCATCGTCATCATCACGCATCGGTTGAAGGAGGTCTTCGCCTTCGTCGATGAGGTCACCGTGCTGCGCCGCGGCCGCCTGGCCGGCGCTGGTCGGGTGCGGGACCTGACCCCCGACGACATGACGGCGATGATGATCGGCGAGCCGCACGCGCCGAAAAGCGCCGAACGGATCGGCGCGCCGGCCGAGGACGTCCGGTTGGCGCTGTCAGGCCTGACAACCGAAGCGGAAGGCGGCCGCAAAGGCTTGTCGATCGAGAAGCTGACGGTGCGTGCGCATGAAATCGTCGGCATCGCAGGTGTTTCGGGGAACGGGCAAAAGGACCTTGTCGAGGTCCTGGGCGGCCAGCGTCCCATCGCCGGTGGCGAGATCCTGGTGGACCAGGCACCCTATGCGGCCAGCCGCGCGGAGTCTCAGGCGCGCGACGTACGGGTCCTGCCGGAAGAGCCGTTGCGCAACGGCTGCGTCCCGCCGATGACGGTGATCGACAACCTGAACTTGCGCGCTTTCGACACCGGCGCCGGCAAGCAGCGCCGCTTCTGGCTCGATCGCGCCGGCATGGCCGATCGGGCGCGCGCGATGATCGCAGCCTACGGCATCCGCACGCCGTCGCCCGAGGCACCGATCGCTGTGCTATCGGGCGGCAACGTGCAGCGCTGCGTGCTGGCGCGGGAGCTGGACGGCGACGTGAGGCTGCTGGTCGTCGCCAACCCGTGCTTCGGCCTGGACGTCAAAGCCGTCGCGGAAACCCGCGCTCGGATCATGGCGGCACGGAACGCGGGAACGGCGGTGCTGCTGATTTCCGAGGATCTGGATGAGATCCTGGAGCTGGCTGACCGGATCGTGGTCATGCACGAGGGACAGGTGGTGCATGAGATGCCCGCCGAGGGCGCCGATCCGCAGGAAATCGGGAAGCATATGCTGGGGCACCATTAGGTCTTCACGGCCCGACGCGATTGGGGGTGGACGATCGGGGCTGGCTCCGCGACCAGCGTGCGCCTGCTGTCGCCGAAAACCGAAGTTGACGGAGCCATCGGAACCGCGCAGCCTCTCCGCATAATGCACCCCGATGTGCAACGAACGGGAGGAGGCAGGCCATGGAACTCGGCTATTTCGCGATGCCCTCGCACCCGCCGGAGCGGAGCCTGAAGGCCGGCCACGACTGGGATTTGCAGACCCTCCGTTGGCTGGACGAGTTGGGCTACGCGGAAGCCTGGATCGGGGAACACCACACTGCGCCCTGGGAACCGCATCCGGCGCCTGATCTGCTGATCGCGCAGGCGCTGTTGCAGACGAAACGGCTGCGCATCGGTCCGGGTGGCTTTCTGTTGCCCTACCACCATCCGGCGGAGCTCGCGAACCGCGTTGCAATGCTGGATCACCTGTCGGAAGGACGGTTGATGTTTGGCATCGCCGCCTCGGGCCTGCCGAGCGACTGGGCGATGTTCCATGTCGACGGGACATCGGGGACGAACCGGCAGATGACGCGGGAGGCGCTCGACATCATCCTGCGGCTGTGGAGTGACGAGCCGGCCTTCGACTTTCAAGGTCAGTTCTGGAAGGTGACGAAGCCTGAGACGATGTACGGTTTCCTCAAGCCGCACATCAAGCCGTTGCAGAAACCCCACCCGCCGATCGGCGTGGCCGGACTGTCGAAGAACTCCGACACGCTGAAAATGGCCGGGGAGCACGGGTTCCTGCCGCTGTCGCTCAACTTGAACCCCGCCTATGTCGCCACCCATTGGGCAGCGGTGGAGGAAGGCGCCCGCCGCTCCGGCCGGACGCCCAGCCGGCGCGACTGGCGCATGGTGCGGGAGGTATTCGTCGCCCCCACTGACGAGGAAGCCTGGCGGCTGTCGGTCGGCGGCATGATGGGGCGCATGATGCGGGAATACTTCCTGCCGCTCCTGGGGAATTTCGGCTTCCTGGATTACCTGAAGCACAATCCATCGGTACCGGATTCCGACGTGACGCCCGAGTACTGCGCCCGGCACAACTGGCTGATCGGATCGCCTGCCACGGTGGCCGAGAAGCTGGAGCGGGTTTACAACGACGTCGGCGGCTTCGGCGGCCTGCTGGTCTTCGGCTTCGACTATTCGGAGCAGCCGGAGGCTTGGCACACGTCCCTGCGCCTGCTGAAGGAGGAGGTCGCGCCGCGGATCAGGCACTTGACGCCATGATTCGCCCGTAACGGCTTCACTGGCTGGCGGCGGCTGCCGCCAGTGCGCGACCCTTTGCCTTGACCATGGCGCAGACAACGGACCACAAGGGGCTCCGGACCACTACTCCCATGGACTGCCACCGGCAACACCGCTGACAGGCGATCGAGGCAATGAACGCGACCTGCTCCGGGCGACGCGGCTCGCTCGGATATTTGGCCCGGGAAACCTGGCTCCAGAACCGTCCCAAGCCTCGTTGGGGGGGCGCACACCCATGGCGATAGGCCTGCCGAACGCCCTGACCCTGTCGCGCATCGCCGCAATCCCGGTGATTGTCCTGCTGGTGGAGATAGGGGCCCAGACCTGTGACATCCTGGCGTCGTTGGTCTTCTGCGCCGCTGCGATCACCGACTACTTCGACGGCAAGCTGGCTCGGACCCGGCGGATCGAGTCCGAACTCGGCAAGATGCTCGACCCGATTGCCGACAAGCTGCTGGTCGCCGCGGTGATCATGAGCCTGGTGGGCGATATGCGCATCTCCCACTACACCTTGTATCCCGCGATGGTCATCATCCTGCGGGAGATACTGGTCAGCGGGTTGCGGGAATACCTGGCCAAGGCCCGTATCGGGCTTCCCGTCACCTATCTGGCGAAATGGAAGACCGGCTTCCAGATGACCGCCCTCGCGTTGATGCTCGCAGGAACGCCAAAGATTCCGCTATTGGGCCTGGATGCGCTGCCGCTGATGACACTGGGGCAGGGATTGCTGTGGGTGTCGGCATGCCTGACAGTCGTGACGGGATGGACCTATCTGCGTGAGGGCTGGTCCCATACCTCCCGCGACCTCGGGCGGCCGTCCGCGACGTATACGAACCGGCGTTGATTGCGGCGTTCAACCGCGTATGGTCGGTCGTCCCTGCTTCGGAACCTGATTCATGAGCCGCGTCCTCCATCGCTCCGGCGCAATTCCGCCGGTCGCCGTCTCCGGTGACGGCATCTATCTTCACACCGCGGACGGGCGGGCCGTCATCGACGCCTCGGGCGGCGCCGCCGTCGCCTGTCTGGGTCACGGCAACCGCCGTATCGCCGAGGCGATCGGCGCCCAGGCCGCCGCCATGGCGTATGCCCATACCGGAACCTTCTCCAACCAGCCGGCCGAGGACCTTGCCGAGATCATCCTACACGACGAACCGGGCGGGCTGACGCGCGCGTGGTTCTGTTCCTCGGGGTCAGAGGGGAACGAGGCCGCGATCAAGCTCGCCCGGCAGTATTTCCTGGAGATCGGGCAGCCCCGGCGCGTTCGTACCATCGCTCGCCGCCAATCCTATCATGGCACCACACTGGGGGCGCTGGCCGCCGGGGGCAACATGATGCGGCGAGCGTATTACGAGCCGATCCTGTCGCCGGCGCACAGCCTAGTATCCCCTTGCTTCCCCTACCGGTTCAAGCAGGACGGGGAAACCGACGCCCAATACCTGGACCGGTTGATCGATGAGTTGGATCGGGAGTTCCAGCGCGTCGGCCCGGACACGGTGACCGCCTTCCTCGCCGAACCGGTGGTCGGCGCCACGACCGGCTGCGTCGCCGCCCTGCCCGGCTATTTCCGGCGCGTCCGGGAGGTCTGCGACCGCTACGGCGCACTGCTGATCCTGGACGAGGTGATGTGCGGCATGGGCCGCACCGGCACCATGCATGCATGGGAACAGGAGGGCGTGACCCCCGACATCCAGGTCATCGCCAAGGGCCTTGGCAGCGGCTACCAGCCGATCGGCGGCATCCTGATCCACGACCGGATCGTCAAGGCGCTGGCCAACGGCAGCGGTGGCTTCCTGCATGGCCAGACCTATCAGGCCCACCCCGTCGCCTGCGCCGCCGCGCTGGAGGTGCAGCGCATCATCCGCGAGGACGGCCTGGTGGAGAACGTCGCGCGCATGGGTGAGCGGCTGGAAACGGCATTGAACGACCGTTTCGGCAACCATCGCCATGTCGGCGACATCCGCGGCCGGGGCCTGTTCTGGGCGTTGGAGTTCGTCACCGACCGCGCAACGAAATCCATGTTCGATCCCTCGGTGAACTTCAATCAGCGGGTGAAGGCCGAAGCGATGGCGCGAGGCCTCGCCGCCTATCCGATGGGCGGAACGCTGGACGGCAAGAACGGCGACCATATCATCTTGGCACCCCCCTACATCGTCCAGGCTGCCGACATCGATACGATCGTCGAGCGGTTGGGGGACGCGGTCGACGCGGCAGTGAGGGGGCTTTGACAGGAACCGCCCCCTAGCCAAGTCGATCCGGCTTTGTCAGATAGGGACTCGGAAACGTCAAAAGCGAACCGATGGACCTGTCTTTCGATCTGTGGGGAAACGCCCTCGTATCGGGGGTGCTGCTGGGGGGCTTCTACGCGGCTGTGACGATCGGGGTGTCGATCTCCTTCGGCATGCTCGACATCGTGAACATCGCGCATCCGGCGTTCATCATCCTGGGATCTTATACCGCCTATATCGCCAATTCGGTGTTCGGGCTCGACCCGATCCTGGCAAGCGTGATCCTGCTGCCCGCGTTCTACCTGCTGGGCGCAGCGATCTACACCATCTACGACGTGTCGTTCGAGCGACGAGGCGATGCCGCGATCCGCGGCCTGGCCTTCTTCTTCGGCATCCTGTTCATCACTGAGGTGACGCTGTCGCTGACATTCGGCGTCGACTATCGACTGGTCGAGGCGCCATATGTGGGACCGAGCCTGCATTGGGGCGTGATTGACCTGCCGCTGCGGCTGCTGGTGCCGTGTCTGGTGTCACTGCTGCTGGTCGCGACGCTGCAGGTGTTCATGTCCCACACTTTCGTGGGGCGCGCGATCCAAGCGGTGGCGCAGGATCCGCAGGCACTCCGGCTGATGGCCGCCAATCCCAGCCGTATCAAGCGCGTCGCGTTCGGGCTGTCGATCGCCAGCGCCTCGATCGCCGGAGCCATTCTGATCATCATCCAGCCGGTCGAGCCTTCGGTCGGCCGCGATTATATCGGCCGGATCTTCGCCATCTGCGTGATGGGCGGCCTGGGCAGCTTTGCGGGCACGGTGTCGGCCGCGATGGCGCTGGGCATCGTGGAGAGCTTCACCGCCACCTATTACGGGCCGTCCTGGTCACCGGCGGTGGCATTCGGGTTCCTGCTGCTGACGCTGGCGATCCGCCCGGCCGGCCTCTTCGGGCGGCGCTGATGGCGAACCTGCGCTTCATCCTGATCCTGCTGGTCGTCGCGGCCGCGGTGTTCGGGGGCGTCTTCCTGGTGGACAACGACTACCTGTATTTCGCCGGCTACGTCGTGCTGCAATATGTCGTGCTGGCGACCGCATGGAACATCCTCGGCGGCTACACCGGCTACGTGAACTTCGGCACCGCTGCGTTCTTCGCACTGGGCGCCTATTCCACTGTCGCGCTGCACAAGGCGCTTCCGATGCCGCTGCCGCTGATGATGCTGGTCGGCGGCGTGGTCTCCGGCGTCATCGGCCTGGGGATGGGATACCTGACCCTGCGCCTGCGCGGCACGTTCTTCTCCATCGCCACGCTGGCCATGGCGGTGGTGATGCAGACGCTGATCACCAACTGGAACTATGTCGGCGGGTCCCGGGGCGCCTATGTCCTGCGCCCCTCGGCGTCGCCGATCCTTGGCGGGGACTATATCCGCTATCTGTTCCTGGTCATGCTGCTGCTGTCCGTGATCGCCGTTGCCACCGCTCGCGCCATCCAGTTTTCCCAGCTCGGCTATGGCTTCGCGACGATCCGCGACGATGAAGGCGCGGCCGAGGCGTCCGGCGTGCCGACGTTGCGGCTCAAGCTGCTGGCGACCGTATTGTCGGGCGCGTTCATGGGCATGGCGGGGGCACCGTTGCCCTATTACGTTACCTACCTGGACCCGGCTTCCGGCTTCAGCCTGAGCTACGCCGTCAACACCATCGCGATGCCGCTGATCGGCGGGACGTCGACCTGGGCGGGGCCGGTCATCGGTGCGGTGTTGCTGGGGACGATGCAACAGGTTGCGACCGTGACGATCTCCTCGGCGTTGTCGCTGCTGATCGTGGGCCTGCTGCTGGTGCTGTTCGTCATCGCCGCGCCGCGCGGCATCGTCGGGTGGTTCCGGCGATGACGGACACGATCCTGAATGCCACAGGCCTGGGCAAGCGCTTCGGCGGCTTCGTTGCCCTGGCCAACATCGACCTCTCTATCGATCGGGGCGAGCGTCTGGGACTGATCGGGCCGAACGGATCGGGCAAGAGCACGCTGGTCAACTGCCTCTGCGGCACGCTGCGCAACGATTCGGGGCAGGTGGAATTCGACGGCCATGCGCTGAATGGCCTGAAGGCGCATCAGCGTACCCGGCTGGGGATGGCGCGCAGCTTCCAGTTGCCGCGGCCCTTCCACACACTGACCTTGGCCGAGAACGTGCTGGTGCCGATCATGTATGTGGGCCGCGCGCATGGGGTTCCCGATCCCAGGCAGCGATGCCATGAATTGCTGGACATGGTGGGGCTCGCCGACAAATCCGCGAAAAGGCCCGGCGACCTGACGCAGATCGAGATGCGCAAGTTGGAACTCGCCCGCGCCATGGCCTCGGAACCGCGCCTGCTGATCGCCGATGAGGCGATGGCCGGGCTATCGCATCAGGAGGTGGACGATATCCTGGCGCTGTTGATGCGCCTGAACGAGCAGGGCATCACGATCATCATGATCGAGCACATCATGCGGGCAGTGCTGGCGTTTTCCCAGCGGCTGGTGGTGCTGACGGCAGGGCGCAAGATCGCTGATGGCGACCCGCGGGAAGTGATCCGCCAGCCCGACGTCGTGGCGGCGTATCTTGGCAGCTAACCTTACGATCACCGGGCTCGATGCCGGTTATGGCGCTGTGCGCATCCTGCACAACGTATCGCTGTCGGTCGGTGAGGGTGAAACGATCACGCTGCTGGGCACCAACGGCAACGGCAAGTCCACGCTCATGAAATGCGTGATGGGCATGGTACGTCCCACCGCTGGATCGATCGTCGCGACGATCGACGGGCAGGCGCATGAGCTGTGCGGCATGGCCACGGAGGCGATCGTCGATCTGGGCATCGGTTTCGTGCCGGAGGGGCGACGGCTGTTCCCCCGCCTGACCGTTGCCGAAAACCTCCTGATGGGCGCCTTCCGCAAATCCGCTCGGCCTTTGATCAAGCAGAACCTGGAGTTCTGCTTCGAGGCGTTTCCGCGGCTGGCGGAGCGGCGGCACCAACTGGCGGGCTCCATGAGCGGGGGTGAACAGCAGATGCTCGCGCTGGGACGCGCGCTGATGTCGGCGCCGAAGCTGCTGCTGATCGATGAGCCTTCGGTCGGCCTGGCGCCGCTGCTAGTGGCGCGGACGATCGACAAGATCAAGGAGCTGAAGGATCGGTTCCAACTTGCCGTTTTGATGACGGAACAGAATTTCACCCAGGCGATCCGGATTGCCGATCGGGGCTACGTGATCGTGCATGGGAATATCGCCTTCGAGGGGAATTCGGCCGAGGAGCTGAACAATAACGAGCTGATCCGGCAGTTCTACTTGGGAGAATAGAGGAATTCCCGGTCACGACGGAAACCCTCAGGTCGACATCACCCCTTGATCCCCATCACTCGCGCGGCATTCCCCCCAAGGATGGCTGCTCGATCCTTCTCCGACAAAGACGTCGTCGCCATGATCGCGTCCACGGGATGCAACTCCCACGGATACGGATAGTCGCTCCCGAGCATGATCTGACTGGGGCCGACTTGCGCGGCGAGGTGCCGCAGGGCCTCGGGAGTGAAGACCAGGGCGTCGACATAAATCTGCCGCAGGTATTCCGTCGGTTTCTTTTTCAACTTGATATTGGGATTGCAGAACACCGGCGCAACGCTGCAGGCGTGATCGTCGCGCGGCGCATAGGACGGAAGATACCCGCCGCCATGTGCGCCCAACACCTTCAATCCGGGGAACTTGTCGAGCGTGCCGTCGAAGATCAGGTGCTGCAGCGCGATCGTCGTCCCCAGCGGATAGGCGACCGTGTTGGTCAACCAGCCATTGCCTTGCAACCGCTTGGACAGTGCCGGCACGCCCTGGGGATGGATGAACAGGACGGCCCCCAGCTCTTCGGCCTTCTGCCAGACCGGATCGAATTTCGGGTTGGAGAACTCGTCGTCGCCAACGACGTCACCGATCGCCGCGCCTTTCATGCCCATCGTCTTCATCGCCTTTTCCAACTGCTGCGCCGCGAGTTGCGGATCCTGCAACGCCAGGGAGGCGAAAGCGGCGAAGCGATCGGGATGGGCATGGGTGATCTCGGCCATCTTCTGATTGTTGATGTCGCAGATCTTCGCGGCCACATCGCGATCGGCGGTGAACCAGAACGGATTGACAGACAGGACTTCCATGTCGACGGCCTGGGAATCCATTGCCTTCAGCCGCTCTTCGACCGCGATGAAGACCTCTTTGGTGCCGTTGATGTTCGGCTCCAACTGGGCCGCTGCCTGTGGGCCAAGCAGGTTGTTGGCCTCGTGGAACATGCAATGGGAATGGACGTCGATCGTCTTGACTCGTTTGCCGTTCACGACGACCGGCAGCCGCGCCGGGGCCGCCTTGGCAACGCGGGTGCCGAACAGATTGCAGCTGCAAAACGCCATACCGCCTGTGACGGCGGCTTTTCCCAGGAAATTGCGCCTATTCATCCTTGGATCTCTCCCCGATTCGTTCGTCCGATCCTTGGCTGGATCTGCCGAAGTGTCCCACATCTCCGTCGCTTAGGCCAACTGGCGGTTGTCGGCGGCCGTCAAGCGCGCCATGCTGCGCCCAATGAAACACGGGGCGGGAAATGACCGAGGCAACATACGACTTCATCGTCACCGGCGCGGGATCGGCGGGCTGCGTCCTGGCCGCGCGGCTCACCGAATCCGGCCGCTACAAAGTTTTGTTGCTGGAGGCCGGGGGGCCGGACACCAACTGGTGGATCCACGTCCCGATGGGCTATGCCAAGACCTTCGCGCATCCGGTGCTGAACTGGCGTTTTGAGAGCGAGCCGGAGAAGGAACTGAATAACCGCACCATGTACCAGCCGCGCGGCAAGGTGCTGGGCGGCACCAGCTCGATCAACGGCATGATCTACATGCGCGGGAACGCCGCCGATTACGATCAATGGCGCCAGCTCGGCAATGAGGGCTGGGATTACGAATCCGTCCTGCCCTATTTCCGCAAGGCGGAGGACAACGAACGCGGTGCCGACGAATTCCATGGCGTCGGCGGCCCGTTACGAGTCTCCAACCAGCCCTATGACTGGGAAATCGCCCGCGTCCTCGTGAAGGCATGCCAGCAGGCGGGTATCCCGTTCAACCCGGATTTCAATGGCGCCAAACAGGAAGGTTGCGGCTATTACCAGACAACGACGAAAGACAAGCGCCGCTGGAGCACCGCGGCCGCCTATCTGACCATCGCGAAGAAGCGTCCCAACTTGACGGTCCAGACCCATGCCCATGCCAGCCGTATCCTGTTCAAGGACGGGCGGGCACACGGCGTCGAATTCATGGTGAAGGGACAGAAGCAAGTGGCATACGCCGGCCGGGAGGTGGTTGTTTCGGGAGGCGCCTACGGTTCCCCGCAATTGCTGCAATTGTCGGGCGTCGGTCCGGCGCAGCATCTGCGCGACATGGGGATCGAGGTCGTCAAGGACCTGCCGGGCGTCGGTTCGAACCTGCAGGATCATTTCAATACGTATTGCACCTATCGTATCTCCCGCAATCTGTCTCTGAACGGCCTGTCGTACAGCTTCATCGAGCGTATGACGGCCGGCGCCCGATACGTCTTCTTCCGCTCGGGACCAATGTCCGGCAACGGCATGTATGTCGGCGCGCTGGTCCGCACCGACAAGCGGCTCGAGCGGCCGGACATGCAGATCAACATCTCCAACTGGTCGGTCGTCGAACGGAACGCCCAGGGCATCGTCTCCTACCCGTTCCCCGGCATTTCCCTCAGTCCGGTGCATCTGACGCCGGACGGGCGCGGAACGGTGCGACTGCGTAGCGCCGATCCGTTCGCGCCACCGGAAATCCGCTTCAACTTCATGCGCAGCGAGAACGATATGCGTGCCATGATCGCCGGCGTCCGCATCGCACGCGACATCGTGCGGCAGGACGCGATGCGGACGCTGCTGGTCGAGGAGACCTCGCCCGGCAAGACGGTCCAGACCGATGAGGAAATCGCGGCGGACATACGCGAA
The DNA here is from genome assembly GCF_035548235.1 of Rhodopila sp. Classification (GTDB taxonomy): domain Bacteria; phylum Pseudomonadota; class Alphaproteobacteria; order Acetobacterales; family Acetobacteraceae; genus Rhodopila. The sequence goes on from NZ_DASZTJ010000036.1 coordinate 35,723, forward strand.
CGCGGCGTATCCAACTTGCATCCGGTCGGGACCTGCGGCATGGGCCAGGGCCCGGCGGCCGTGGTCGATCCGCGGCTGAAAGTGCGCGGCATCCCCGGGCTGCGGGTGGTGGACGCCTCGGTGATGCCGACGATCCCCGCTGGCAACACCAACGCCCCGACGATCATGATCGCCGAGAAGGCCTCCGACATGATCCAGGAGGACGCCCGCGCCGCGGCGTAAGCGCTCGACAAGGCCGCCCGTGCAGGCGCAGTCTGGGGCGAAGAACATCAGGGAGGACGATGATGACCCGACTGCTGTCGAAAGGGCCGGAGCGGCTGCACCACCACGCCTATGTGGTGCGCGACCAGGAGAAGAATCGCCAGTTCTTCGAAGATGTCCTGGGCATCCCACTGACTGCAACCTGGTGCGAGAAGCACTTCAATGCCTGGGTCGGGCGGGAGGTGGCGTTCTGCCACACATTCTACTCCCTGGCTGACGGCGGCGCGCTGGCGTTCTTCTCGTTCGCCGACGACGAGGTCTATCGCAAGACCCAGGCCGAAAAACCGGCGGAAATCCGCAGCTTTGACCACATCGCCTTCAAGGTCGATGCCGGGACCTATGATGAACTCCTGGGCCGCGTGAAGGCGGCGGGCCTGGCGGTGCGCGAGACCGACCATGGCTATTGCCGGTCGATGTACTGCGAGTCCCCGGACGGCCTGATCACGGAATTCACGGTCGACCCGCCGCACGCTGGCGACATTGATGCCATCCGCCGCGCCGACGCCCACAGTGAGTTGGCGCGTTGGATGGCCGGTGACCATCGGACGAACAACGACCTGCGGCAGCGTGAGACGGTGTAGCGGGCTTACCCGCCCAAAAACGCTTCCGCCTCCCGAACCACGTCCGCCAGTGCCCCCTCGGTGAATGGCGACACTAGACCCGCCGCGCGCACCAGGTCCTGGAATGGTGCGGACCCGCCGCGGGCACACAGCGCGATATAGGCGTCCAGTGCCGCGCGATAATCCTGCCGCGACTTCACCCAGAACTGCATCGCGCAGCACTGCGCCAGGGTGTAGTCGATGTAGTAGAACGGCGAGCCGTAGATATGCGGCTTCGCCTGCCAGCGGCCGCCTTTGTTCAGGAACGCGATGTCGCCGTAATCGGACCACGGCATGTACTTCCGTTCCAAACGCTGCCAGATCACATGCCGTTCGGCCGGCGATGCCCCGGGATTGGCATAGACCTCGTGCTGGAAATGATCGACGCACACGCCATAGGGCAGGAATGCCAGCGCCCCGATCAGGTGCATGCGGCGGAAACGGTCCGCTGCGTCCTCGCCCACCAGCTTGCCGATCCCCGGATAGGTCAGGAACTCCAGCCCCATCGAGTTGATTTCCGCGGCCTCCATCGTCGGCCAGAGGTAATCGATGTTCGGCTGATGGCGGCTTTCCCAGTTCTGGAACGCATGCCCCATCTCGTGGGTGAACACGCCGATGTCGTGATGGGTGCCGTTGAAATTAGCGAAGATGAACGGCATCCCAACGCTGGGGAAGGACGTGCAGAACCCGCCCCCCGCCTTGTCAGGCCGGTTCTTCAAGTCGGTGAAGCCGCCATCGATCATCGACCGGTAGAAGTCCGCGAGCCGACTGTCCATGCCCGCGAACATGGCTTGCGCGGCCGCCACCAGCACGTCGTGATCGCCGATCGGCTTGGGATTGCCGGCCGGGTCGATCAGGTTCTCATCCCAGAAGCGCAGCCGGTCCCAACCATTGGCCGCCCGCCGCGCCTCCAGCAGCCGGCCGACCAGGGGGACGACGTGGTGCAGCACTTCCTGACGGTAGCGGGCGACGTCGTCGGGGCCGTAATCCACGCGCCGCAGCAGCCGATAGCCTAGGGGAATGAAGTTCGGATAGCCCAGCTTCCGCGCCATGCCGTCCCGCAAGGCGACGAGCTTGTCATAGATTTCGTCCAGCTCCGCCGCATGGGTCTCGAAGAACGTCCAGCCGACCCGCGCGGCCTCGTGCCGGATGCCGCGATCCGGATGTTCAGCAAAGGGGCCAAGTCCCGCCAGGTTCACGGTCTTCCCCTCGATCGACAGCTTCGCCGATGCCAGGAGTTCGGTGTACCGCGCGGAGAGTCGGGCCTCTTCCTCGAGGTCGGGTTTGATGGCCGGATCGAACGTGGTGATGTCGGACTCCCAAAGCCGTAGCGCGTGCGCGCCGACCAAAGGCGCAAGACCTGGCTGGTCGGGTTCGGCCAGCAGGCGCCGCTTCACAGCATTCTCCAGGTCGGTCGCCTCGGGTGCCAGGATGTCCGCGTAGTCGCGATCCGCTTTCGCGGCCGGATCGGCGGTATTCTGTGCGAACCGCAGATGCACCAGCGACGACCAGGTGCCGTAGGCGCGCCGCAAATGCTCCCAAGCCGCCACCGCTGAACGCACGTCGCCGCGGTCCAGGTCGGCGCTCACCTTGGCATATGCCGCTGCCAACCCCTCCGCCGTCGGCTTCGGTTCGGCGATGTCCGCAAAGCGCGGCGGCGATTCCGACTGTGTCACGTCACTCTCCCGCTGCCGGAACGGGCGTGCTGGTCACCAGGGTGCCGGTCTTACCCTCATCCCGCTGGAAGACCAGGCGTTCATCGTGGAACGCCGCGACCGAGGGGCGATGAGCAATCGAGACCAGGGTCGCGTTCGGTAGGCGCGTCCTCAGGATGCGGTAAACGTCCTCCTCCGCCTTCGGATCGAGGCTGGCGGTCGCCTCATCCAGGAAGATCCAGTCCGGCTTCGCCAGCAGCGCTCGGGCCACCGCAATGCGTTGCTGTTCACCCCCCGACAGGCGCATCGGCCAGTTGTCGTCGTCGCCCACCCGTTCGCACAGCTTGGGCAGGCCGGCGTCGACCAGGGCCTGGACGATCTCCTCATGTGTGAACGCCTCGACGGCATGCGGATAGGTGATCACGTGCCGCAGGGAACCGAGCGGGATGTACGGGCGCTGGGGCAGGAAGAAAGAGTTTTCCGGAATTTCCACTGTGCCATGCCCGAACGGCCAGATGCCGGCCATCACGCGGAACAAGGTCGACTTGCCGGAGCCTGTACGACCCGTGATCACCACCGAATGGCCGGGCGTCAGCATCAGGTCGGCGCCCTCCAGCAGCTTGGTGCCGTCCGGCAGTGTCATCGTCACATCGATCAGGCGCAGTGTGCCGTCGGGTGAGACCGAGGCCTGGAAGCCGCCGTGGTTTTCCGCCCGAGCCTTGACGATCGCACGGTGGAAGGTCGCGAGACGTTCGACAATGGCGCGCCATTGCGCGAGCTGCGCATAGGAGTCGACGAACCAGGACATCGAGCTTTGCACCGACCCGAAGGCACCCACCGTCTGCATCAGCCCGCCCAGCTGCATGGAGCCGGCGAAATAACGCGGCGCGGCAACCACGACCGGGAAGATGACAGCGACCTGGGCATAGCCGTTGGTCAGCGTGTTCAGCAGCTTGGTCCGGTTCATGATCTGCCACCAGTTGGCGATCACTTCGGCGAAGCGCTGTCGCAGCGTGACGATCTCTTCCTGCTCCCCGCGGTGCAGGGCGATGCCTTCCATGTTCTCGCGGATGCGGACCAGGGCGTAACGGAAATCGGCCTCTACCCGCTGCTGGCGGAAGTTCAGGATGGTCAGCGGGCGGCCGACCAGATGGGTCAGGGTCGTGCCCACCAGCGCATAAGCGAGTGCCACCCAGACCATGTAGCCGGGGATCGGGATGCCGAACGCCTCGACGGCGCCGGACAGGCCCCAGAGGATACCGATGAAGCTGAACAGGGACACGATGTTCGACAGCAGGTCCAGCGACAGGGTCAGCGCCATGCGGGTGAAATCGCGCAGGTCCTCTGAAATGCGCTGGTCGGGGTTGTCGGTGCCCACCGCTTCCCGGTCGGCGGTCAGGCTGATGTTGTAATAGGCCCGGTCGGCCAGCCATTCGTGCAGGAACTGCCGCGTCAGCCAGCGGCGCCAGCGAATCTGCAACAACTGGTTCAGGTAGACCGAATAGACGCTCAGCAGGATGAAGATCGCAGCGACCTCGCAGAATCCGGGCATGAAGCCGCTGGGTGTGTGGCGATACACGAACAGCAGCTCCATGAACGCCTTCCAGTCCTTGTCCTGCAGGGCGTTATAGAACTCCCGCCGCCAGAAGCTCAGAACCACCGACAGGCCGACGAGCATCAGGTTCATGGCGACGATGGCGGCCAGGATGCCGCGCGCCGACCACCGTTCCTCCGATGAGGCGAAGTACGGGCGGGTGAGCTGCCAGGCGTCCTTAAGGAACGGTCCAATACCACGCATGGGGGATCATTTCTCTCCGAAATGGGACAGCCTGGCGCGCAAGGCGGCGAGCCAGGTGATCAGGCGCTTATGGTTCACGCCGAGGTCGGAATGGCCGTAGACGCTACGTGACCAGAGGATCAGGTCGCTGCCGTCCTGCCCTTCCGGCAGGACTTGGACCATCACCAGGTCGGGAAAATTGAACACGGCGCTGCGCACGACATAATCCACCTGTCGCCGGTCGGGATAGATCGCGGCTTCATACGTGCGCGGCTCGCTGGCGGCGACTGTTCGGATCAGGGTGAAAAGCCGGTCCGGTGAGACCGGGAAGGGTGGAACGAAGATGTCCGGGATCGGCTTCAGGCTCTCCGGCCCTGCCAGTGCCGTGTTGGGCGTCGCTGGACGAACGATCGCGGTCGCATCCATGGGCGGGGGCACCGGCAGCCCCTGTGCGCCGGCGAAGCCGCAGGCGGGCAAAAAGAAGCTGATGAGCCATGCAAGCGGGTTCATGACGAATGGGTCATGCGCGGACGAAATTGCTCATTCCAACTTTGATGCCGTGAAACTTGCCGCAGGAGCAAGCCTTTTACGCTTCGTTTTCAAACCGCGCATCATTATGAGCAATTCGTCATCTCTATACCCGTTGCTGCTTCAAATTCCCCGTGCGTTGCCGTAAGTCGTTCCGGCTGTCTCCTCGTCGATGCGCTCTTCCCGCAGGTCCTGAGCCACGGCCGCCGCGCTCCGTTCCGACGGCGGTCCATAGCCGCCCGATCCTCCGGTCACCACGGCGATCAGGTCGCCGCGCCGCAGCATCGCATTGCCGTGATTCAGGTTGGCCGACGATGTGATCGACGCGTACCCGCCCGGCAGCCCGCCATCGAGTCCCCAGGGGCGCGACAGGATGCGCGCCCCGTCCACACGCACATGGCAATCGTGATCCGCACGATAGACCCGCCTGATCGCCATGCCGCCACGATATTGACCGGCGCCGCCCGATCCGTTCACCAACTCATACCGCATCAAGGTCAGCGGATATTCCAGCTCCAAAGCCTCGACCGGCAGGTTGGATGTGTTGGTCATATGCACATGGACGCCGTCCAGCCCGTCCTTGTTCCAGCGCGCACCCGATCCCCCGCCGATTGTTTCGAGATAGACCCAAAGCGCGTTATCCCCCGGCTGGTGGCCCGCGAAGGTGATCGAGAAACACGCCCCGTTCGACGCCGCCGTCACCTGGCGGGGCACTGCCATGGCCAATGCGCCGAAGATCAGGTCGACGACGCGCTGGCACAGCGACAACCGCCCGTTGATGGCGGCGGGATGCACGCAGTTCACCACGGTTCCTGCGGGTGCGGTGACGGACAGCGGTCGCGCGAGGCCGGCATTCGGCAGGATAGTCGGGTCCACCACGGTCTTCACCGCGTAATACACGGTCGACAATAGCGCTGTCATGGTCATGTTGAGCCCGGCGCGAGCCTGGGGTGGCGCTTCGAAATGAAGATGCATCGAATCGCCCGAGACGGTGATCTCGCAGGACAGGTCCAACTCACCATCGATCTCGGGGCAATCGTAACGATCGCGGAAACGATATGTCCCGTCCGGTATAGCGACGATGCCCGTGCGCATCTTGCGCTCGGCATAGTCCATCAGCGCCGACCCGGCCTGCAGGACCGTTTCGCGGCCGTATTTGGCGCACAGTCCCTGGAGTCGTTGCACTCCCAGGCGATTTGCGGCCATCTGCGCCCTGAAGTCCGACAGACGCTCTCTGGGGACCTGGCAGTTGAGCAGGATCAAGTCCATCACGTCCTGGGTCAGCACACCTTCGCGATACAGGCGTATAGGCGGGATGCGCAAGCCCTCCTGGTAGATATGGGCATGGCCCCGATCGGCGAAATCGGCATGGTGCGCCAGGTTCACCGCCCAGGCGACCATCTGTCCGCCGACGAAGACCGGCTCCGCCAGCACGATGTCGGGCAGATGCGTGCCGCCGCCTTCATACGCATCGTTGCCGACGAAAACATCGCCCGGACGCATGTCCTGGATCGGATGCCGCTTCATGATGTGCGGGATCAGGTCCAGGAAACTGCCCAGGTGCATCGGAATGTGTTCCGCCTGGCACAGCGTCCGGCCCTCAAGATCGAACAGTGCCGTGGAACAGTCCCGCCGCTCCTTGATGTTCGTCGAATACGACGCGCGGACCAGCGCCTCGCCCATTTCCTCGACGATCGAGGAGAGCGCGCTGCCGATGACCTCGATGGTGATCGGATTGATCATGGCGCGGCCTCCAGGATCAGGTTGAGATAGGGTTCGACGCGCGCCGTCCAGCCGGGGAGGATGACCGTCGTGGCGTCCATCTGCTCGACGATCGCCGGGCCGGGGACGCAATTGCCGGGGCGCAGTCGCGTCCGGTCATAGATGGGCGTCTCCACCGCGCCGCCGGCCTCCGGCAACCAGACGGAGCGGTATCCGATCAGCGCCGCCGCCGGGTCGGGTCCCGCTTCGGCCGACGGGGTGAACCGAGCCTTGGGGACGATCGCGGAGGCTTCGACGCGGAAGGTGACGAGTTGCACCGGCTCGTCGTCGGCGGTGAACCCGTATTGCCGCTGATGCGCCGCCGCGAAACCGTCCGCCAAGGCGGCGACGGGATCCGCCGTGTCCGCCGGCAGGGGGATCGGCAATTCGTAGTTCTGCCCGGCATAGCGCACGTCGACGGTGCGCATGACCCGCCGATCCTCGGGCTTGACGCCCTCTGCCTCGAACCAGGCCTGCGCCCGGCGCTCCAGCGTGGCGAAAGCCTCCGCCAGCACCGGTTCCGCCGCCTTGTCCAGCAGGGTCAGGCGGGTCAGCGCGAAATCCGTGCGCAAGTCGGTCAGCAGCAGCCCCATCGCGCAAAGGATGCCGGGAGACACCGGCACCAGCACCCGGCCGATCTCCAGCTCCGCCGCCAGCCGCGCGGCGTGCAGCGGGCCGGCGCCACCAAAGGCGACCAGCGTGTAGTCGCGCGGGTCATAGCCGCGTTGCACCGAGATCACCCGGATCGCCCGCGCCATGTTCGCGGTGACGACCGAGATGATGCCTTGCGCCGTCTCCATCTCGCCCAGGCCCAGCATGCGGGCGAGGTCGCCGATGGCGGTCAGGGCGAGGTCGCGGCGGACTGCCATGCGTCCGCCCAGCAGGAAATCCGGGTTGAGCGCGCCGAGGACGACATTGGCGTCGGTCACCGTCGGCTCCGTCGTACCGCGGCCATAGCAGACCGGTCCCGGATCGGCGCCGGCGCTGCGTGGGCCGACCTTCAGCAGGCCGCCGCTGTCGACATAGGCGATCGATCCACCGCCGGCGCCGACCGTATGGATATCCAGCATCGGTGCCTTGATCGGGTAACCGTGCACCGTCGCCTCGGACGACAGCCGGCACACGCCGCCGGACAGCAGCGCGACGTCGGTGCTGGTGCCGCCCATGTCGAAGGTGATGATGTCGGGGAAACCGGCCAGGCGCGAGACCTCCCGCGCGCCCACCACGCCGGTGGACGGACCGGACAGGACGGTGCGGACCGGCAGGTTCGCAGCTTGCTCGAAGCTGATCACGCCGCCATTCGACTGCGTCAGGTGCGGTGCCGCGCGCAGGCCCAGATCAGCCAGCCGGCCGGCGAGGCGGCGGATATAGCGCTGCATCACCGGTCCCAGATACGCGTTCACGACCGCGGTCGACAGTCGTTCGAACTCGCGGAACTCCGGCGCGACCTGGTGCGAGACGGACGCGAAGGCGTCGGGGAATTCCTCGGCCAGGATAAGGGCAGCCTGGGCTTCATGAGCCTCGGAGACGAAGCCGTACAGGAAGCAGACGGCGACCGCCTCGACGCCGGCGTCGCGCAACGCGCGGACAGCGGAGCGGACGGCGTCGCGGTCGAGCGGCACCTCCACGGAGCCGTCGTGCCGGACGCGCTCCGGCACTTCCAGCCGCAGGTCGCGGCTGACCAGGGTCGGGGGCTTGTCGACTTGGATGTCATAAAGGTCGGGACGCTTCTGCCGGCCGATCTCCAGCAGGTCGCGGAAACCGTCGGTGGTGACCAGGCCGGTGCGGGCGCCGCGGTGCTGGATCAGCGCGTTGGTGGCGACGGTCGTGCCGTGGCCGAAATAGCCCACGCCGGCGGGCGTCGCGCCGACCCGCTCTACGCCCTGGGCCACGCCGTCGGCGATGCCCTGGGACGGGTCGCTGGGTGTGGATGGCACTTTCCAGACCGCGATGGAACCCGTTTCGTCATCGAACAGGCAGACATCGGTGAACGTGCCGCCGGAGTCCACACCAATGCGCCATGCCATGCAGTCGAGCCCTCGTGTCGCGAAGCGCGAACCGTAACCAGGGCCGGCGGGGATGGCAAAGCCCCTCTAACGTCCGATCATCCCTCCGACGATCACCGTGATCAGCCCCAGCACCAGGTTGACCCCGATCAGCCGCCGGATCGAATTCAGGCTGCTTGCCATCCGGTCGCGGTTCGTCGTGCGCCGGAACTGCCGGTAGGGGCCGAACACGATGACCAGGAAGACGGCCGCCATCAGTACGCCGAGGCCGACCATCGCGTGGACCGGCCAGGGCTGGTTCGCCAGGCCACCCCACAGGTAAAGCATTGCCCCGCCGGTAATCAGCAGCAGCGGCATCAGATGCCAGACCACCAGGAAGAACCGTCGGAAAACTTGCGTATGCACCAACATCCGCGGCGTTGCCTCGATCGCCGCCAGGCTCGGGCGCAGCACCACGTACGCGAAGAACATACCGCCCACCCACAGCACCGCGCACAGCAGGTGCAGCACCTTCAGCACCTCCAGAGCCATCGAAATCGTCATCCAACCAACTCCAGCAACTCGGTCAGCAGCGCACGTAGCTCATTCGACGCGATCGAGCGAGGGGCGGCCTCGGTGACGCCCAGGCCGTCAGCGAAGGCGGCGGCGAAGCCGGTGCGGTTGCCGATCGACGCCGCCAGCAGGGGTGCGGCCGCTTCGGCAAGCTGCGCCGTCATCGTGTCCTTCAGCTTCCCCGACGCCGGCACGCGGTTCAGCACGATGGCCGCGCGGCGCTTTTCCGCCGCCGCCAGCTTCAGCGTCCCCTCTGCCGCCCAGATGTCCGGCGCACTGGGCTGGACCGGGATCAGAACGATATCCGCTGCCCGTATCGCTTGCCGCGCATCAGTGTCCACCTGCGGCGGGCTGTCGATCACCACCGCGTCATGCGCCGCCCGCAACCGGTCGAGCTCACCCGCCAGACGCCAGCCGGAGACGTCGGAAAACGTCAGCGCCGCCGCCGAGGCCGGACGCAATGCGTGCCAGCGCGTCAGGCTGTGCTGGGGGTCGATGTCCAGCAGCGCGACTTTGCGGGTGGCCGCCAGCAATGCGGCGAGGTTGGCCGCCAGCGTCGTCTTGCCGGTGCCGCCTTTCTGTTGCGCGACAGTGATGACGAAAGGCATCGGTCAGGAATCCTTGCTGCGGCGCGATAAAGGAACACAACTTGCATGCAGCTTCCATACCGATGTGAAAAGCGTGTGGCGATCCTCGCTTTTCGGGTCGACGAAGCCTAGGGTGGATGGGCGCCGGATCATGCGATGGCGCGGGGAGAACCAAGGACCCATGTCTGCGAATGCAGCGCGGAAACACTCGGATTATTGCCTGCGCCGACCGGAAACGGCCGAGGATTGGCAGGCCTACCACGCGATCCGCCGTCGCGTGTTCAACCTGCCGCGGCCCGAAGTTGATCAGAGTCCCGACTCCTTTCCCCTGGTGCTGTTCGTCGGCAGCCTGCCGGTCGGTGCGATCCAGGTCGACCGTCTTGGCGAGCATGCCGCCGCGCTGCGTCTCGTGGCGATCGATTCGAGCTGCCAGGGCTGTGGCCATGGACGCGTGATGCTGCGGCAGGCCGAGGACTTCGTCCGTGACCTCGGCTGTTGCCAGGCGGTGGTCTACGCGACGCCGGAAGCTGCCGGGTTCTACATGGACTCAGGCTATGACGAGGAAGATTGGGACCCCGTCTGCCTTGGCGGCATCGTGCAGATGCAGAAGAAGTTGCGATAGGCGCCGATTGCCTCGATCGCCGGCACGATGGCAAGGTGACCGGCGGAGGACGTTCGCATGCCTTACCCCCAGATGCTGCTACCCACGACGGTCGTCGGCAGCTATCCCCAGCCGGACTGGCTGGTGGACCGGGCGACGTTGCATCATCACGGCGTGCCGCGCGCGCACGCCCACGACATGTGGCGCGTCGTCCCGGACCTGCTGGAGCAGGCGCAGGACGACGCCACGGTCCTGGCGATCCGGGCGATGGAGAAGGCCGGCATCGACATCGTGACCGACGGCGAGATTCGGCGGGAAAGCTACTCCAACCGCTTCGCCGTCGCGTTGGATGGCATCGACGCCGACAATCCGGGCGACCTGGTCAACAGCACTGGCCGGGTCACCAAGGTGCCGCGCGTCGTCGGTCCCATCCGCCGGGTCCGCGACGTGGAAACGCGGGATGCCGCCTTCCTGCTCGCCAATGCCTCGCACGCGACCAAGATCACGCTGCCCGGGCCGTTCACCCTGTCGCGCCAGGTGAAGGACGAGTTCTACAAGGACGAGGAAGCGCTCGCGATGGCCTACGCCGACGCGGTGAACGCGGAGTTGAAGGCGCTGAAGGCGACGGGCGTGGACGTGGTGCAATTGGACGAACCCTGGGTCCGAACCGCGCCCGAGGCGGCGAAGCGGTATGGCATCAGGGCGATCAACCGCGCGCTCGCAGGGGTCGAGGGACCGACCGTCGTGCATGTCTGCTTCGGCTACGCCGCCGTCGTGTCGGAAAAGCCGAGTGGGTATTCGTTCCTGGCAGAGTTGGGGGGAACGGCGGCGGACCAGATCTCGATCGAGGCGGCGCAGCCCAGGCTGGACCTGGGCGTGCTGCGGGACCTTTCGGGCAAGACGATCATGTTGGGCGTGCTGGACCTGGGCGACGCGACGGTGGAGACGGCGGAGACGATTGCCGGACGGATCCGGGCAGGGCTGCGATACGTTCCGGCGGACCGGCTGGTCCCGGCGCCGGATTGCGGGATGAAATATCTGCCGGCGGACGTGGCGTTCGGGAAGTTGCGCGCGCTGGCCGACGGGGCCGCGATCGTAAGGCGGGAGTTGGCGGGGTGAACGGCGCTACGCCCCTGCCGCGCCGCCGAACGCGTTGAACGTGATCAGCGTATACGTCTCCCGCACGCCAGGCAGGGTCTGGACCTGCTCCGTCACGAACAGGCCGATATCCTCATCCGGCCCGAGGTAGAACTTTCCCAGCAGGTCATATTCCCCCGAGGTCGAGTACAGCTCCGACATCTGGGGAATCCGGTCGGCCGCCTCGCGTGCGACCAGATAGGCCTTGCCCAGCTCGCACTTGATCTGCACGAAGATTGCCCGCATCGCCGTCCTCCTGGTTCGCGGCCATTATGCCCGCCTGGGTGCGTCCTCGCCACTCGGCCATTTTGGGTCGCCCTCGTGACGCCGCCGCCGTCGTCGCTTATCGTGATTCCGGCGGCGAATCGGCGGCCGAAGGGGAAGACGGATGGAACTTGCGAAGGCTCAACGGACACGCGCGACGACCCGGCACGGAGGCCGCGTCCTAGCGGATGCTCTCGTCGCGCAGGGCATCGACACGGTGTTCGAGGTGCCGGGCGAAAGCTTCCTCGACACGCTAGACGGCCTCTATGACCAGCGGGAGAAGCTGCGGCTGGTGACCTGCCGGTTCGAGGCGGGGGCGGTGAACATGGCGGACGCGTACGGCAAGCTGACCGGCCGGCCGGCGGCCGCCATGGTGACCCGCGGTCCCGGCGCGTGCCATGGTGCGATCGGCGTTCATGTCGCCTTCCAGGACAGCACGCCCATGCTGCTGTTCGTCGGGCAGATTCCGCACGAGGACACCGGCCGCGACGCGTTCCAGGAAGTCGACTACCGGCAGATGTTCGCGCCGCTGGCGAAATGGGTGACCCAGATCGATCATGCCAAGCGTATTCCCGAAGTCGTCGCGCACGCCGTCGACGTCGCCACCTCCGGCCGGCCGGGACCGGTGGTGATCGCGCTGTCGGAGGAGATGCAGAAGGACCAGATCCAGGTCCCCGACCTGCCGCGTGCCACCGTCAGCAAGGCCTTCCCCGATCCCGACGCCATGCTGCGCATGCGTGCGATGCTGGCGAAGGCGAAGAAGCCGGTTGCGATCGTCGGCGGGTCCTGCTGGACGCCGGAAGGCCGAGCGGCGCTGCATCGCTGGCTGTTGGAGAACGATATACCGGTGACGGTGGGCTTCCGCCGGCAAGCGCATTACGACGGCACGCGCGACAACTTCGCGGGCGACCTTGGCGTCGGGTCCGATCCCGGCCTGATCGGCAAAATCAAGGAGGCCGATCTACTGCTGGCGATCGGCTCGCGCCTGGGGGACGCTGTGACGCAGGGCTATACGCTGCTGGACATGGCGGGCAGCGTGCCGATCATCCAAGTTCTCCCCGATGGTTCCGAAATTGGCCGTGTCTTCCGCACTGCGCTCGGTATCGTTTCAGATCTCAATACATTCGCGATCGCCGCGGCGGGGCTGGAGCCGGTCAGACCGGCTTGGACGAAATGGACGCGGGAACTGCGGTCGTTGCGAGAGGCGCAGCGGGCGGTGCCGAACTACCAGGGCAAGCTGAACCTTGGTACCGTGATGCGGGAGCTGGAGGGTCTGCTTTCACCGGATGCGATCGTCACCACCGATGCCGGGAACTTCGCCGGCTGGGCCACGCGGTTCCTGAATTTTTCCGACGGCCAACGCTATATCGGCCCCACCAACGGTGCGATGGGCTACAGCGTGCCGGCGGCGATCGGTGCCAAGATCGCGTTCCCCGACCGCATGGTCATCAGCATGGTCGGCGATGGCGGCTTCATGATGACGGGGCAGGAAATCGCCACGGCGTTCCATCACGGCGTCGCACCGATCGTCATGGTGTTCAACAACCAGATGTTCGGCACCATCCGCATGCACCAGGAACGCGCCTACCCCTGGCGCGTCTCCGGCACTGCGCTGACCAATCCTGATTTTGCCCGCCTCATCGAGGCGTTCAACGGGCACGGAGAGGTTGTAACCGAAACGACCGAATTCACACCGGCGTTCCGCCGAGCGGTGGAGAGCGGGAAACCGGCGCTGATAGAATTGCGGGTGAATCCGGAGCAGATCACCACGCGCGCAACGATCGCCGATCTGCGCGCCGGCAAGACGCCCCCGAAGCCCATCTCTAAGACGAAACGAGCGCCGGCGACGAAGCACCGCGTCGCCACGCCGGGGAAGAAGCGAGGATAGCGGCTGTGCGTTCCCGCCTGCGTGGTACGGATCGTGCCGCTGAACGGCTCACTTGAAGCCGCGCATGGGTCGGTATCAGCCTTTGATGCCCCGGTGATCCGGCTCTGGCTGTTATTGAGGTGGCGGCTGATCCGGGACGGTACGTGCAGGCCCAAATCGCCAGGTATCCTCTCGGATGACTGTTGTGTCGGTCCGTCGTGACCCGCACCGGCATGGTGGCAACGGTGCTGGCTGAGCGGAAAAACACCCTAGCTGCAGTCATCTCGTAAGTTTCGCTCAGACCCGACGGGTCTGGACCTTCAGATACGTCTCAGCCACGAGGCGGCCGCGTGCCACCCTGCTGCGCCGACGGCGGCGTAGGGTCTTGGCCAGCGCCGGGGTCAGCTTCGACACCCGGTCCCTCACCGCCTTCGAGGGCTTGGACCGGCTTTGCCGCTTCGTCGAAATCAAAGCTGCCCCATTGATCTGCATCAACGCAAATCGCCGGCGGTGCTTCCACGTTCCTCTGCGAGCGAGATTTTCCTTGTTTTTTTCGGGAGAGGCGGGCCGTGGACCAAGCTGCCGATAAGCCATCTGGTATGAAAACCACCTTGTTATGGGCGGGCGTGATCGTGCTCGGCGTTATATCTTCGGCGATCGTGGCGCTGAAGCATGGCGAGCCCGTTAACGCCGCTTGGTTGCTTATAGCGGCGGTCTGTATTTATTTCATTTCCTACCGCTTCTATGGCCTCTTCATAGCGAAGAGAGCCCTTGGCGTTGATGCTGCACGGCAGACCCCTGCCTATCGGCACAATGACGGGCTCGATTATGTGCCCACCAATCGCTACGAACTATTTGGGCACCATTTCGCAGCCATCGCCGGCGCCGGCCCGCTCGTAGGGCCCGTCCTCGCCGCCCAGATGGGTTATCTGCCCGGCACATTGTGGATCTTGGCCGGCGTGGTGTTCGCAGGTTCCGTGCAGGACATGGTCGTTCTATTCCTGTCGACGCGCCGCGACGGCAAGTCGCTCGGCGACATGATCCGATCGGAGATGGGGCCGATCGCCGGTGCAGCAGGCGGCATCGGCGTGTTGCTGATCTGCGTCATCATCATCGCCGTGCTGGCGCTGGTCGTGGTCAACGCGCTGAAAGGCAGTCCATGGGGTACCTTCGCGGTGCTCTCGACCATTCCGATCGCGCTGCTGATGGGGCTCTACGACCGGTTCTTCAGGCCGGGCCGCCTTGCGGAGGTCTCTGTCCTCGGGGCTGTCCTGCTCCTGGCAGCCATCATTTTCGGTCGGAACATCGCCGATACACCGTCGATCGCCGCCTTCTTCACACTCTCGGGCCCCAGCCTGGCGCTGATCATCATCGGCTATGGCTTCGTTGCCTCGGTGATCCCCGTTTGGCTCCTGCTGGTGCCGCGCACCTATCTCTCCACCTTCATGAAGGTGGGCGCGCTCGCGCTGCTTGCCGCAGGCATTCTCATCGTCCGCCCGGACCTGCAGATGGCCGCGTTCACGAAATATGTCGACGGCACCGGACCCGTGTGGGCGGGTAGCCTGTTCCCCTTCCTGTTCATCACCATAGCCTGCGGATCGGTCTCAGGCTGGCACGCGCTGGTTTCATCCGGTACCACACCCAAGATGATTGAAAACGAAAACCAGATCGCTTTCATCGGCTATGGCGGAATGCTGACGGAGTCCTTTGTCGCCATTATGGCGATGATCGGTGCCTCCGTGATTCATCCGGGCGTCTATTTTGCGATGAACAGCTCGGCCGGCCTGATCGGCACAACAGCCGATCATGCGGCCCAGGTCATCTCGAACTGGGGCTTCGTCGTGACGCCGGATATCCTCACACAGACCGCGCACGATGTCGGCGAGGCGACCATTCTCTCGCGCACGGGCGGCGCGCCGACGCTCGCCGTCGGCATGGCCACCATCTTCTCGCAGTTCCTGGGAGGCAAGGCATTGATGGGGATTTGGTACCACTTCGCCATCCTCTTCGAGGCCCTGTTCATCCTGACGACGGTCGACTCCGGTACGCGCATCTGCCGCTTCATGATCCAGGACTACATCGGCAACGCGATCCCGGCGTTCAAGGACACCAAGTCGTGGCGGAACAACGTCATAGGTTCCGGGATAGCCTGCGTATTGTGGGGCTACCTGCTCTACGAGGGCGTAATCGATCCATATGGCGGCATCTGGACCATGTGGCCGCTTTTCGGCGCCACCAACCAGATGCTTGCCGCGATCGCGCTCATTCTGTGCACCGTGGTCCTCTTCAAGATGAAGCGTGAGCGGTTCGCTTGGATCACTGTCGTGCCAACAGTTTGGCTGGTGGTCTGCACCGTGACCGCCGGCTTGGAGAAGGTGTTCAGCCCGGATCCCGCGGTCGGCTTTCTTAGCCATGCCGCGAAGTTCAGCAGCGCGGTCGCGACCAAGACAGTGCTGGCGCCGGCGCAGACGCTGGCTCAGATGAACCGGGTGATCTTCAACGACTATGTCGATGCAGGCCTGGCAGCCCTCGCGGTGGCGCTTGTTATCATCTTGATCATTTATGCCATCATCGAAATCCCCAGGGCGATGCATACGCCGAAAAGCACTGCCACGGAGATCGGCGGTGGAGCCGAAGCGATGGCGGGAAGCGGCGATGATTGATCGGTTCCATCACTTCTGCCGATGCGCCGCCCGGACAGCGCATCTCATGGTCGGTATTCCGGACTATGAGACTTATGTCGAGCATCGCCGAACCACGCACCCGGAAGAACCGATCATGACTTACGAGGAGTTCTATTGGGAAAACCAGAGAAGGCGCTACCAGCCCGAGAAGGGCAAGTTCAAGGGCGGCTGCTGCTGAGCCAAGCGGTCTGCCCTGTGCCTTCGGGCGCTGGTACCCCTGAAACCGACGGAGCTGCCACCCATGAGCACCAAGCCGCAGGACATGACACCCGTCGTCGACCTGACGCACGAACGAGGGACCGGGCCGATCCGGACACGCCGGCCGCTCTACGTCGATCTTCTCCCTCCCTGCAACGGTGCCTGTCCTGCCGGCGAGAACATCCAGGCCTGGCTCGACCTGGCGCAGGCCGGCCGCTATCGCGAGGCCTGGGAGACATTGGTTGCGGACAATCCGATGCCGGCGGTGCACGGCAGGGTCTGCTATCATCCATGCGAGACGGCCTGCAATCGCGGGCAACTCGATGCATCGGTCAGCATCCATGCGGTGGAGCGCTTCCTTGGCGATCTCGCCGCAGCGGAGGGCTGGACCTTCAAAACGATGCCGCCGAGCGGTAAGCGTATTCTCGTCATCGGCGCCGGGCCGAGCGGACTCTCTGCCGCCTACCACCTCGCACGTCTCGGCCATGCAGTGGAAATCCATGAGGCCGGGCCGCTTGCCGGCGGCATGATGCATTTCGGCATCCCGGCCTACCGGTTGCCTCGCGCGGATCTCATGCGCGAGATCGGCCGCATCGAGGCGATGGGCGTGAAGATCATCGTCAACCATAAGGTCGAGGACTTGCTTGCCGAGAAGAAGGCAGGGAATTTTGATGCCGTCTTCATCGCAATCGGCGCCGGCGTCGGTCGGCATGTGGACATCCCGGCCCGCGATGCGGTGCGTGTACTCGATGCGGTCTCTCTCCTCCACGGTGTACGTTCGGGCGAAAAGCCGCTGCTTGGACGGCGCGTCATTGTCTACGGCGGAGGCAACACGGCCATGGATGCCGCACGCACCCTGAGGCGGCTCGGCGCGGATGAAGCGCTGATCGTCTATCGGCGTGACCGTGCGCATATGCCCGCTCATGAATTCGAGGCCGACGAGGCGATCGAGGAAGGCATCAAGATCAAATGGCTGACCACGATCAAGGAGATCGTGGGCCCTGAGCTGACGGTGGAGATGATGGAACTCGATGCCGCCGGAAAGCCCCATCCGACCGGCAAGTTCGAGACGCTGACGGCTGATGCGGTCGTGCTCGCGCTGGGCCAATCGCCCGACAGCCGTTTCCTGCGCAAAGTACCCGGGATCGCCTTCACGGCCGACGATGCGGTGGAAGTGGGACCGGACATGATGACGGGCCATCCTGGAATTTTCGCGGGTGGGGACATGGTGCCGGGCGAGAAATCGGTTACTGTCTCGGTCGGCCATGGCAAGCGGGCGGCACGGCATATTGACGCCTGGTTGCGCGGACAGCGCTTCGAGCCGGCGGCAAAGCATCCGCTTGTCTCGTTCGACATGCTGCATTTGCCGGTTTACAGCGATGCCGATCCCAGCCTGCAGAAAAGTATCGCGCTCGCTGCCCGGCTGAGCGGGTTCGAGGAGGTCGTCGGCGGTTTCACGGAAAGGGAGGCGCTCTACGAGGCCAGGCGCTGCCTTTCCTGCGGCAACTGCTTCGAGTGCGACAACTGCTACGCGGCCTGCCCGGAGGCGGCGATCACCAAGCTCGGACCGGGCCTCCGCTATCGCTACGACTACGACAAATGCACGGGCTGTGCGGTTTGCTTCGAGCAGTGCCCCTGTCATGCAATCGAGATGGTGTCCGAACCTGTGAGGAATGTGTGAGATGACCAACAGGCAAGTCGCCACCTTGGACGGCAACACGGCCGTTGCTCACGTCGCATATCGAATCAACGAAGTCTGTGCGATCTTCCCGATTACGCCCTCTTCGACCATGGCGGAACTCGCCGACGAATGGGCTGCGAACGGTATCAAGAACATCTGGGGCAACCTGCCCGTCGTTCAGGAGATGCAGAGCGAGGGCGGGGCTGCGGGTGCCGTGCACGGTTCGCTTCAGGCAGGCGCGCTGACGACGACCTTCACGGCGTCCCAAGGCCTGCTGTTGATGATCCCCAACATGTTCAAGATTGCGGGCGAGCTCACCTCCACCGTTTTCCACGTCGCCGCCCGCTCGGTCGCGACGCAGGCTCTCTCGATCTTCGGCGACCACTCGGACGTAATGGCGACGCGTGCGACGGGCTTCGCGCTCCTCTCTTCCGGTTCCGTGCAGGAGGCCCACGACGCGGCGCTGATTGCAGAGGCCGCAACGCTTCGCGCACGCGTCCCCTTCCTGCATTTCTTCGACGGGTTCCGCACCTCGCACGAGATCAATACGCTCGACCTGCTTAGCGATTCCGAGATTCGTTCCATGATCGATGAGGAATTGGTGCGTGCGCATCGCGCGCGTGCGCTCAATCCCGAACACCCGTTCATCCGCGGCACGGCACAGAACCCGGATACGTTCTTCCAGGCGCGGGAGACGGTGAATCCTTTCTATACGAAGACGCCGGACATCGTACAAGCGGCGATGGACCAGTTCGCGACGCTGACCGGCCGACAATATCGCCTCTTCGATTACGAAGGGCCGACCGATGCGGAGCGCGTCGTCATCCTGATGGGTTCGGGCGCTGAGGTCGCGCGTGAGACTGCGGCGGCCTTGCGGCGGGGCGGCGAGAAAGTCGGCGTGCTGCAGGTGCGCCTGTTCCGTCCATTCTCGGCTGCGCATTTGCTGGAGGCGTTGCCTGGGACGTGCCGGGCGGTCGCAGTTCTTGACCGCACGAAGGAGCCGGGATCCCCTGGCGAGCCACTGTATCTTGACGTCGTCGAGGCCCTCGCCCAGGCGTTCTCGGACGGCCGGCGATCCGCGATGCCGAAGGTGATCGGCGGCCGCTACGGACTTTCCTCCAAGGATTTCAACCCGGCGATGGCCAAGGCGGTGTTCGACGAGATGAAGAAGTCCGCGCCGCGGAACGGCTTCACCGTCGGCATCATCGACGATGTCTCGCATACGAATCTCGAGGTCGATCCCGGCTATTCGATCGAGCCGGAGGATGTTGTCCGCGCCGTGTTCTACGGTCTCGGCGCGGACGGCACAGTGGGCGCGAACAAGAACAGTGCCAAGATAATCGCCGAAGACGCGGGCCTCTATGCCCAAGCCTATTTCGTTTACGATTCGCACAAGTCCGGCGCCCAGACCGTCTCACATCTGCGCTTCGGTCCGCGCCCGATCCGCTCGCCCTATCTGATCGGCTCTGCCAATTTCCTTGGCTGCCATCAGTTCCAGTTCCTCCGCCGCGTGGACGTACTGCGGACCGCAGCCCCCGAGGCGACCTTCCTGCTGAACAGCCCTTACGGGCCTGACGAAGTCTGGGAGCACCTGCCGCGTTCTGTCCAGAGGCAGATCATCGACAAGAAGCTTCGGTTCTTCGTCGTGGACGCGAACAAGGTCGCCGAGGAGGTTGGTCTCAGGACCCGCACCAATACGGTGCTGCAGACATGCTTCTTTGCAATCTCCGGCGTGCTGCCACGCGATACGGCGATCGCGCAGATCAAGGCGTCTATCCGCAAGACCTATGGGTCGAAGGGCGAGGAGGTGGTGCGCCGGAACTTTCAGGCGGTCGAAGATACGCTCGCCAGGCTCCACGAAGTGCGGATTCCGGCCGAAGTGACTAGCATGTTCGATCGGCCGCCCCCAGTACCTGCAAGCGCGCCGGATTTCGTCCAGCAGGTGACGGCGCGGATGTTCGAGGACGAAGGGGATACGATTCCGGTGAGCCTGATGCCGGTGGATGGTACCTTTCCCTCCGGAACTGCGGCCTGGGAGAAGCGGAACATCGCCGACGAGGTCCCGGTCTGGCGGCCCGATCTCTGCGTGCAGTGTGGTCAGTGCGGCTTCGTCTGCCCGCATGCTGTAATACGCGCGAAGTACTACGACGAAGCCCAACTCGGCACGGCACCCGAGAGTTTCAAATCCGCGGCAGTGAACGCACGCGGCTATCCGGATGTCCGCTTCAGCCTGCAATTCTATGTCGAGGACTGCACCGGATGCGGGGTTTGCATCGAGGCATGCCCGGCACACAGCCCGACCGAACCGGGCATCAAGGCGATCAACCTCGAAGCGAAAGCGCCGCTGATCGAGACGGAACGGGCGAATATCGCCTTCTTCGAGACCCTTCCGGTGAACGATCGCGCGCGCGTCGATTTCGCCAATGTGCGCGGGGTGCAGTTCCTGGAGCCTTTGTTCGAGTTCTCCGGGGCTTGCGCCGGCTGCGGCGAAACGCCTTACCTGAGGCTCCTTTCTCAGCTTTTCGGCGATCGGATGATGGTCGCCAACGCGACTGGCTGCTCTTCGATCTACGGTGCCAATCTTCCCGTTACGCCGTGGAGCAAGAATGGCGAAGGCCGTGGGCCAGCCTGGTCGAATTCGCTGTTCGAGGACGATGCGGAGTTCGGGCTCGGATTCCGCCTTGCGGCTGACAAGCAATTCGAACTTGCGACCATGCATCTCAAATCACTCGTGTCCGACCTGGGCGAGGATCTGGTCTCGACGATCCTGACTGCACCGCAGATCCAGGAATCCGAGATCCGTGCCCAACGGATCCGTGTGGCCGATCTCAAGGCGAGACTGCTGGAACTGGCCAAGAGCAGCGAGACGGCCCGTAGTCTGCTTTCCGTCATCGATCACCTCGTGCGGCGGAGCATTTGGATCGTGGGCGGCGACGGCTGGGCCTACGATATCGGTTACGGCGGGCTTGACCATGTGCTCGCGAGCAGCCGGGACGTGAATGTGCTGGTGCTCGACACGGAGGTCTATTCCAACACCGGCGGTCAGGCATCGAAAGCGACGCCGCTCGGCGCGATCGCCAAGTTCGCCGCTGCCGGCAAGCGCGTGGCACGCAAGGACCTTGCCTTGCAGGCAATCGCCTATGGCAACGTCTACGTCGCGCAGGTTGCCATGGGCGCCAATCCGCAACAGACGCTGCTCGCCTTCCGCGAGGCGGAAGCCTATCAGGGACCATCCCTGATTCTCGCCTACAGCCACTGCATCGCGCATGGCTTCGACCTGCGCTATGGCATGAAGCAACAGGATCTTGCGACTGCCAGCGGCTATTGGCCGCTGTTCCGCTTCAATCCGGCGATGCGTGCGATCGGCGAGAATCCGTTCCGGCTCGACTCGCCGCGCCCGACGATCCCGCTCAAGGACTACGCCTACAACGAACTACGCTACCGTGCCCTGCAGGCGCTGCGGCCGACAGAGGCGGATGATTTGCTGCGCCAGGCGCAAGCGGTGGTGAACGAGAAGTACCGCAGCTACGAAGCATTCGCGAGCCTCGAAGGCCCCCCGGCGCCGGGCCAGGTGCCGGCCATCGGCAACATTTGAGAGACAGAGCTTAAGAGGCGAACGGTCACGAAAGCAGGAGTGCCGGGGCGATGGATCTGACGACACGATATCTGGGGCTCGAGTTGCGAAACCCGTTGGTGGCAGGGGCAGGGCCGTTCAATGCCGAACTCGACAATATAAAGCGCCTGGAAGATCTGGGTGCTGGCGCTGTGGTGCTTCCCTCGATATTCGAGGAGCAAATCGAGCACGAACAACAGCTGATGGAGGATCTGATTACGGTCGGTACCGATAGCTATGCCGAGGCGCTGACTTATTTCCCTAGTCAGGCCGCCTATGCTGTCGATCCGGTTCGCTACCTTGACCTCATACGCCGGGCGACGGCAGCCGTGGATATCCCGGTCATCGGAAGCTTAAATGGCGCTACCGATCATGGTTGGGTCGAGTACGCGCGGCAGATCGAAGAGGCCGGGGCGGATGCTGTCGAACTCAACATTTATTTCATTCCCTCCGATCTCGATCTCACAGGACGCGCCGTCGAGCAACGATATATCGACATCCTGAAGACCGTGAAGGCAGCGGTGCGGATTCCAGTGGCAGTGAAGATCGGTCCGTATTTCAGTGCGATCGGCAACATGGCTCGTGAGCTCGACAAGGCAGGCGCTGACGGTCTCGTGCTGTTCAATCGCTTCTATCAACCCGATATCGACTTGGAACGGCTGGCGCTGGTTTCCGATCTCGATCTCAGCCGGCCCAATGAATGCCGCCTTCCTTTACTCTGGCTTGGCGTGCTGGCAGGGCGGGTCAAGGCTTCTCTCGCGGCAAGCACAGGCGTCGACAGTGCGGTCGAAGTGGTCAAATACCTTCTTGCAGGTGCGGATGTCGTGATGACGACATCCGCACTGCTGCGAGAAGGGGTTCAGCATATTCAATCGTTGCGGGACGGGCTTGAGCATTGGCTTGCGGCACGCGGGATACATTCGCTTGCCGCGATCCGCGGTTGCATGAGCCACCGTAATATTCCGGACCCGATGGCGTTCGAGCGCGCAAACTATATCAGGATTCTGCAGGGATACGGACGGAAATAGAGTGGGGATCGAGAGAGGTACACGGGATAGTGTCAGAACGATTCCGGAAGCGCGGCTCGCGTTTGATCGGAATCAACTTGTGGCCATGCCGGCGCGCATAGGGTGGAGGAACCGGAACGCCTTGTAGGATCGCGTTGCCGCAACTGTGCTTTCGTCTGCAGTGATCAACCGCGGGAGAGACTTTCATGGACAAGACGACGGATGCGAAACAGACCCAACGCGGTGCAGAATACCTACCATTCCTGGAGCGCTTCAGCGGCCCTGGAATACGTATGGCCGTTTGGCCGATCCAACTTTGGCTTAGTTGGGAAGCCGATGTGTTGGACACGGCGGTGCCAGCAACAACTGAATGGCTAGTACGTCGTCGTGAGGGCAGCAAAGCCACTTATGAAGCACTCCAACGGCTCTGCGCTTGTAAAGATGCCAATGATGCCGCCAAAATCCAAGCGGATTGGCTTCAAGAGGAAACGACGCGACTTGAGGCAGATTTCCGGTCTCTGAGTAACGCCGTACTGTCATGGTCGCAAGCTGCTGCACGGACGGGTCACCAAGCGATGCAGGTCGAGAAAGAGGCCTTGTCCAATCTTGCGACACAATAGAAGTGCGCGACGGCGCCGCGAGCGTCTTGAGGTCCCTGGCCTAAAGATGGGCGTATCTCATCCATCGAAGGGGTGCCTCGGGCGGTACGGCTGAACACTGTCGAGGGACTTGGGAATGGTCAAACATGTGCGAACGTCGACGATCCATTCCGTGGATGCAAAGGAAAGGTCAGTGGCCGAGAAAGAACCTGACGTCAGGCGTCGCGTGCCGGCCGCGGCTGGATCAGGAACTGTCCGTCGAGGCGATGTGGCGCGCGATGGGCGCGGTACTCTCAACGACTACCCACTTGTGCCGAGTGGATCCGCCGTGGACGAGGTGCGAGCCGATATCATCGATCGGCTGGTACATGCCTGGCAGGCTAGGCTCACCCTTTCGGTATCTCCCGCCGCCCTCATGATCGCATTTTACGATTGGGGGATGCATCTCGGCAATGCGCCGGGGAAGCAGGCGGCTCTGGTAGAGAAGGCGGCGCGCAAGTGGGTGCGTTGGCTGACGTATCTATCGCGGGTCGCGATCAATCCCGGGACACCGCCTTGTATCGAGCCCTTGCCGCAGGATAAGCGCTTCGTCGACGACGTTTGGCAGCAACTCCCGTTCTGTGCAATTTATCAAGCGTTTCTGCTGCAACAGCAGTGGTGGTATAACGCAACGACCGGGATTCGTGGAGTTGCACCGCGACACGAGCGCACCGTCGCTTTTGCGATGCGGCAGATTTTGGATGTGTTTTCGCCGTCGAACTTTCTCGCTACTAACCCCGAAGTACTGTGGCAGACCTTCTCGGAAGGGGGGTACAATCTCTTTCGTGGTGTACGGCACTTTATCGAGGATTGGGAACGCGCCATCGCCGGACGGAAACCGATTGGCACAGAGGCCTTTCAGGCCGGCCTGAATGTCGCGACCACACCAGGGAAGGTTGTATACCGTAATGAGCTTATCGAGTTAATTCAATACGTACCAAGCACGACAACTGTGCACCCCGAACCGGTACTGATCGTACCGGCTTGGATCATGAAATATTATATCCTCGACCTATCGCCGGAAAACTCCCTCGTACGCTACCTCGTCGGGAAGGGTTTTACCGTGTTCATGATCTCCTGGCGCAATCCGACAGCGGAACTACGCGATTTGTCGATGGAGGATTATCGCAGATTGGGTGTCCTGAAGGCCCTTGATGCCATCAACGCAATCTGCCCCAACCGACCGGTGCATGCCTGTGGCTACTGCCTGGGTGGCACGTTGCTGACGATCGCAGCAGCGGCGATGGCGCGCGATCAAGATGATCGGCTGAAGACCATCACCTTGCTTGCGGCGGAAACCGAATTCTCCGAGGCAGGAGAGCTCACGCTATTCCTCGGCGCCAGCCAGGTGGCGTATCTCGAGGACACGATGTGGGAGCAGGGCTATCTCGACACGCGTCAGATGTCGGGGGCCTTTCAGCTGTTGCGGTCCAACGACCTGATCTGGTCACAAGGTGTCCGTCAGTACCTGAAGGGCGAACGCGTTCCGATGACCGACCTGATGGCTTGGAACGCCGATGCCACGCGCATGCCCTATCGCATGCACTCGGAATACTTGCGGCGGCTCTTTATTGCGAACGAGCTTGCGGAGGGCCAATACGAGGTTGAAGGTCATCCGATTGCCCTATCCGATATTCGTGCACCAATTTTCATGGTTGCAACCCTGACGGATCACGTTGCACCTTGGCGTTCCGTCTATAAGCTCCATCTTCTGACGGACGCGCCAATCGACTTTGTGCTCACGTCTGGTGGCCACAACGCAGGTATCGTCAGTGAGCCTGGTCACCCAGGCCGTAGCTACCAGATTGCAAGTCGTCCGGCTGGCGGCCGTTATGTCGATCCAGAGACATGGTCCGCGATCACACCGGTTGTAGATGGTTCATGGTGGCCAGCATGGGTAGGCTGGCTCGCGGAACATTCTGCTGCGCCAGGTAAGGCTCCCGGAATGGCGGCCCCGAACGCCGGCTTCCCGAGTCTAGCCGATGCACCCGGATACTATGTGTTAGAACCATGATGTTTAATCGCCCATAGTCCGTAGATTTGCTTCCTAAGGCATGTGGTTGACGCAGATCAACGAGGCATACGCCAGTTCATGACATGCAGGCCTCTGAAGGAGGCAAGGATGTCCAGATATATTCTGCTGCCGCTCATGGGCCAAACTACTGATGAGCCAATCGCAGCTACCGCTTTGGTAGCCGCGCGATTGTTGTCCGGTCATCTGGAATTCCTGCATGTCCGCCGCGATGTTGGGGCAGTAGTTGCAGAAATCGCATCAGGCGATTATTCGAGTGGTGTCGACTATGACTTGATCCTGGAGACGTTGGAGCGAGATACGGCAGACCGTCAGAAGGCTGCCGAGCAAACGTTCCGAGATTGCTGCGAGCGAGGGGGAATCCCGCTGTCTTCTGAGGCCCTTGCGGCCGTACCGACAGCGGAATGGCGACTGGAGACTGGCGATGAGGCGGGCTTGCTCGCCAAGCACGGTCGAGTTGCCGACCTTTTGGTGGTGGGAGCCATGCGCGATGGCACGACAGCGCTCAAGGATCTGTTGCAGGTTGCCCTGATGGAGACCGGACGACCAGTGCTGCTCGTCCCGCCAAGGCCACCAGTCAGTCTTTCCGGAGTCGTCGCCGTCGCCTGGAAAGACAGACCGGAAGCCGCTCGTGCGGTCGCCGCGGCAGAGCCCTTCCTGGCGAAAGCAGACCGGGTGGTTATTCTTACCGTTGTGGAAGACGAAGAAGGCGACGAGTCATCTGGTGAGGCGCTTCGTCACGCTCTGACATGGCATAATCCCAAAACGACGATGCAAGTCTTGAAGAAGCAGGATAGGCCAGCCGCAGAGGTGTTGCTGGAAGCTGCCGCCGCTGCTGGCGCCAATCTGCTTGTGATGGGTGCCTATGGCCATAGTCGGATGCGCGAGATGATTTTTGGCGGGTTCACTCGCCACATGTTGCTGAACGCCAACCTCCCAGTGCTGATGGCGCACTGAGCGACCCCGGACGGCTACGGACTACACCCGACTGCGCTTTTATAACCCCAATGTCTATGCGGGCGTCGGAGCGCTTGATTGGCATCAATTCAACCTGCGCCAGCACGTATAGTGTCAAATCGGAATAGGACTCAAGAGGCAGCAAATGGAAACAGGCCACCACCTACTCATCGTGATCGCCGACGGTGAACATGCTCGTCTTGTGCGGCAGGCCAAGGATAATGCCTTGCATACACAAACAGTATTGGAATCGGCGACTGCCGGAGCTCGTTCAGCCGAGCTCGGCACTGACCACCCGGGCGCGACTTTCCACACTGGCGCAACGGCTCATCATGCAATCGAGCCTCGTCATGATCTTCATACGGCAGCGAAAGAAAAATTCGCACGGGAGGTTGCAAAAGAAATAAAGACCTCGATGGATGAGGCGGAGGATTTGCGGCTTTTGCTTGTTGCGCCGTCCCACACGCTCTCGAGCCTTCAGGATGCCTTGGATCCCGTGGCGAAGCAGAGGGTCGTCGGAACTCTGTCCAAGGACTTGGTAAAAGTCCCGGACCATCAGCTACAGCCGCATCTTCGGCAATGGGTCCCGCCTATACATCGCACGATACTCTAAGAGAGTTAGCGTTTAATTTGAGCTGAATCGGGGCAAGCGGTCATGACAAGCGGTAGCATAACCGGTACGACTGGTGAAAGAAGGGACGGTTATTCCTAATTGTGACCATCCGCATGGGTGACATTATCAACTTTCACTGGCAATGATCCGAATGGTAATTTGGTCCGTGGAGGCTAAGCCGGATGTCTGGCACCTCCACCGGAAGGTCACTACCTTGCCGACTGCCAGTTCGTGTGTTTCCAACTCTGCGGCGTGAAAGCCAAGACCGGAGTCCTGTGTGGCAATGACTGCCTCGGGCTCCGGATCGGCGCGCCATGATACCGTCGCTGGTTCGCCGAGGGCGATCACCAACCGTGTGCCGGCTGGCAATTGTCCAATGGGCGACTTTTGTGACCAGAAGGTGTATCGGGGGGTTGGCTTTTGTCCGCGATAGCGCCGCCAGACAGCCAAGGGTCTATCACAAGGCACGCCAAGCTGCCGCGAAATGACAAGCTTTGCGAACTCGGCGTGCGCCCAGGCAAGCGGACGGGCCGATCCGCTGGGCCGCCCGTACGCCAGATCTCGCGACGGAACAGGCGGTCCATCCCAGACTTGTTCCGGTATCAGTCCCAGCTGATTCGCCATTCCGCACATCGCAGACAGAAGAGGCAACGGGTCGCGTCCTGCCACTACGTCATAGTGCCCTCGCTCTCCCGTCAACAGCGGCCATGGCCTGCCTCGGCCGGTTCCGTCATATGGGCTGCCATCGTCGTGCTCACCGTAACCATCGCCCGTGTAACGGCGCCATACGGGTCCCACCGGAGACTCGACTCTCAGCAGTTTGTCTATGATGGTCAGGGTGTCCAGGATCAACGGATCGTCCGGTTGCCGTAGCCCGAACCGGACAAGTTGCAGAAAGTCGGTGCCGATCAGTTCGTTCGCCGGCAACTTCGCCCCGTCGGCATGATTCCGTAACGGAATGGTCTCGGAAAATGACTCGGCGCCTCGTGTCAGCACACCGGGCGGCGCTATGCGCACGTAATATCCCGCAACACCCATCCGTGCGGCCAATGCTGTTCCGCGAACGGCGACCCAGCGCTCGATATTGGCGTTCCAGAAATCAGCTAGCGCCAGGGCCCATCGCCGGGCCGCTTCGGGTAGGAACGGGGCACCTTCCACCAGTGCCGCGACCATAGCTGCCAGGGTATAGGTGTTGAGACCGCCATTTTCTTCCCAACGCTCCTGCTCCGTCACCGGCCCGTTGCAGGCGATGAAGCTCAACGCCTTATGAATCATGGCTTCGACATGAATGCCGCCCAGCGCGTTCCGGCCTGACAATGCGCTCGCCAGCAGGACCGGAAAAGCGGTTTCGTCGAGTTGCAGGCCTTGCCAGAACGCCGTACCCCCAAGCCACTGGTTCTGATTCCAATGCCCATCGGCCGTCTGTGTCGCGATTAGATAGCGCAGCGTGTCGCGGGTTTCTTCCTCGGCTCCGATCGCCAGCAGCGCGGTTGCACAGGAGACGAGGTCACGTGGCCACACAAGATGATATCCACCCCGTTCATCGCCCGTATCCCCCCACGGCACACTCAGGCTCGCAACCATCGCGCCCGGGTAGGTCTTGTCCATATGCGCGCGCAGCACCATCGTCGAGACAAGGAATTGTTCGGCGATTGCGGGTGGCAGGTCGATCGGCGGGGCATAGCGCTCGCTGCGCCGCATGTGCCATTGCTCCCATTCCGCGATCTGAATGCGTACCAGATTCTCGAAGGGCTGCAGCAGACTGGCGATGGCCAGCGTTGCCGCCGCCTGGGTACTGCCGCCAAAGCCGAGTCCCAGGACGCCATCTCGCGGCAGCGCACCGATCAGAGCGACATTGCCAGGTCCGGCCTGAGGGTATTGCCAAGTCAAGGAGCCGTTCTGATTGAAATCATGCCATCCGTCGCTGAAGCCGACATAGCCGGCGCTGGCCGCGCCAAGCGCGTCGTTCTGCGACGGGTCCGTGACGACAACGGCCAAGGAGAAGGGACCCTGCCTCGCCACCAGCGCTTTCCGCCCCGAATGCATCTCCACCGCTGCTCGGTTATCGTGGCCGGTGGCCCCAACATGGGGCGCGAGCAGCACATAGGGACGGAGCTCCGGCTCCGCCTCCAGGTGGAATTCGATTGCCAGGACTTCCCTGCGTGGATCCGGACAGATCCGCAGGCGGAGCAGATAGCGTTCGTGGCGATGACTGATCTCATAGGCCGGCGCACCGGGGGCGAGGAAACGGATATCGTAGCGCGCGACACGCTTCACCTCCGACCAGAAACCGCGGCCGTCGGCGATAATGAAGCCAAGATCACGGATTTGCGGAAGGTCGATCCGCGGAAAATAGACCTCATTGACGATGCCGTGTCCGAGCGTGAACCAGAGCCTCGGTGAGCCAAGCGAACAGCCGACCGCGTCCTTCGCACTGCTCGACCATGTGGGATCGATCCCCGGCTGGCCTGGTGCGTCCGGCTGTGGACCGTCTCGACCGAGTTTCACCATCGTATCGACGTCCTTATGCAAGTTTGAAGTCGCGGCCGGGATCCAGCGGAATCATCATGCACGACGAACAACCGGGATTTCTTGAGTTGCATCAAACTATCCTTCTCGCGGATGGCGCACTAGTGGCATCCGGAAGGGGGCGCCAATGAGCTCTATCTATCGTGTATCATTCTACAAGAGATTGACGGACAGTACTGGGCATCCGGTAACCCCGTGCCAGGGCGCAGTCGAAGTGGACGCCGCCAGCGAGGAAGCGGCGGTGAAGGCTGCCAGACAGCAATTCGCCGAACTAGCTGATGTTGCCGACTGGTGGCTGCGAGCGGACTACGAAACGGTCGAGTTTCTCCCGGCTCGCAAGCGTGTCTCCCGCGCGGCATGGCGCCGCAGTCGCGGAGCGGAGCGTGCTTGATGGTCGCCGATACGTCGACTGAGACGGAACGGCTTCCTTGATTGACCGCGATCAAGGACCTTTCCGTTCCGTCCCGTAAATTACCGCCGCCAAAAGCTGGAGGCGAGGATGGCAGGAAAAGCGAAACGGGAGACGATTCGGGAGAGGGCCGAGCGTCTCTGGCGGGAAGACGGCGCTCCGCGAGGGCGCAAAGCAGAGTATCTGGAGCGGGCCAGGGAGTTGGCGGCGATCGAGAATAATCCGGGCGTCGGTCTGTTGCCGAACCCCGTATCCGCTCATCCGGAGAGAGCGCCGGGTGCTCCGTCTGTCGAGGAAGCCGATCTGATGGAAAACCTGGGAGAATTTCCGTCCCTTCTGGATGATCAAGGTACTCGACACCTTTTTCCGATGACGCGTTCGAAGGCGCGCCGTGCTCTGCGGGAGGAATGATCCCCGCTGAGCACTAAGCGGGGTCGGTTCTCCTGCATCAATCGCAAGGATGCCATCGCCATGGCAGCACGGCGAAGGCCATTCATTTACGCCGAGGCGTGGATGGTGGGCCATGACCGTTACCGTCTCAGACCATGGCACGGGTTGTCGGCATCGATACGCACCACGACGGTTGAGCTAAGTCAAGGTTTCTTTCCTTCTGACGTCCATAGTCGCCTTCGAAGAAGCTTTCAGTTAAGGACGGGAGGCTGTACATGATCAACGATTCTATTCTCCAACGCCTTGTCGTGGATGAGCTGAATTGGGAACCGAGCGTCAATGCCGCTCATATCGGAGTTGTGGTCAAGAACGGTGTCGTAACTCTAACGGGATTTGTTGATAGCTATGCCGCTCGGGCAGCGGCGGAAGACGCCGCCGGTCGGGTCAAGGGCGTAGCAGCGATCGCTCAGGAAATCGAGGTCCGTCTGCCGAACGCGCAAAAGCGAGCGGATGATGAAATCGCCGAGCGGGCCTTGCGGGTTCTGACGTGGGATGTGGCGGTTCCCGATGAAGGCATACATGTCAAAGTATCCCATGGGGTGGTGACCCTGAGCGGCACGGTGGAGCACTACTTCCAGCGGACTGCCGCCGAAAATGCGATCAAGCGTCTCAGCGGCGTGAAGTTCATCTCGAACCAGATTGGCGTGGTGCCGAAGGTTGTGGTGCCGGTGACACCGGGCAGTATCCGCAATCAAATCGACGCCGCATTACGGCGGCGGGCCGATATCGAGGCGAATAATATCAATATCGTCGTCGACCAAGGCAAAGTCACGCTGATGGGGACGACACATAGCTGGCTAGAAAAATCGACCATCAACGACGCGGTCTGGGGGGCGCCGGGGGTGGTGGAGGTCGAGGATCGAATGACCGTTAGGTCCTAGGCCGTTCCTAACATTCTTCTTGAGTAAAAGGACCGTATCATGCGTCTCTCAGTTCCCGCAGCCTGCGTGGCGATGGCTGCTCTCGCGGCCTGTGCTCCCAAGCAGCAACCAACGGCTGCAGTGTCGCCTCATCCGGCAAGCAACATCGTCCCGGGTAGTCAGGAAGATCTGGTTGCCAACGTGGGCGACCGGGTGTTCTTCGATTTCAACAAGTCCAACCTGGACGGGAAGGGGCCGCGCACCGCGTCGAACATCGATGTTCTGACCCGACAGGTTGCTTGGCTTAAAGTCTACGGCCAGAACAATGTGCAGGTTGCCGGGAACTGCGACGAAAGAGGCACGGAAGAATACAACCTTGCTCTGGGTGATCTTCGTGCCAGGACCGTCAAGACCTACATGGTCGCGAGGGGAATTGCACCCGCTAGGATCACGACCATCAGCTACGGAAAAGAGCGCCCTGTTGCCCTGGGGTCAGACGAGGAAGCCTGGTCGCAGAACCGCAACGCAATCACTTCTCTCAAATGAGAAAAAGGAGGCGGCGATGAATTTGCAGGACCAATCCGTGAGCACCGATGACGCTGTCCACAAGCTCATCGCCGAGCGGGCATACGAAATCTGGGAAAGCCATGGTCGTATTCATGGGTACGACAAGGTCCATTGGCATGAGGCCGAACAAGAAATCCTGAACTGCTTGCAGCAGGCTGCCGAGGTGCAATCGCTGAAAGCGCCGCACGCCGCCTAACACTCCGCCTGCCGGTAGCATCACCGGCAGGTGGTCTTCACGGTCAGCGGCTGGGTACCGCTGAGCTGCTTGCCAGTTCCACGACTTCGGCCGTGATCTCCTCTTGCCGGATTTGCCGCTCCGAGGCCTGGAGGTCCGACAGCATACTGTCCAAGTGCGCCTTGGCGGATAGCATGATTGCGACCCGCGCCTCGTTCTCGGCGGAGAATGCGCTCAAGGCTGCCTCGCACAACTCGGAAAATATGTATTCCTCGGCCAGCCGAACCAGCAAAAGCCAAGGCGGCAGCGTGATAAGCGGCGCCTGCGCGGCCAGAGGAGATGCAAATCGCCGGAAATCGAAGGGCAGCAAGGAACGTCTTTCTGCCGTCACGCCCTCGCCGGCCTTCCAATGGGGCACGATCATCTCGAGACGACTGCCGGCACGTCCTGCGACCCAGGCATAGAGCGCATCCGCGATGCGTCCGGCCAGGTTTGAGATCAGGCTGGCATGCGGCACCATCGCAGCTTGCCAGAAGGGCTGCATCCCTCGGTCCCGCGCCAGCGCGGCCCCGCGCGTGCCGATCAGGAACATATCCCACCCCTGTGCGACCTCAGCCGCCGCCGTATCCAGGACACGATCGCTGAACGCCCCAGCGAAACCCTGTTCGGCACAGAACACGATCACTGCCTGCCGATCGGGCGCGTGGGGAGGGTGCTCGATCTCTGGCAGCAACGGCAGCGCCTGGCCGATTGCATTGGCGATAACCTTCTCATATGCCCGGACGCCTTCCAGCAAACCATGGGCCTGTTGCACCCGACTGGCCGAGATACCGCGCATCGCTGTCACGACGTCGCTCAGCGCGTGCACGCTGCCGATGCGCCGGGTCGTTTCCGCAAGGCGTTCGGTCATGCCACGAAGCGCTGCGCCAGCGCCCGCATGGTGGCAAGCAATGACTCCGTTTCCTCCGCGCCGAGCGTCCCACCTGCCGACAGCCTTCGTATGACGGGATCGGCGTGCTCATCCAGCCAGGCCGGCACAGCTTCCCGTAAGGCGCTGATCCGGTCCGGCGCCACGCTATCCAGCGCGCCGCCCTGCAGCGCCATTGCCAACGCCACCTCATCAACCAGCCGCAGCGGAGCGTATTGCGGTTGCGACAACAGGGCGCGCAACCGGATGCCGCGATCGAGACGCGCCTGCACATGCGCATCCGGTACCCCGCCGAAGCGGGAAAACATCTCCAGTTCCAGAAATTGCGCGTAATCCAGCCGCATGCTGCCGGTGGCGTTCCGCAGTGCCCGCGCCTGTGTCTTTCCACCCACCCGGCTCACGCTGGTGCCGATATCGATTGCGGGCTTCTGCCCTTCCTGGAACAGGCGGACATTGGTCACGAGCTGGCCATCGGTGATGGAGATCAGATTGGTCGGGATGTAGGCGCTCAGATTGCCCGCGTCCGTCTCGGCGATCGGTAAGGCCGTCAACGAGCCGCCGCCTTGGTCCGCTGAAAGTTTCGCCGCTCGCTCCAGCAATCGCGCGTGCAGATAGAACACGTCGGCCGGATAGGCCTCCCGGCCGGGAGGTTGACGGGTCAACAGAGCGATTTCCCGGTGCGTGGCCGCATGCTTGGTCAGGTCATCGATCACGACCAGGGCGTGCTGGCCGCGGTTCCGGAAATACTCGGCCATGGTCATGCCGGCGAAGGGCGCGATCCATTGCAGGCCTGGCGATGCGGTTGCCGCCGCAACGACGAAGATGCAGCGTGCCGGAGCACCGTTCCGGTGTATGGCTTCGATGACCCGCGCCACGGTGGAGGATTTCTGGCCGATGGCGATATAGATGCAGATCAGGTCGGAGCCGCGCTGGTTGATCACCGTGTCGGCCGCGATCGCCGTCTTGCCAGTGCCACGATCGCCGATGATCAATTCGCGCTGGCCCCGGCCGAGCGCGAACATTGCGTCAATCGCCAAGATCCCTGTCTGTACCGGTTCCGTCACAAGGTCCCGTTCGATGATCGACGGAGCAGGAGCGTCGATCGGCAGATGCGCTACTGCTTCGACCGATGATCCGCCATCCAGCGGGCGGCCGAGCGGATCGACGACCCGTCCGAGCAGACCTGGACCCACGGGTGCGCGAACCACTTCACCGGTGCCGTAGACCTCGTCGCCGGCTTCGATCAGGTCGCAGTCGTCCAGCAGCACGCAGTTGATCCGGTCACGCTCCAGCGTCTGCGCAAAGCCGAGCTGTCCCTTCTGGAATCGCAGCACCTCGTCCAGACGTACCGATTGCAGGCCGGATACCGTCGCAATACCGTCCGCAACTGTCCTGACTCGCCCCAACTCCTCCGCTACGGCACCAATCGATGCGGATTGGACCCGGCGGACAGCCTGTTCAAGCCACGGCGAGATGCTGGTCATCCCGGCTCAACTCCTCCGCCATACGATCCAGGTCGGCTTGCCAATTGTTGCGCAGCCGGATATGGGGACCGCGCAACTCGACGCCGGCGATCAATGACGCGTCTGTGCGGAATTGCAGGTCCATGTCCATCCCCAGCCGTTGCCGGAGCGCTTGCCTGCACGCCGCCTGGGTCGACGGGTCCAGCGCGACGGCGGTGATCAATTCCCGTGTCTCGCCTGCTTCCGCCCAAGTGTGTAGATCCTGTTCCGGCAATCCGGCGAGCCAAGTCTGTGGCGTCTGCAGCAGTTTGGCGTTGCCTTCCTGCTCGGACAGTCGTGCCAACAGGCGGGAGGCGATCGATATCGCCAGGTGCCTGGCATCGGACTCCAGCCCGCGCCGCAACGCCTCCCGTTCCTGCTTGGCATCGGCATCGGATGCCTGCCTGACCCGGGCGATCTCGTCTTGTGCCTGCTGGATCAGCGCATCGTGTTCGGCGCGCGCGGTATTCAGTGCTTCCGCCCGGATGCGATCGCCTTCCGCCGCCAATCCCGCCCGGGCCTGCGCTGCATCCAGGGCTTCAGCCGTGGCGGTCCGTCGAGCCTTCTCGGCGTCGGCCAGCATCTTTTCGGTGGCCATGCGACGTTGAGCAATCATGGCGCTGACAGGTCCGAACAGGAATCGCCACAACAACCAGACCAGCACCAGCAGGTTGATCGTCTGCAGCGCGAGCGTGGTCCAGTCGAACGACATCAGCGTGCATAGGGGTTGGCGAACAGCAGCAACAAAGCGATGACCAAGCAGTAGATCGCCATGGTTTCGATCATCGCCAGTCCGACGAACAGCGTGCGGGAGACCGTGTTCGCCGCTTCGGGCTGTCGCGCGATGGCATCCATGGCCGCGGCAACGGCGCGACCCTCGGCGAGAGCGGGACCGATCGCCCCAAAGGAAACAGCGATCGCGGCGCCTAGGATGCTGACAATCCTGATCCAATCCATCGCTTCGATACCCCCATGCTACCGCTTCTGTTGCTCGTCTGCCGGGGATTTCTCACCCAGCGCGCCGGAGATGAAGACCATGGCGAGGACGCTGAAGATGTAGGCCTGGACGGCACCCGTCAGCAGATCGAGCGCCATCAGCGGCACGGGCACCAGAAGCCCGACCAGCGACAGCACGATCCCGATAACGAACACGCCGCTCATCACGTTCCCAAACAATCGAACAACGAGGGAGAATGTGCGCGTCAGCGTTTCCATGACATTGAGCGGGATCATAATCAGGGTCGGTTCCGCGAATGTCGCGAGATAGCCGCGCACGCCGCGGAAGCGAATGCCGTAATAGGATACGGCAAAGAACACGATCAGCGCCAGGGCGGCGTCGGTTTCGAGATGCGCCGTGGGCGGCTCCACGCCCGGCGCGATCGATGACCAGTTAGCGGTGAAAATGAACAGGAACAATGTACCGATCAGCGGCAGAAAGGGCCGGGGGTCGATCCGCATGGTGTCGCGTATTTGTGCTTCGATGGCGGTGACGACCAACTCCAAGGCAGCCTGGCGGGAGGATGGCTGCAGTGACAGCCGCCGCGTGAGCAGCCAGCCGCTGCCGGCCAAAAACAGCATGATGCCCCAGGTCGTCACGACAGTTGTCGCGACGGCTATGGGGCCGATATGGAACGCGATGTGAAGATCCAGCGGCGACTGGTTCATGGCAGGAGCCGCATCATTACAGGACGGGCCAGAAACACGCCGAGCGCGCATAGCAGCAGCGGCATGGCGCCAAGCAGCGCCGTGGCCATCAGCAGGGCCCCAAGCCCTGCCAGCCGGGCCAGGTGCAGGCCAATCGCCGGTCCGCTGACCCTGGCGAAATAGAGGGTCGTGTTCCAGCGCAGGGCGGCGAAATAGATCCCCCCGGCGACCAGACCCACCAGCAGAAAGCCCACATTGCTCATCATCGTTTATGCATCCATTGCCAGGCCGTCCAGCACCCCGCCGCGAGGCCAAGCATCATCAGCGGGCCGGTCCAGAAGATACCCGTGCCCAAGCGCCGGTCTATCCAGCGCCCCAGGAAGACACCAACCAGCGTGGGCACCACGATAGTCCAGCCGAGGACTCCTACTTGCGCGAGGTACTGCCCGAACGTCGGCTCGCCCTGGCGCATCGAGGTCTGCCGTCGCTCCATCCAGCGACGCACCGACCGCAGCAGCCCATCCGATTCCGCTTTCATTCGACGCCGGTCCTTGAGCCGTCACCGCGCAGCGCTTCGACGATCCGTCTCACAGCCTGCGTATGCAGCCGCAGCGCGGCGACCCGCCCCGACCGTTCGGCCTCTGCCTCCGCTTCGAAACGACTCAGTACCACCTGTTCCAGGGTTTCCGGGTCGTCTCCCAGCCGGGCCTCGCGGGTGGCAATGGCGATTTCGGTCCCGCCTCGGACACTCAGCACACCGCGGCGGACGGCACAGCAACCCAGCCGGCCGTCGGCGTGCCGCCAGGAGACGACCGACACCGTCAAGACCGTCAGCAAGTCCACGTGCCCCGACAGGATGCCGAAACAACCGCTTTCATCCTCCGCCCGCAGGCTCTGGATATCCTCGTGATCGGCGACGACAGCCAGCGGATCGGTGATCAGAAGCCTCACGCGGCCTTGGCCTCCGTCCGTGCGTCCTGCAGGGATCCGATCATATAGAGGGCGCTTTCTGGCAAGTTGTCCGTTTCACCGTCCAGGATCGCACGACAGCCTGCCAGCGTATCGGCCAGAGCCACCGATTTGCCGACCACGCCGGTGAATGCCTCGGTCACGCTGAAAGGTTGCGTTAGAAATCGCTGAAGCCGCCGCGCGCGGGATACGATCAGACGATCCTGCTTGCCAAGTTCCTCGACGCCCAGCAACGCGATCACGTCCCGCAGGTCCTGCCAGTGAGCCAGCGTCTCGCGCACCCGTCCGGCAATATCGTAATGCATCTGACCAACGATCGTAGGATCCAGCAGCACGGATGACGAGGCGAGTGGATCAACTGCCGGGTAAATGCCCTCGGCCGCAAGGGCGCGCGACAGCATGATCGTACTTTCCAGGTGCGTGGAGATCGCCGTCACCGCCGGGTCAGTGAAATCATCGGCCGGCACGTAGACTGCCTCGATGGCCGTCATGGACGCGCCGGCCATGGATGCGATCCGTTCCTGCAGGGCGGCGACCTCGCTAGCCAGCGTCGGCTGATACCCAACCCGGGAGGGCAGGCGGCCCAGCAGGCCGGAAACCTCGCTGCCTGCCTGGACGAAACGAAAGACGTTGTCCATCAGCAGCAGCACGTTTTGGTGCTTCTGGTCGCGGAAATACTCAGCAATGGTAATGGCGCCCAATCCGACGCGCCAGCGAGCGCCCGGCGGCTCGTTCATCTGGCCGTACACCAGCACTGTGCGCTCCAGCACGCCCGACTCCTGCATGTCGTGCAGGAGTTCGTGTCCCTCGCGGGACCGCTCTCCGACGCCGGCGAAAACCGAGATGCCCTGATACTTCTCCGCCATGGCGTGGATCAGTTCCATCACAAGTACGGTCTTGCCGACGCCTGCGCCGCCGAACATGGCTGCTTTCCCACCTTGTGCAAGCGGGGCCAGCAGGTCGATGACCTTGATTCCGGTCTCGAACAGCGCGCCTGTGCCGGTCCGTGCCGCGAGTGGCGGGGGAGCACGATGAATCGGCCATTGGACGATATCTTCGCCCAGCGGTGCGCCCTGATCGCGGAGATCGCCCATCACGTCCAGCAGGCGGCCCAGAACCGAGGCACCAACCGGCATCACGAGAGGACTGCCGGTAGCGCGGACGGAAGCGCCTCGCTGCAGGCCGGCCGTCGACTGCAAGGCGACCGCACGCACGCGGGTATCATCCAGATGGCTTTGGACCTCGGCGACAAGCCGTTCCGGACGGCCCCAGTCAACCTCAAGCGCTTCCAGAATCTCGGGCAACCTGCCTGGCGTAAACGCAACATCCACCACGGAGCCGGCGACTGCGACTACGCGCCCGGCGCCGGGTGAGGTGCCTTGGCGGGGGCGGGCTGTGTCCACGCCGGTTTACAGAGCCTCCACGATCGCGTCGGGTGTGCGCGCGAACGCCTGAACCAGATCGGCTCGGCTAACGATTCCGACCAGCTTACCGTCCTTCACGATGGGCAAGCGCTTGACGTGGTGTTTCACCAGCAGGTCCGCGAGCTGCGGTACTGTGGTTTCGGGCGAGGCCGTGATCACGGGCGAGACCATCAAGTCGCCAACCGAGCGGTTTTCAACCTTGATGCAGTCCAGGAACGATGGCGCGAGATCCATCCCGTCCGCCAGCAAACCGAGCCACCAGGTTCGCCGCGCAATGTTCTGTTCTCCAACCGGCGCGATCAGGTCGCCTTCGCTGATCATGCCGATCACCGCGCCGGACGCATCGCAGACCGGTACCGCACTGATGTCGTGATCGCTTAGCAGCCTGGCGACGATTGCGACGGTGTCGTTTGGTTTGGCGCAGACGACGCTGCGGGTCATGATATCGGCGGCAGTGAGCAACTGAACCTCCTCCAGCTAATTCAGGTTGGCGTGGCTTAATGGTGACCACGGATTTCGGGACTAAATCGCAAAAGACCGAGAAGGCATTGCATTCCCCTGTTCGTCACAGGGTGCCGCTATGCAGCGATCTTTACCTCGATTTTGGATACAGGCCTCGCGGATTTCCCAATATCTGAAGCGACTGCCCCGGCGGTGCCGTGTTGTCTTCCAAGGATAGAGTGTATAGCCATTTCCTCCTCGTTCAAATCAGCAGTATTAAAAAATTATCACTGCGCGACGGAGATAACCTTGATATATCTCAATCGCGTTCAAAACAGCCCAGTCACAATGAGGATGAAAGATGACGTTGCCGCTGCAAATCCGGACGCGCCGATGGCGATGACGCCAGCACCAGAGTGCCCTTTCCCGTGGAATTCAGTCCTCCCTGGCAGGCGAGGATGCTTGGGAGCGACAGCTATGAATCATCCCCTGGCACATGCGTCGCACCAAGCGCATATAGACCCTTGCGCAGATGCTCGTGCAAATCCGGATCAGCCATCAGATCCATAACGATATCGTCATCTTTCAACAGAGCTGCTGAAGCCAGGGTGTCGTTCCACTCTCTGATCGTGATGTCGCCGCGGCCAACGCGCGCTACGGCCCACACTTTTTGCAGGATCTCCGGCGGCAGCCGTTCAATTGCCTGTTGAAGTTCCACGAACTCTTGCCGTGTCCCTGGAATGTCTGTCAATGCGAGACTGGCGTTCGGATTATGCTCGCCGCGTGCCGGTGACGGCTCTCCTAGCTCGATATCTGGTGCTCTTTCCAGCAGACGATTCTGGCACTTGCGCGCGCTTAGGGCCAAATCGGCGATGTCGCGGATTTCTAGTACCTCTATTTCATACAACATCCCTGCTATCCTTTCGTTAGACTTCCTTCCGAGGTCATGCGATGCACCACCCTCGGCAGACCGAGTACTAAATAGATCAGAAGTTCTTCAGGGATATGGGGAAGTCCCAAACTTGTTCTTTATTCGGAGCGAACCGCAGATTAGCGAACAGTCCAGCAGGACCGACAAAGATCCACGCTCGTTGCCTAAAGGTTCTTCAAGGGTGGCGCCGGATGATCAGGAAATCCGAACCGTCGTGCTGTTCCGAATTGACATAATGAACAAATCGCATGGCATCAGCTTGGTTAACTCGGCATGATGTCGCTCATCCTTAGCCGGATCAAAGGTTCCGACATTGATTCGTATCAAACTTCGGACCGAAGCATGATAAAACCCGCGCCATGTTGCGACCGACGCGCGTCGTCGCCTCATCCCAGTCGAAAATGCCGAACCTATCGAATTCCGGCAGCAAAGACTCGCCGACAGTGAAATGGCTATCGCAATGGAGGGATGACAGATCCGGCATCGACGGTAGCCGCCATTCGAACAGCGCGAGGTCCTTGCCTGGCAGATAGCGATGGACACCGAGGGGAATCAGCCTTGTGGGCTCGACCCTCAGACCGGTTTCTTCATGCAATTCCCGGGCGGCCGCCTCTGCGACGTCCTCCTTTTCCTGCACGATCCCCTTGGGGATGTCCCATCGGGGTGAGCG
The DNA here is from genome assembly GCF_035548235.1 of Rhodopila sp. Taxonomy (GTDB): domain Bacteria; phylum Pseudomonadota; class Alphaproteobacteria; order Acetobacterales; family Acetobacteraceae; genus Rhodopila. The sequence continues at coordinate 76,240 of NZ_DASZTJ010000036.1, forward strand.
GGTAGCGTGACCGAGGAGGAGGCGGGTTCCATCAGTTACCAGCACACCGGCGCTAAGGATTTTCATGCGAGCCCGTTGCCCCGTTGATCGCACAGCATTTCCCGTCCAAGCCCGCTGTGCGATTTTCCGTCCCAAATGCATTTCTTGCAAGTCGCGTTGATTGCAGATCTGGCAGCCTTTCATCAGATCCATGCAGACGTCGCGCTGCGCGACAGTACCTCTGCCGGTCGACTATAGGGAGCAATCACCGATGCGGACTAGAGGCGTTACCAAAGGATGGCGCCTTGGCAAATGGAAGGGTTGATCTCGATCAAGGACCGCACCGGGAGCTTCGTACTCCCTATCTCTTCCACGGCGAAACGGGAGAATGAAATGGGGCATCTGAAATGGGGCACTGACTTGAATGGTTCGATCCTTGCGGTGCAAGCTCCGTTTACCGCCGTTGTGACCCGCCCAAAGGATGAACCCTTCGCACGGTTCATCGTGAAATCGCCTCACGATACCGGCGTTGACATGTTGGTTGAGTCAGGAACAGCCGATAATGTCAGGCAAGCGATGAGGCGAGCCGAGGCAGCTATCCATCGACGACGCGGCGCTATCGCACATAGTCCAAAGCTCGTTATGATAGTAGATTCGGACGCCCGCATGCGACGTTCCCTTGGAGAACGAATGCGAAAGCGAGACTACAGGACCATTGAGCTTTCTTCCAAAGAGGAGGCGGCAACCTATCTGGAACAGAAGGCGCATCCTGACATCGTCATTGTAGCAAGCGAAATTGTTGACCGACATGGTGATCGGCAGCTTTTGCATTTTTTCTGTGCAGATGGCTCCGCTACCAACTTGGTGCTTCAGGGGCCGAACGAGATTCCCGAAGCGGTCGTCGCAGGCATTGTACGAGCCCTCTTGGATGGACAGAACTCCAACCGCGTGGCCTAGTCAGGCGGAGGCCGCTCGCCTGTCACAAAGGGCGTCGTCCACGGATGTGGCGGTGTCATTCATCGGGACGCTGGTCCTGGCTGGACTGCAGGGGAGTTGCGCCAAACAGCTCGAGAACCTCGGCAGGGCAGATGCACCTGGACCGTCGAAGCGAGCATAACGGTGCTTGCGTGGCTTCCTGGCAGCACGTTCCGGCATTAGGGACAGCACATGGTTCCTTTGAGGGATGTCAAGGTGATTCCGAGGTGACTGCCTGATCTTCCGAGTTGAAGCCGGAGCGAGAACATGTGTTGAGGCACCGCAATCTGCCGTTCGTGATCGCCATGGCGAGGTTTGCATGCCGTTCGGCAGGCGCTCAGCCCTGAGGTCGCAGTCAAGATCGTGGGGGCATCCCCCAAGGATGGTACGAAGGTTCGTGTTGCAGCTACACCTTTCCCAATGGATCAAGCAGCTGCATCGGGCAACTGGTTGATCTGGCCGGCTCAATGTTCGCAGAGGAGAAACATAGATGATCGGAATCACCCTGTCGCCCGAGCAAATTCACCAGGCACCGCCAGAAGTTCGTCGCTGGCTGGAGGAACAGTTGGCCAGCACTTTCGGATTGTCGCGCGCTGCTCCCAGCTTCGACGGTCAGACCCGGCGCCTCGTCGCTTGCAGTCCCGAGGAGGCGCAAGCCGTGCTTTCTGTGATTGGCGGCGTGTTGCCGGCCATTGGCGTGTTCCTTGAACTCGGCCGAGGGCCTGCCGTCATGGCCGGCCCGGGTTTGCGTGCGCTCAGCCTCGGCGACATGCTGCGTCACACGCACTTACAGAGCCTGGACCAACTCAACGCCTGCCTCGAAGCTATCAATGAGGCGGTGAAGACGGTCCGGCGGGAACCGGATGCGGCGCTGACGGCCCTCGACGGCAGCGGTCATTGCATCGTCGCCGAGGCGACGGCACGCAGTATCATTCAACTATGGCAACAGATCGTTGCGGCGCACAATATGGGTGATCCCGGCGTTGCACCGGAAGCGATGACCCCCGCTGCAGCGGTACGTCAGACGCAGCCCCCGATGATGCCCCCACCCGCCTTTGACGGTGGTGAACCTCCGCATGGGGCAGTTGCCTGAAACAGTCCGATGAGAGGGCAGCGGCCCAACCAGCCGCTGCCCCTATCTCCAACCTCCACGGGACCACACGGCCCCTGTGCGGATCTTTTGGCATATATGACGAAGTTGATCACCGCGCCAAAACCCGGGTGCGGAGCCGAAGCCTGGGCGATCAAACGACGCGGCCGGCCCCATAACCCTACGCGCGGTAGCGCCGCGCCGTCAGCTTCCGCCGTGGCAAGCGACAATCGCGCGCGCGAGCGTTTCGCTGGCATCCAGGATCGTCAGGCGGTCTGTCGCGTCGGACCGCACCCGGAACGGGGGGACGGTATTACTGACCGTAATGCCATCGAGCAGGGGGGATGTGAACAACTCCGGTGCGCCACCGATGAACAACCCATGTGTGGCCGCCGCATGCACGGCTGTGGCGCCAGCGTCGCGACAAGCCTGGGCAGCGCGTAGCAGAGTACCACCAGTGCTGATCAGGTCGTCGATGATCACCGCGACCTTGCCACGCACATCCCCGGCCAGCAGCGTGCCCGTCACGATGCCGCTGGACCGGTATTTCTCCATATAGGCGCTGCCGACATCGGCACCCAACAAGTGTTCCAATGCCTGGCGGAATTGCTCTGCCCGTTTGGCGCCGCCGGCGTCGGGTGAGACGGCGACCACATTTTTGCCGCGCAGCAATGGCGCAAACTGCGTGGCCAGCAGCATGGCGCTGTCGACATGCCAGGTTGGGCAACGGAATGCGTTCTCGAACGCGGCGATGTTGTGCACTTCCATTGCGATCACGCGATCCACACCCACCGCCTCAAACAAGGCCGCAACATATCGGGTGGTGATTGGATCGTTAGGCTTGGTACGCCGGTCTTTGCGCGCGTAGCACAGATAGGGTGTCACCGCGGTGACACGTGCGGCGCCGGCATCCTTCAGCGCGCCGCAAAAGAACAGCGCCCGGCATAGCTTGTCGTTAGCGCTTTCCGCGACGTCGCCGTGCATCGTGGCCAGCACGAACGCGTCGTGGCCGCGAACCTCCTGCAACGGTCTTGCCTTGTGTTCGCCGTCCTCGAAATTGCGCTCCTCATGCTGGGCGAGTGAAATCTCCAGCCGTTCCGCCACGCGTTCCGCCAAGGCGCGGCTGCTGTACAGTCCGAACAGGGAGAGTGGCGAGTGGTCCATAGCGTTTCTCCTGTTAGGCTGTGGCGCCCGTCTCAAACGCCCGCGCCTGTCGCAGCAATGCAGTCACCTCGGTATCGGACAATTGCGGAAACGCACGATAGAATTGGCCGACAGCGTGGAAGACAGCCGGGGTGTGCAGACAGATGGTATCGTCGGCTTCGTTCCGCAGCCGGCGCAAGGCGTCGCGCGCAGCCACCGGTACCGCCAGCACCAGGCGCTCGGGCCCTCGCCGACGCGTGGCGCGCAATGCGGCCAGCATGGTGGCGCCGGTCGCGATGCCATCATCAACCAGGATCGCGGTACGGCCCGTGATGTCCGTAGAAGGACGATCGCCGAGATAGGCCTGTCGCCGTCGCTCGATCTCGCGCAGGCCTGCGGCCGTGGCCGCGTCGAGGTATTCTTGCGTGACGCCGAGTTGGTGGATCAATCGTTCATCACGCACCAGTTCCGGTGCCGCTCCATCCGCTACTGCGCCGATCGCCAACTCCTCCTGTCCGGGCACGCCGATCTTGCGCACCAGCACCAGATCCAGCGGCGCCCGCAATACGCGCGCCAATTCGAATCCGACCGGGACACCACCGCGCGGCAAGGCCAGCACCACCGGTTGCCGCAGCGTCAGAGCAAGCAGCCGTCGGGCCAGGAGACGCCCGGCCTCGTGCCTGTCCTGAAACGGCAGCGTGCCACTAGAGCCGTGCCCATCGTCCGCTGACATCATCCGTTCCTCGATTTGCAGCAGTTTAGATGGTAGGACCGATTTCGTTTTGATCCGGATCAAGTACCCTATCGGAAGGTGAAAGCCGCCGCCAAGTACCGATCGCCAGACCAAACGGGACAGGGCCGGCCCATCGACCTTCGAAACTGACCGAGCGCGTCTTCGCCAGCGCCGCGGCCCGCGCCCGCGTGGCGTCGTCGTCGAATGGCGCCCGGAGCACGACCGAGCACCCTGCGGCCAACGTCTCGTCCGCTTCGCGCCAATTCGCCTCGCCAGCCTGCGTCAGGGGCACGATGCGGGCGCCCGGTGCGGGTGGCAACCACGCGGCCAGCCGCTCCGCCATTTCGCACCGCTCGTGCTCATTCCCGCCGCCAAGCGCAAGCAAGCGGGGCGGCGCCGGCGCGAGAAACGCCAAGCTAGCCGCGATATGCCGCCGAGCCTGGACCATCAGTTCGACCGCGCGGCGTGGATCCGCCTGCCGCTGCGCGCTGCCTGCCAGGGCGTAGCTGCGCGTCGCCGCGCGCAGGGCCAGGAATAGTGGCAGCGCACGCAGGCCCTCGGTATCCGGCGCAACATCTGCATAGGCGTTGAACACGGCGTTAGCGAGATCGCCGCGATCACGCAGATGCAAATCCATGAGCAGGAAGGCGAGGTCGTACAGCACGTCGATGCACCCGACCTCGTCGCTGAACTCGATACAATCGAACAACGTCGGACGGCCGGCATAGAGGCAGATGTTGGCAAGCCGCAGGTCACCATGGCAGCGACGAACCTTGCCGGCAGCACGGCGCCGATCGAGCAGTCCTTCCAGTGACCCCAGCGCGGCTCGCGCGCGTTCGCCCATCGTATCAACCGCGGCCCCATCCAACGCTATCGCCACCAGCGCCAGTTCACGTGCGTTTTCGACGATCACCCGACGCATGGCGTCGCTGCCGCCATGCGTCGGTGTTGGTTGGATGCCGAGATGGAATTGCGCAATGCACGTGCCCAACGCGTGCATCAGATTTGGCGTCAGCATTCCTCGCTGCAGCAGCGCATCGAACAGGTCGGACTGCGCAAAGCGTCGCATGACAACGACATGATCGAGCACCTCCCCGACCCCGTCGAAGGCCAATAGGCCTGCTGCCTCCCGGGTGATCGCACGTACACCCAGGTAAAGCTCCGGCGCGGTCCTCCGATTCAGCACCAGCTCCGCCTCGCAGGCATTTTGGCGAGCCGTGCGGCTGGTATAATCCAGCGACGCGTAGCGGATTGCGCGTTTGAGTTTGTAGGCGCGGTCGGCGACCAGGAACACGATGGAGCAATGGCTTTCGATCCGGTCTACCGCATCCGCGCCATGGCTGGCAGGATCCGACAGGAATGCGATCACGGCATGCTGGTCATCGGCGGGCGTTGGCACGATCATACCTCTCGGCCGGAAGTCGCGCGATCCAAACGGTCCGCCATCGCACGGATACCCGGACTGATCTCGACCGGAACGACCTGCGATTCCAGCCGGCGTAGCGACTCCGGCAACAGCGTCAGGGATCGCGCCGCACACGCCCGCGCCCGGGCCAGATCCGGGAAGCCGGCGACGCGCCGACCGCCGCGCAGGGCCGGCCGCAGCAACGGCTCCCCGTTCACGGCTTCATCCAACAAGGCCACAACGTCGCCGGCGATCGTGCCGTCCGCGTGATAGCGGCGATACACCTGCTTGCGTCCCGGCCAGGTTGCCTTGCCTTCGCTGCGCTTGCGGCGAGGCCGCCCAGCGTACTCTTGCAGCTTATAGGCGCAATCGAGCGCCGGCACGTCCGAGGCTGTGGTCAGGCTGGTGCCGATGCCAAAACCGTCGATCGGGGCGGCCATGAGACGCTGCAGGCTGTCCTCATCCAGCCCGCCGCTGGCGAAAATGCGGATAGATGCACAGCCTGCGTCATCCAGGATGGCCCGTACGGCACGGGCATGCTTCGCTAGGTCGCCGCTGTCCAGCCGTACTGCGTCTATGGTGATGCCCTCGGCGGCCAGCCTCGGCGCCAGCGCGGCAACCACGGCCGCGCCGCGTTCGGTATCATAAGTGTCGATCAGCAGCGTCAACCCCTTGGGCCGCGTGCGGGCAAAATGCGCGAAGGCCGTCGCCTCGTCGGTATAGGCCTGCACGAAGGCATGGGCCATGGTGCCGACCACCGGAATGCCGAACGCTCGCCCCGCCGCGACCGTCGCCGTGCCATCGAACCCCGCCAGGTAGCTGGCACGCGCCGCTAACAGCCCGGCCTCGGCGCCATGCGCCCGTCGCAGCCCGAAATCCACCAGTTGTCTGCCCGGCGCGGTCAGCACCATGCGCGCCGCCTTCGAGGCGATGACGGTCTGGAAATGAATCAAATTGATCAGCCGCGTTTCCACCAGCTGCGCCTCGGGCAGTGGGGCCGTCACCCGCAGCACCGGCTCGTCCGGGAAGAACACGGTTCCCTCGGACATGGCGTCGACATCGCCCGTGAATCGGAACGCTGCCAGGCTGTCGACGAAATCCGACGCAAACAATCCAGATGACCGAAGCCACGCCAAGTCATCGGCCGTGAACTGCACGGCCTCGAGAAATGCGGCCACCTGCTCCAGCCCGGCCGCCATCAGGAAGCCGCGCCTCGGCGGTAGTTTCCGGAAGAACAGTTCGAATACCGCGGTCTCCGCCATGCCGTCGGCCGCGTATGCCTCCAGCATCGACAGCTCGTACAGGTCGGTCAATAGTGGGCTGTGGTCGAGCATCGCCGAAGCATGCGTGGCGCGCACCGGCGCCTCCTTGATCTCCGTCAATGGCGCAGGCCCGTTTGATCTGCAAAACGACGAAGTATGCACGCCGGCCGCGAGCATCGGGTTTTCCGCGGCCGGCGTGCCGCGTTGACAGCCCAACAACAGGCAGGGTGCTGCCGGAACCCATCCACGATTTTCGCGATCTCAGCGGGTTGGAGTCGTTGATGACCGCACAGGGCTGGCCGCGGCGAACTGCTCATGGACGTGCACCGAACGGCAGACATCTGTATTTCCTCAGAAAATTCCGTCCCGTTAACCCTCCATTAACTCCGTTCTGGCTTCTTCGGTCCTTGGGCCGACGTTTTCGGGACGCTTGACCATGAGCCAGTACACGCCGCCAGTCTGCCACCTGTCGCATCCCGGGTTCCGCATGTTCGGTGACCCGGTGTTCCGCTTGAGCGAAGGCGCCGCGGTCCCGTCCATGGTCATCAAGCTCGACGGCCAGACCGCGGTGTTGCCCCTACGCAGCCTCGCTCGGGAATTCGGGTTGGCCGAGGACTCGCCGGACGGGCAGATGCTGCGGCAGATCGAGCAGGCGCTGGATTACGTCGTCGCCATCAAGATCGGCGACACGCTGCCTCCGGAACTCGGCGGCGTCGCGAGTTGGGAACCGACGGACCATGATCGTCGGGTCGCCTCCAGCCTGATGTGGCACAGTCTCGTGCGCTGCGTGTTCGCGCGGATGGGCCGGGAATATTCCATCCAGGGTGGCGCCAAGCCAGGATGGGAGACGGATCCCGCCAACCAGGGCCTGGCGCGGGAGGCGATCGACGGCGCGATGCATATCCTCGGCTTCAAGGACGAGTCCGAGGCTCGGTCGAAGCTGGCCGAGATCATTGCACAACTGGCCTATATCGAAGCCCTGCGCCGCATGCTGAACCGCGGCATCGCCTGGGTGACGGAAAAGCTGATCCACCGCTCCGCGCACGACGTGGCGCCAACGCGCGCCGAAACGCTGAAGCAGGTCCGCATCCTTGCCCGCCGCGGCATCGAGGAGATCAACCGCCGCTTCGATGAGGTCGACGCGGCGATGGACGACGTGCTGGGAATGATGGAGGACGCGGAGGTCGCCGTCGCCGACCTGAAACGGCGGCGCGACTGGCTGTACCGGACCAACCGCGCCTGGACGCCGATGTTCACCGACTGGGCCAACGCCCCGAATCACGTCGATGAATTCTTGTGGAAAATCGTCGAACGCAGCTACCAGTTCCTGGCGCCGCGCTACATGCCGTACAAGGAGTGGTCGCTGTCGCTGACCGGCTTCAAGACCAGTGCACCGCAGATGCAGGTCTGGTAGCGGCCTTGACGCGCTGCCTATTCGGACGACACTGGAGGCACGACAAGAAACGGGGGAACACCACATGAGCGATGTCACGATCCTGGCCAGGGGCTTGGGCTTCCCGGAAGGACCCGTGGTCTGCCCTGACGGCTCGATCATCCTGACCGAGATCCGCAACAACCAGCTCTCCCGCGTGACCCCGGACGGCAAGACCTCTGTCTTCTCCCGCTGCGGCGGCGGCCCGAACGGGCTGGCCTTCGGGCCGGACGGGGCGCTGTATCTCTGCAACAACGGCGGCAGCAAGTATGTCGAGGGCTACTCGATGGGTGTCGCGCCGCATCCCGACTACAAGTTCGGCTATATCCAGCGGATCGACGCCAAGACCGGCGAGGCGAAGACGCTGTATACCGAGGTCGGGGGACACAAGCTCTCGGCGCCGAACGACCTGGTGTTCGACGTGCATGGCGGGTTCTATTTCACCGACCTGGGCAAGCGCTACGCGCGCCACCGCGACCATGGCGGACTATATTATGCGCTGCCCGACGGGTCGTCGATCAAGGAGATCGCGTATCCGATCCTCAGCCCGAACGGCTGCGGCCTGTCGCCGGACGGCAAGACGCTCTATGCCGCCGACACCGAAGGCGCCCGGCTCTGGGCGTTCGAGATCGAGGCGCCGGGCGTGCTGAAGAAGCCGGCGCCGCACGCGCACCATTCCGGACGGGTGATCTGCGGCTTGCCCAGCAATGCGCGGTTCGACAGCCTGGCGGTGCTGGCCAATGGACATGTCTGCGTCGCCACGCTCAACACCGGGTATATCACCGAGATTTCGCCCGGCGGGGACGTCGTGCGGGCGGTGAAGATGCCGGACACCTATCCGACGAATATCTGCTTCGGCGGGCCGGATATGTGCGACGCTTACATCACCCTGTCCGACCAGGGGCAACTGGGGAAGATGCGCTGGCCGACGCCCGGGCTGAAGCTGAACTTCTGACGCGGCGCGCCTGGCGATGAACTTCGGTTGAGCGTCCGTTTCGGAACCCGACCCGCGATCCCACGTTAAAGGACTTCCCGGCACCACAGGAGGTCCGCATGAATGATCGCGTAGAAGGCGCTGCCCGTGAGTTTGGCGGGCGTGTCCAGGAAGCCGTCGGCAACGCGACGGGCGACGGCAAGACCCAGGCCGAGGGCCTGTACAACCAGGCCGCCGGCCAGGCCCAGCAAGCCGCCGCGCAGTTCAGTGACGTCATCAAGTCGCAGCCGATCGTCGCGACGCTGGTGGCGGTCGCCGTCGGCTATATCCTCGGCCGCCTCACGGCCTGACGGGTCGGCGACGACCAAAGGGGGGCACGGCCCCCCTTTTTTTGCCCGATCATCCTGGAAGAGGCGAACCGTGCCGCCGGCGATCCTGAAATCACGTGTTCGAGAAGGCGTCCCCGATCCAAGGGGTGCGACCTGGGATGGGTTGGGCGTCAATTTCTCCCTGTTTTCCGCCCATGCTACGAAGGTCGAGCTGTGCCTGTTCGATGAGAGCGGCAGGCGTGAGCTGGAACGTATCGAACTTCCCGAGTACACCAACGAAGTCTGGCACGGCTATCTCCCCGACGCTCGGCCGGGCACGACCTATGGCTACCGCGTGCATGGCCCCTACGAGCCGGAGGCGGGACATCGGTTCAACCCGAACAAGCTGGTCCTGGACCCCTACGCACAGGCCCATGTCGGGGACCTGACCTGGAATCCGGCGGTGTTCGGCTACACGCTGGGTCAGGACGACCTGACGTTCGATGAGCGTGACAGCGCCCCGTTCATGCCCAAGGGGCGGGTGATAGACCCCGCCTTCACCTGGGGCCGGGAGCGTCCGCCCTCCATCCCCTGGGACCGCACCATCGTCTATGAGACGCATGTCCGCGGCTACACGAAACGGCACCCGGCGGTGCCGGAGCATCTGCGTGGCACCTTCGCCGGCCTGGGACGGAAAGAGGTGGTCGATTATATCACGTCGCTAGGCGTCACCGCTGTCGAGCTGCTGCCCATCCACGCCTTCGTCAACGACAGCTACCTGTCGGACAAGGGGCTGACGAATTACTGGGGTTACAACTCGATCGGCTTCTTCGCCCCCGACCCGCGCTATGCCGCCGTGCCGGACTTCGTCTTCTCGGAGTTCCGGGAGATGGTCGCCCGCCTGCACGACGCCGGGCTGGAGGTGATCCTGGACGTCGTCTACAATCACACCGCCGAGGGCAATGAGAACGGGCCGACCCTGTCGTTCCGTGGCATCGACAATCTGTCGTACTACCGGCTGATGCCGGACAATCCGCGCTATTACATCAACGACACCGGCACCGGAAACACGCTGAACATGAGCCACGCGCGCGTGGTGCAGATGGTCACCGACAGCCTGCGCTATTGGGCGACCGAGATGCATGTCGACGGGTTCCGGTTCGACCTAGGAACAATCCTGGCGCGTGAATCCGATGGCTTCAACGAAGCGCACGGCTTCCTGCAATGCTGCCTGCAGGACCCCGTGCTGTCGCACACCAAGCTGATCGCCGAACCCTGGGATATCGGTCCCGGCGGCTACCAGGTCGGTGGCTTCCCGCCCGGCTGGGCCGAGTGGAACGATAAGTTCCGCGACACGATGCGCGCCTGGTGGAAGGGCGATCCCGGCAAGCAGGCCGAGATGGCCACGCGCCTGGCGGCGTCGGCCGATTGTTTCGCCAGGCGCGGCCGCAAGCCTTGGGCCAGCGTCAACTTCATCACCGCGCACGATGGTTTCACGCTGCACGACCTGGTATCCTACAACGACAAGCACAACGAGGCGAATGGCGAGGACAACCGCGACGGCCATTCCGACAATTACTCCTGGAACTGCGGTGTCGAGGGACCGACCGACGATCCGGAGGTGATCGCGCTGCGGGAGCGGCAGAAGCGCAATCTGCTGGCCAGCCTGCTGCTGGCCCAGGGCACGCCGATGCTGCTGGCCGGCGACGAATTCGGCCGAACGCAGAACGGCAACAACAACGCCTATTGCCAGGACAATGAGATAAGCTGGGTCAATTGGGATTTCGGCGAGCGGGAGGTCGAACTGGCGGAATTCGTGCGCAAGGTCATCGTCCTGCGCCAGTCCTTCCCGATCCTGCGCCGGTCCCGCTTCCTCACGGGGGAGTACAACGCCGACCTGGACGTCAGCGATGTCCGCTGGTTGTCGCCGGCGGGGACCGACATCACCGGGCCCGAATGGGACGATCCCAACGCCCGCTGCTTCGGCATGCTGCTGGACGGGCGGGCGCAAGCCACCGGCATAAAGCGTCCGGCGATGGATGCGACCGCGTTGCTGGTGTTGAACGCGCACCATGACATGGTGAATTTTCGCCTCCCGGAAGTGGTCGGGGGTTCCGTCTGGCGCTGCCTGGTGGATACCAATGTCCCGGATGACGATACGCACCCGACGATCGACGCCGGTACGGATTATGCCATCACCGGCCGCTCCTTCGTCTGCTTCGTTCTGGAGCCGGAGAGCCAACGTTCGGTCGCGATGCGCCGAGCGATAGAGGGTTTCAGGCAGATGGCGGAACAACCGATCCCGATGGCGAGTCCGGAAACCGGACCGGAGGAAGAACGATCACTCTCGTGAAAGAGGTGACAGGCATGAACGACGATTGGCTCTTGATGTCCGACCCGCCGATCCCCCCTGGCGACCCTCAACGGCATCCCGACCCGGACGAACCGCCGCCGGTCGAGGAACCGCCGCTGCCGATTCCGGTCCCACCGAACCCGCCGCCCGAGCCGCTGCGCGCCGGCTGATGGTTCGGGGTGGGCAACCGGCCCGCCGGCGTCCCGCCCCCTTTCCCCTGACCGTGCATTTCTGGCATGTCTCTCCGTAGGTCGCGACTGACCCGCGGAAGTCCCCGCGGAAGTTCATGTGAGGGGCGAGATGGTCACGGATCCACCCCAGATTGTGTCTGCCGCTGGAGCGCGACCTCCGGCGGACGGCCAGCCACGAGCGCCGATCAGCGTCTTCGTGATCGCATACAACAGGGAAGCGATCATCAATGCCTGCCTCGCGCCGCTGTCCTTCGCGGATGAAGTGATTGTCGTCGATAAGTCCTCAACCGACCGCACCGCGGAAATCGCCGCCAGATATTGCGATCGCCTGATCACCGTCCCTTGGACGCCCGTCGTCGAGGATACGCGCGCCTTCGCCTTGGCCCAATGCAGGAACGAATGGATCTTGTGCCTGGACGACGACGAATGCCTGAGCCAGGAGGCCGCGGCGTTCATCAAACAGGAATTACAGGCGCCGCGCGCCGATATCTACGGAATCGCGCAGCGCCATTGGATCCTTGGGGTCCACGACGAGCGGTCCTATTACTGGCCGGAGTTTCAACCGAGACTGTTTCGGCGCGGCGCTGTCAGCTTTGTCCGTACGGTCCATGGCGGGTACGTCTTCCATTCGGACCGCCGATACGACATCCTGCCGGAGCATGGTGTTTGCGTCCAGCATCTGTCGTACAGAAATGTGGCGGAATGGATCGCCAAGACGAATCGCTACACCTCGATGGCCGACAGGATACGCGCCGAACACGCCGGCAACGACCTGGCCGGGTTCGCGCACGCAAGAATCGATTATTGGCGAGGACGGACAAGTGATGATGCCGTCGACGGCTATCCGATCGCGGTGGCACTGCTGCGGGCTGTCTACGACATCGTGGATCGCTTGAAAGCATGGGAAGAAGAAGAAGGACTGGACGGCGAGAAGGCTTTCAGGGAGTTCGTTTCAAGGACCACCGGAACGACCAGCCCGGCGACGGCCGCAGATCAGGGCGCCCACTCGCCGCCATCAATGATTCCCGCCAGGGACGACGCGATCGCCGCGCTGCGCGACGCGCTTCGAAGCGTACGCGCCATGGCGGAACGCATGCAGGATACGAACGACCAGCGTATCGCCTCCTTGAAGCAGCATATCGATGAACTGGAATCCGCACTGGCGGCGGAGCGCCTGAGTGTCCAAAGGACCGAGGCCTGCCTTGAGACGGAACGGTCTCGGGCGAACGAGGCCGACGCCCTGGCCGCGCGGCGAGCGGAAGCCGAGGCGGAGACCGCTCAGGCGAATACCGATCTGAGACAGGCATTGAACGAGGCCGCTGCGAGGCGTCGGGACGCCGAACGACGGTCCGCCGACGTGACCCAGCGTTTGGACCTCATTGAAGCCAGCACGATCTGGCGGACGACACGCCCGCTGCGGGCGGTGGGACACCGCTATCCGCTGCTGCGTCAGGGCTTGCGTCGCGGCTTGCGGCTGATCTGGTCGACCGTGACCCTCCAGCGAAACCGGCGTTCGCGGATGTGACCGCACCTCGCCCCATGACGGGACCGTTCCCCCTGCGCTAGAACGACGCAAAGAGGAGACTCCAGACCATGTGGCCTATCCGTTCCGCGCTGTTCGTTCCCGCCCATCGCCGCGATTGGGTTGGCAAGGCCATCCGTGTCGGGCCGCACGCCGCGGTGCTGGACATCGAGGACTCGGTCCCCCCGCAGTTCAAGTCCCAGGCCATGGACCATCTGCACAGCGAGATCCACGAACTGCGCGATGCCGGCGTCGGCGCCTTCGTACGCATCCAGCCGCTGTTCGAGGGTACGCCGGCCGAGATCAAGGCCGCCGTGACCGACGGCCTGACCGCGATCGTCATGCCCAAGGTCGCCACGCCGGACGAAGTCCGCCAAGTCCACGACCTGCTGAGCCATGCCGAGGGCCGCGCAGGCCTGCCGCTGGGCACTGTCGGCATCCTGCCGTTGCCGGAGACGGCGCAGGGCATGTACGACGCCTATCACCTCGCCAAGGCCAGCAGCCGCGTGCGCGGCATCCACGGCGCGATCAGCGGCCCCGTGTCGGGCGATTTCGCCCGCGCCTTCGGCTTCCGCGCGACCTCGGGCGGGGAGGAGCAACTGTATCTCGCTTCCAAGCTGGTGCTGGACAGCCGCGCGGCGGGGGCGATGTATCCGTTGGCGGGCATTTTCGGGACGGCGCAGGACGACTTGCCGGCGGTCGAGGCGCTGATCCGCAAGGCGCGCGACATCGGCTACAGCGGCGTCGCCGTCATGCACCCCAGCCACGTGCCGATTGCCAATGCCGTCTACCGCCCGACGGCGGAGGAAGTCGCCTACTTCACCGGCCTGCTGGAGGCGTTCGACGCGGCGGAAAAGGCCGGTCTCGGCGCTGTCAGCTACAAGGGGGCGATGGTCGATTACGCGATGCTGCCCCTGGCGAAAGAAGTGCTGGCGGAGGCGGCGCGCAACCGGTGATGCTGGCGCGAGGGAGGATTGATGCGATACTCCTCCCTTGACCCAACGCCGGAGACAGCATGCCCAACGACCTCGTGCAAGCCGATGCGCCCGTCGAAATCCGGCTGGCGGATTACCGGCCACCCGCTTTCCTGGTCGATACCGTCGCGCTGAGCTTCGACCTGGACCCGGACGCCACGCGTGTGGTCGCCCGCCTGGGCATCCGGCGCAATCCGGCGCGGGAGGCCGGGCTGCCGCTGGAACTGGATGGGGAGGCGCTGACCCTGGTCGGCATCACGCTGGACGGCAAGGCCGTAACGCATGAGGTGCTGCCCCACGGGCTGCGCATCCCCAACATGCCCGATGCCGGGGTGCTGGAGATCGAAACTCGGATCGCGCCGTCGAAGAACACCGAACTGAGCGGCCTCTACACGTCCGGCGGCAGCTTCTTCACCCAGTGCGAGGCGCAGGGATTCCGCCGTATCACCTATTTCCCCGACCGCCCGGACGTGATGTCGCGTTACACGGTGCGGATCGTCGCGGACAAGGCGACGTGTCCTGTGATGCTGTCGAACGGCAACCCGAGCGCGATCGAGGATGTGGGCGGGGGGCTGCATGCCGTGACCTGGACCGATCCGCATCCGAAACCGTGCTACCTGTTCGCGCTGGTCGCCGGCGACCTCGTTTCCGTCAAGGACAGCTTCACCACCCGGTCGGGTCGGGCGGTGGCTTTGGGCATCTATGTCCGGCGCGGCGATGAAGATCGGTGTGCGCATGCGATGCGGTCGCTGAAGACCTCGATGACATGGGACGAAGAGGTGTTCGGCCTGGAGTACGACCTGGACGTCTTCAACATCGCCGCCGTCTCGGACTTCAACATGGGCGCGATGGAGAACAAGGGCCTCAACGTTTTCAACACGAAATACGTTCTCGCCCGGCCAGAGACGGCGACTGACGCCGACTATCTCGGCATCGAATCGGTGATCGCGCACGAGTATTTCCATAACTGGACCGGCAACCGCGTCACCTGTCGCGACTGGTTCCAGCTCTCTTTGAAGGAGGGATTGACGGTCTATCGCGACCAGGAGTTCTCGGGTGACCAGAATAGCCGGGCAGTGAAGCGGATCGGGGACGTACGGGCGCTGCGGGCGGCGCAGTTCCGGGAGGACGCGGGGCCACTCGCGCATCCGGTGCAACCGGCCAGCTACATGGCGATCGATAATTTCTATACCGCGACGATCTACAACAAGGGCGCCGAGGTGATCCGCATGATGGCCACCATCATCGGCAAGGACGCGTTCCGCCGCGGCATGGACTTGTATTTCGCGCGGCATGACAACCACGCCGTGACGATCGATGATTTCGTGCAGGCGATGCAGGACGCGTCCGGCGTCGACCTGACGGATTTCAAGCGCTGGTATCACCAGGCCGGCACGCCGGAACTGACGATCGAGGACGAGTACGACCCTGCCGCCAAGCGCTACGCGCTGACTATCCGGCAGATGACCAAGCCGACGCCGGGCCAGCCGGACAAGAACCCGCTGGTCATCCCCGTGGCGATGGGCCTGCTGGACGGCAATGGACAGGAACTGACCACTCGCCTGGACGGCGAGGCCGAGGGTCGGGCCGGCACCCGCGTCCTGCTGGTGACCGAACCGACCAGCCGGTTCGAGTTCGTGGATGTCGCCAGCCCGCCGGTCCCCTCGGGGCTGCGCGGCTTCTCCGCACCGGTGAAGCTGAGCGGGCTGTCGCCGGACCGGCTGCGCTTCCTGGCCGCACACGACACCGATCCGTTCGTCCGCTGGGATTCCGGCCAGCAATTCGCGTCCCAGGCGCTGCTGGACATGGTCGCCTCGGTGCAGCAAGGCCGGCAGCCAACGGTCGACCCGGCGCTGGTCGAGGCCGCCGCCGCGGCCCTGGACCAGGAGCCGGCCCTCGCCGCCGAGGCGCTGGCGTTGCCGGGCGAGGCAACGCTCGCGGACCGCATGACGATTGTGGATGTGGATGCCATACATTCGGTACGGGAAATGACCCGAGCGGCAATCGCCGCTTCGCTGCGGGATCGGTTGTCGACGCTGTATGACACGCTGACCGAGACCGGCGCCTATGCCATCGATGGGTCGTCCATCGGACGCCGCGCCCTGCGCAACACCGTGCTGTGGTACCTGAATGAGGCCGACCGCGCCAAGGCGCAGTTCGACGCACGTCAGAACATGACGGACGTGCTGGCGGCGCTGTCGGTGCTGGGCGGCATCGAGGGGCGGGACCGTGAACGGGCGCTGGCGTCGTTCTATGAGGCGTGGCATGGCGACGCGCTTGTGCTGGACAAGTGGTTTGCCATCCAGGCGCTGTCGTCCCTGCCAGGTACCGTCCGCGCGGTCGGCGCGCTGAAAACGCACACCGACTTCGACCTGCGCAACCCGAACCGGGTACGGGCGCTGGTTGGTAGTTTCGCCGCGAACCAGGTGCGTTTTCACGATGCGGCCGGGGCCGGCTATGAGTTGTACGCAGATACGCTGATCGCGCTGGACCCCGCCAATCCCCAGGTCGCCGCCAGGATGGTCTCGCCGCTCGGGCAGTGGCGGCGCTTCGATCCCGGCCGGCAGGCCTTGATGAAGGCGCAACTGCAGCGCGTCCTGGATCTGCCGGGCCTGTCGCGCAACACCTATGAGATGGTGACCAAAAGCCTGGGGTGACAGGATGAATTGGCGCCTGCGGGACTGGTCCTAACCATCCATGAATTCCGCGATATCAGCGGATCTACGTCGGCATGACACGTTCGGGCATGGTCGATGCGGCCCGGTATCAGGCTTTCCGCGGCGGTTTCGCATTGGGTCGGGTTTTCGAAGATGAATTTGCGCTCATCTTCCGGATACGAAACCGCAACTGTCACAGGGAACGGCATTTCGTGACGAATGGCTGGCGGCCCTCGCGGCTGCTGCGTCGCGTTGCCGTCAGGTTCGCCGAAAATTGCGCGTGCAATCATATATTTCAGACACGCCTTGCGTGTGCTGTTACACTGAATTCCTCGATTTCTGCGTCATACCGGCGGGGTTGACTGGATGTTACAGCTATTTGCGATGTCTGACCGTATTTTACAAATCATCGGTACAACTTGCCAAATTTGAGTATAATTGCGGCTACTTAATCAATGTCCGGTAACAAATGCGAGCGGTTCACTGCTTCGTTACGAGACACGAATTCGCTACCGTGACAACTATCCCCCGGCTGCTGCGCTGCTGAAGATTTATGAAGCCGAACGTGGCGACCATTTGTAGCGTGAGCCCGGCAAGGCTATCCCGCCGGCGGGCTTCCGCTCAAAAGAAAGGTATGGGCGAATGATCACGAATGAAGTCAGCGATGGACTGGCCGGAATCCTTCGGACCGCGATCGTGGAACTGGTGCGCCGGGACGGACCTGATCTCTCCGCTCGGCAGCTTGGCGTGTTCTTGACCTGCTATCTGGAGTCGGACGCGCAGACGGTGCGCGGTCTGGCTGGCAAGCTGGGCGTTTCGAAGCCGGCGATCACCCGTGCGCTCGACAGGCTTTCGGAATTCGACCTGGTGCGGCGGAAGACCGATCCGCTGGACCGTCGGAGCGTGCTGGTACAGCGCACTGCGACCGGCATGGCGTTCCTGCGGGAACTGCGCACGATCCTGCGCGACGCGGCGTCCACGATGCGGATCACGGCGGAGCCAATGCCCACGCGGGCCCGCGGCAGCGAAGCGGTACGCGCGACCCACTAGCAGCGCGGCCTGCATCCATGGCCGAGGGGCGGCCGGACCGTCATGCGATAACGCCCCTTGTCCCGACCTGTCCCCCTTGGTAGCCCAGGCGCCGCTCGCCGCCTTCGGGAGGGTCACAACACTATGTTCGCCCCGCGTGCCGCATCTGCCTCGTTCGGCAAGCCGGACCTGTATCGGGAGATGGCGGCGGAGTTGCATGCGCTGCTGTCCGGGGAAGCGGACGTGGTGGCCAACCTGGCCAATGCGTCGGCCCTGATCTTCGACCGTCTGCCCGACCTGAACTGGGCGGGTTTCTACAGGTTGCGCGGGGAAACGCTGGTCTTGGGTCCCTTCCAGGGCAAGCCGGCCTGCGTGCGGATCCCGGTCGGGCAAGGCGTGTGCGGATCGGCCGTGGCGCGGCGGGAATCGATCGTTGTGCCCGACGTTCATGCGTTCCCGGGCCATATAGCCTGCGACTCCGCCTCGAACGCCGAACTGGTGGTGCCGCTTGTCCACACCGATGGGTCGGTGTTCGGGGTGCTGGACCTGGACAGCCAGATCCAGGCGCGCTTCGATGCCGACGATCAGGCGGGTTGCGAGGCGTTGGCGGCGATCATCGTGCGCCATCTGACGTCGGCTGTACCTGCTTGATCGCGCCTCGATCCCGAGGGCAGCCATACAGAGGATTCGTTTGATGCTGATCGACCACCGCACCTACACCGTCAAGCCAGGCACCATGGCCAAGCAGATGGCGCTGTATCAGGAGTTCGGCCTGACCCCGCAGAAGCGCCACCTGGGCGAGCCGCTCGCCTACCTGATCACCGAGTCGGGTGAAGTGAACACGTTCGTCCATATCTGGGTCTATAAGGACGCGGCTGATCGCGCCACCCGCCGTGCGGCGATGCAGGCGGACCCCGAGTGGCAGGCGTATCTACAGAAAACCGCAGAGGCCGGCTATTTGATCGCGCAAAGAAACAACCTGATGACGCCGGCGGCCTTCGCGCCGATCAAGCGCTGATCCTTACGTCCCCTGTCAGCCCGCGGCTGACAGGGGACGCCGTGCCCGCCGCTCCTGCTCTAGCAGCGCCTGTTTGCGCGGCACGCCCCAACGATAGCCGGTCAGGTTGCCGTCGCTGCCGACCACCCTGTGACATGGCACTGCCAGCGACACCGGATTCGTCGCGCAGGACCGTGCGACCGCCCGGATCGCCTTCGGGTTGCCGACCATCCGCGCCAGTTGGGCATAGGTGCGAGTTTCGCCCGGCGGGATCTCGCACAGGGTGCGCCAGACCCGTTGCTGGAACGCGGTGCCGCGCAGGTCCAGCGGCAGGTCCAATGCCTGTTTGGGTTCCGCGAGGAAATCGATCACCGCCCGCACCGTCCCGGCCAGGGCGGCGTCGTCCGGCACGATCCGGGCCTGGGGGAAACGGCGGCGCAGGTCGCCCATCAGCGCCTCGTCGGGTTCGGCGAAACCGATGAAGCAGACGCCCTTGTCGGTGGCGCCGACCAGCAGCCGCCCGAACGGGCAGTCGGCGAAGGCGGTGCGGATCACTTCCCCCGCGCCGCCGCGGCGGGCGGACCCGGGGGTCATGCCCAGGATCGCGCCGGTCTTCTCATAGACCCGGCTTTCCGATCCGAACCCCGCGTCGGCGACGGCGTCCACCACGCGTTCCCCCTGCGCCAGCGCGGCGTGCAGGCGGCGGGCGCGCACGCCCTCGGCATAGCTGCGCGGCGTCAGCCCGGTGTGGGCACGGAACATCCGCAGGAAATGAAAGCGCGAGTAGCCGGAGCGCTTGGCCAGGGTATCCAGTGACGGGATCGCCTCCGACGCCTCCATGAAGGCGCAGGCGTCGCTGACCACGGCCTGCGCGAGCCGAGCACGCTCCCCCTTGGGATCGCAGCGCTTGCAGGCGCGGAAGCCGGCGGCCTCGGCGGCCTGCGTGTCGGCGAAGAAGCGCGTGTTCTTGCGCAGCGGCCGCGGAGAGGGACAGCCGGGCCGGCAATACACCCCCATGGTGGTGACGGCGTAGAAGAAGCCGGCCTCGGCCTGGCGGTTCAGGACCTGGGTCCAGAGATGCTCGTCTGGGGCCAGGTCGATCGTGTCTGTCTGTTCCATGACGCCGAATGTGGCGCGTCGAAGGGCCGACTGCCATCCGTGCGTTGCTTTCAGTCAAGGCGTACACGAAATAGCCCGCCGTGAGGCGGGCTACTCGTCGTCTGGTCAGGATTGGACCGGTTTAGTGGATGACGATCTCCACGCGGCGGTTCTGCGGTTCGCGCACGCCGGGGCCGGTGGGGACCAGCAGGTGCGTTTCGCCGAAGCCCTGGACGGAGATCGCGTTCTGCGGCACGCCGTCACGCACCAGTTCGCCGGCCACGGCATTGGCGCGACGCTCGGACAGGCCTTGGTTATAGCGCGGCGTGCCGGAGGTGTCGGTGTAGCCGTTGACGTCGATCCGCGTGTACTGGACGTGGGTCGAGTTGTCTGCGGCCTCTTTGATGATCTGCCGGGCACGGTCCGTCAGGGACGCCTTATCCCAGTCGAAGAACACGAGGTAGGAGCGTGCCGGCGCAGGCGCCGGGGTCGCGACGGGGGTCGGGGCGGGCGGCGGCGGGGACGGCGTGTTGAATGCGTAGCGGACGCCGAACACCAACTCATGGTCGAACTGGTTATGCAGCTTCATGCCGCCCGCGGTCCCCGAACTGTCGAATTTCTGACCGCCCAGGATGTCCATGAAGCGGTAGTCCGCCGTGGCCGACAGGCCCCGCACCCACGGAAGCGGGAAGGACGCGCCGACGATCGCCTGCCAGGCGAAAGAGCCGCTCTGCGAGTCGCTGTTGAACGAGAACGGGCCGCCCGGCTGCTGGAAGGAGACATCGTTGAACTTCGTCCATTGGTAACCGGCACCCAGGCCGACATACGGGAACACATAGGGCGTGCCGACATCGAAATCATACAGGGCGTTGCCCATCAGGCCCCAGGTCCGCACGGCCCCGCCGGGCGCGGTGGGGAAATTGGTGCCCTGCAGGCTGCGGACGCCGCTGCGCATGAAGTCGCCTTCCAACTCCACGCGGAAGCCGTTGCCGAAACCGTAGCCCAGCGACAGTTCGCTGTTGAAGCCAAGATTCTCGTCAAGGTTGATCTGCCTGTTGCCATAGCCCGGACCCATCGGGGTGACTTGCGGATTCTGCGGTATGTGCAGACCGACGCCTCCGCCGATGTAGAGACCGTCGACCGGCTGCGCGAGCGCGGCGGCGGGGATCGCCAGGAAGGCGGAAGCAAGAATCGCATTGCTCAAGCGCATACTTGGGGACTCCTGTTACAGACCGTTTCATTCGGTCCTAGTGGCGATTTGCGCTGTGACGGCGGTTTCCGTTCCGCGAACTCAGCATCAGCGCATATTCGGCAGGGGCACGCGCGCGGCAAGTCACCACGACTTGAAGATTATCACGAACGCCGGAAATTGCTTTGCCGGTGTGTAATGCTGGTTACATAGGACAAGCGAAAGGACGGACCCATAATCTTGATAACACATGCGTATCCCGAGAACTGTTTCAGTTTGAAACGACGTGACGTTGCTTATAATTCATTGCCGGTTCAGTAAACCCTTCTTGCAGCCATGCCACAGCGGGACGGATTTGCATCGACCGTGAAACCGTTGCGATGCCATGGCCATCAAGATGGTCGCCCGGGTTCGCGCAATCGGCTAGCCTAGCGGCGTGCATGACGGCAAAGGCGGCGTGATCGGATGTGGTCCTGGATCGATACGCTTGCCGGACTGGTCGCCGGCAACCCGACCGAGGCCCTGGCGCTCGTCTTCGCCGCTGCGGTCGTCGAGGCCCTGGCGGTCGTCGGCACATTGCTGCCCGGTACGGTGATCCTGATGGCGGTCGCCGGGGCGGCGGCGATCACAGGCCACGGCATGTTGCCGTTCGTGCTGGCCGCGATCCTGGGTGCGGTCATCGGCGACGGGCTGTCGTACTGGATTGGCCATCATTTCCGCGGCCGCCTGCGTGGCGTCTGGCCATTCTCACGCCGACCGGGGCTGCTGGAGAGCGCCGAACGGTTCTTCCGCCGTTACGGCGTCACCAGCGTGGCGCTGTGCCGGTTCATCCCGGTGCTGCGGTCGAACGTACCGCTGTTCGCGGGCATGGCCAACATGCCACCGCGTGCGTTCTTCGTGGCCAACATACTTTCAGCGCTGGCCTGGGCGCCAGCGCATATCTACCCTGCGCAATTCGCGGGCCTGTCGCTGGATCGGATCCGGAACGGCGATTGGGTCGGGGCGGCGCTTTGGGGCGGCTTGCTGCTGGCCTGCCTGATGGTGGCCTGGGCGGTGCACCGGTGGGCCGCCGCCGTCAGGCGTGGATCGTCGCGTTAGCCCCCGGCCACGCCTTGCGTGTTCACATACAGCGCATAGAGACCGTGGCTTGCCGCCATGAACAGCCGGTTGCGGTGGCGTCCACCGAAGCACAGGTTGGCGCAGCGTTCCGGCAGGGCGATATGGCCGATCGGCTTGCCGGTCTTGTCGAAGACGCGCACGCCGTCGAGGTCCTCGGTCCCCATCCCCCAGCCGCACCACAGGTTGCCGTCGATATCAACGCGGAACCCGTCGGGCGTGCCTGGGCCGGCATCGATGAACACCCGATTGTTCGCCAACCTCTTCCCCCCATCCACGACATCGAATGCTCGGATCAACCGGTTCGGCGAGGCGCGGGACGCCACGACATACAGGATCGACTCGTCCGGCGAGAACGCCAACCCGTTCGGCCCGTCGATGTCGTCCGCCATCATCGTCGCCTGGCCGGTCTGGCCGTCGATACGCCAGACGGCGGGCGGCACCTCGGAGGGGAATTTCTCGCCCTCGTAATAGCCGCTGATGCCGAAGACCGGATCGGTGAACCAGATCGAACCATCGGATTTCACCACGACGTCGTTGGGAGAATTCAGCGTCTTGCCCTGGTAGCTGTCCATCAGGACGGTGATGGAGCCGTCGTATTCGGTGCGGGTGACGCGCCGGCCGCGATGCTCGCACGTCACCAGCCGGCCCTGCCGGTCGCGGGTGTTGCCGTTGGCGTTCCAGGAGGTCTTGCGGAACACGCTGACCGCGCCCGTTTCCTCCTCCCATTTCAGGATCCGGTCGTTGGGGATGTCGCTCCACAGCACGTAGCGGCCATCGCCGAAATAGACGGGGCCCTCGGACCAACGGCAGCCGGAGGCGAGTTGCTCGACCGAAGCCAGCGGCAGGCGCAGCGCGTTGAAGGCTGGGTCCAGGGTCTGGACATTGGGGTCGGGATAGCGACGGCTGGGTTCCCACATGGCCGGTTTCCTCCGTTCTGAAGCCGCGACGGGGTTTAGACCAGCCAGGACGGGGAGGGAACGGGGCGGCCAGCGGTTCGGCTTACGAAAGCCCGCTCTGACAGGTCGGAGCCCGTTAAGGCAGGCGGCGGCTTCCTTTAATTTGGCCGCCTTCGCTCCCCGCTTGCCCTCGCCGAACCAACCGGCAAGAGTGCGCCCGATCACCCAAGGACACACGACATGCTGCAACCGCCCCCCGCCATCCCCGGCATGCGCGAAGACGAGATCGACACGCCCGCACTGGTCATCGACCTCGACGCCTTCGAGTACAACCTTGACACGATGGCGGCGAAGCTGGCGCCGACCGGGGCGAAGCTGCGGGCGCACGCCAAGACCCACAAATCGCCGGTGATCGCCAAGCTGCAGATGGCGCGCGGCGCCGTCGGCAACTGCACGCAGAAGGTCGCGGAAGCCGAGGTGCTGGCCTGGGGCGGCATCCCCGACATCCTCGTCTCCAACGAAATCGTCGGTGCCAGCAAGCTCGCCCGGCTCTGCGGCCTGGCGCGCATCGCCAAGGTCGCCGTCTGCGCCGACGATGCGGCACAGGTCTCGGCCATCGAGGCGGCGGCCGAAGCCGCTGGTGTCCGCATGACCGTGCTGGTGGAGATCGATGTCGGCGCCGCACGCTGCGGCGTGACGCCAGGGCCGGACGCGGTGGCGCTGGCGCAGCGGATCGCCGGTTCCAGGCACCTGATCTTCGGCGGCCTGCAGGCCTATCACGGCAGTGCCCAGCACAAGCGCACGCCGGAGGAGCGGCGCGCCCTGATCGGCGGGGCCATCGACGCTTCCCGCCGCACGGTCGAGCAACTGCGCCAGCAAGGCCTGGACTGCGCGATCGTCGGCGGCGCCGGCACCGGCACGTTCGAGATCGAATCGGCCTCCGGCATCTATAACGAGATCCAGGCCGGCAGCTATGTCTTCATGGACGCCGACTACGCTCGGAACCTCGATGAGGCCGGCGCGCCCGTCGCGACGTTCCGCCATTCCCTGTTCGTGCTGGCCACCGTCATGAGCGCGAGCCAGCCGGGGATCGCGGTGCTCGACGCCGGGCACAAGGCCGTCTCGGTCGATTCCGGCATGCCGACGGTTTGGCAGCGGCCGGACATCCGTTATGTCGGCGCCTCGGACGAACATGGCAAGCTCACCGTCGGCAGCGAGACCGCCGTGCCGAAGCTGGGGGAGAAGCTGCGGCTGGTGCCGGGGCATTGCGACCCGACCGTCGATCGTTTCGATTGGTATGTCGGCGTGCGCAACGGCCGGGTGGAGTGCCTGTGGCCCGTCGCCGCGCGGGGCGGTCTTTTCTGATCGGAAATGTGTTTGAACGAACCAGGAGGGGCCTGCGTTGGGGGATGATCCTTTGCGCGGAGGCCCCTCATGGCGTCGAAACCCTTATCCGTCCGTCTCGCCGATGCCGAGATCAGGCGTGGCCAAGGCGGCGAAACCCATCAGGTCGCGGGCGCGGGCGTTCCCACGCTGACCACGCTGCAGGGCGTGCCTGTCGCGGATGATCAGAATTCGTTGAAGACTGGGCCACGGGGCGCCACCCTGCTGGAAGACTTCCATTTCCGTGAAAAAATATTCCATTTCGATCACGAGCGAATTCCCGAACGGGTCGTTCACGCTCGGGGCTACGGCGCTCATGGCTATTTCGAAACGACAGAGACCTTGGGCGATGTAACCCGAGCGGATGTGTTTCAAAGGGTTGGAGAGAAAACGCCGGCTTTCGTGAGGTTCTCGACGGTCGCCGGCAATAAAGGGTCCGCGGACCTGGCGCGGGATGTCCGCGGCTTCGCTGTGAAGCTTTATACCAAGGAAGGCAACTGGGATATCGTCGGGAACAACATCCCGGTGTTCTTCATCCAGGATGCCATCAAGTTTCCTGACCTGATCCACGCGGCGAAGCAGGAGCCGGACCGCGATTTCCCGCAGGCGCAGACTGCCCACGACAATTTCTGGGATTTTGCCTCGCTGACGCCGGAATCGACCCATATGCTGATGTGGATCATGTCGGACCGCGCGATCCCGCGTTCGTTCCGGTTCATGGAGGGGTTCGGCGTCCATACGTTCCGGCTTGTCAATGCCAAGGGCAAGTCCACCTATGTCAAGTTCCATTGGAAACCAAAGCTGGGGATGCAGTCGGTGGTCTGGAACGAGGCCTTGAAGATCAACGGCGCCGACCCGGATTTCCACAGGCGCGACTTGTGGAACGCGATCCAGTCCGGCAACTTCCCTGAATGGGAGTTGGGCCTGCAACTGTTTGACGACGCGTTCGCCGACAGGTTCGACTTCGATGTCCTCGACGCGACGAAGATCATCCCCGAGGACGTGATCCCGATCCGCCGGGTTGGCCGCCTCGTGCTCGACCGCATGGTCGACAATTTCTTCGCCGAGACGGAACAAGTGGCGTTCTGCACCCAGAACATCGTGCCGGGTGTCGACTTCACCAACGATCCGCTGTTGCAGGGGCGGAATTTCTCCTATCTCGACACGCAGCTCAAGCGGCTGGGTGGGCCGAATTTCACCTATCTTCCCATCAACGCGCCGAAATGTCCGTTCCATTCGTTCCAGCAGGACGGGCACATGGCGATGCAAAATCCGAAAGGGCGAGCGAATTACGAACCGAACTCCTGGGGCGCCGCCGCCGGCGGCCCGCGCGAGTCGCCGGACCGCGGCTTCCAGACCTTCGCCGCGGCGGAAGGCGGCGAAAAGCAACGTGTCCGTGGGGAACGCTTCGCCGATCATTACTCCCAGGCGCGCCAGTTCTATCGGAGCCAGACCGAGATCGAGCGGACCCACATCAAGGACGCGTTCGTCTTCGAACTCAGCAAGGTGGATGAGCCGGCAATCCGTGCGCGGGTCGTTTCACACCTGCTGAACGTGGATGAAACCCTCGCTCAGGGCGTCGCCGAGGGGCTGGGCCTGACCGAGATGCCCAAGGCCGCGCCCCCCGCGCGGCCGGTGATCGCGGACCTGCCCCCCTCGCCGGCATTGAGCATCATCGCCAACGGGAAAGACACGTTCCGAGGCCGCAAGGTGGGGATCCTCGCCAGCGACGGGGCGGACGCCACGGTGCTGACGGCATTGATGAAGGCCGCGGAGGCCGAGGGTGCGGCGGTCGAGCTGATTGCGCCGACGGTGGCCGGCGTCACCGACAGCAAGGGGAAGAAACACGCAGCCCAGCAAAAGGTGAACGGCGGCCCGTCCGTGCTGTACGACGCCGTGGCTGTGGTGGTGTCGGAACAAGGCGCGCGGATGCTGGTCCAGGAGGCCACGGCCCGCGATTTCGTCGCCGACGCCTTCGCCCATGCCAAGTTCATCGGATACACCCAAGCCGCGGCGCCGCTGCTTCAGAGGGCCGGCGTGACGGAACCGGATGACGGCGTCATGACGCTGGCGTCGGCGGCAGACGCCAGCGCATTCCTGGGCAAGTGCCGGGCGCTGCGGTTCTGGCCGCGGGAGGCGGGTATTCACGCAGTGTAGGGCCGATGCGGCGCTCAGGACCGCAGACACGTCCTGTCGATCCCCTACGCCACGTCGTCATCCTCCCCTGACTCGTCCGCCGACGGCGTCCCGTATGCCTGCCGGAATGCTTCCCACGCCTGATCCTGATCCTGGTCGTGGTCCTCGGCGCCGTCGGGTTCAAAGACCGCCGTCACGTGCGGGGTGAACCAGTCGCCCATGCCGACTGTCTCGTCGCCGTCGATCGCCACCGGGATCACCACCGGTTCCAGGATGTCCGAGGCAGGTACCGCGACTTGCGCATCCTCTCCCTCCGGGATCAGCACTGCGCGGATCGGCACGCGGTCGAATGCGTGCATGCGCGGCAGGTCGTCGTCGTCCATGCGGTCTCTCCAAATAAGTTCCCTATATGTTCTAACAAAACCATACATCCGAGGCAACAAACTTCTCGCTGCCGCCCGTTTCGCTGCCGCCCGTTTCGCTACCGCCCGTCTCGCTCCCGTTCGTCTCGCTTCCGTCAGGCGGCGATTGCCCGGAGCACTTCCCGCTGCAACTGATCGAAGCGCACCGGCTTGAACAGCACCGACCCGCGCCGGATCGCCTCGATCCGCTCCACGGTTTCCCGCTCCCGCGACCCGGTGATGAAGATGATCGGAACGGAACTGATGGCATTGATCTCCGCTGCCGCGTCCACCCCGTCCCGAGCGCCCCTAAGCCGCACGTCCATCAGTACCAGTCCGGGTTCGTGCCGGCGCACCGCCGCCACCGCTTCCTCGGCGCTGGCCGCGCTGCCGCAGACATCCAGCCCCATCTCCTCCAGCATCGCGCTCAGCAGATCGGCGATCAGGAACTCGTCGTCGACCACCAGGATGCCGCCGTCCGGTTTCATGCCGCGATGTCCGGCAAGGGCAAATGAAGCCGCACCCGCACGCCGTCATCCTGGCTGACGTCGATCCTGCCCTCCAGCTGCCGGGTCAGGCCCTGGACGATGCGGGCGCCGGAAGAACCCCCCAAAGGATCGTCAGGGGGGTTCTCAGCAGGGTCGTCAGCGGAGGTCCCGATCGCGGCGGCGGCGCCGTCGTCTTCGACGGCCAGGATCGCCTCGCCGGGCGCGCCGCGCTGGAACGACACGCGCACGGCCGTCGTCCCCGCCCGCCGCGCCGCGTTCGACAGCAGCGTGGTCGTCAGCAGGCCGACCGGAATCGCGAAGTCCAGGTTCACCTTGATCGGCGCCACGTCGACATCCAGCCGGATGCCGCGCTCCGCCACGTCCAAGGACGTCGAGACATGATCGCAAAGTTCGCGCAGGAAGGGCGCGGCAGGGAAGGTGACAAGACCCTCCGACGACATGAATTGCTGATGCACCAGGCCCAGCGCGAAGACGCGGTTGCGCAACTCCGTCAGCGCCTCCCGAGCGGCGGGATCCCGAAAGCGGGGGAACTCCAGGGCGATCAGGGCGTCGACGACCTGGAGGTTGTTTTTGACGCGATGATACACCTCCCGCAGCAGCAGGTCGCGCTGGCGGATCGCGTCCGTCAGGTCAGCGGTGCGCTGCGCGACCGCGTCCTCCAGCGCCTGCCGTGCGTCCACCAGGACGTGCTGGCGGCGGACGAACTGGCGGACGAAGAACAGGAACATGACGGAGCCGGACACGACCCAGGACAGCCGCGCCGCCGACCAGCCGATCGTGTAGCGCGCCCCGCCCAGGGCAGTCAGCAGTCCGGCGCAGAACATCCCGACCAGAACGACGGCCAGCCAGGCGAACAGTTCGTTCTGGCCGCGGAGATGCAGCAGGATGATGGCGGTCCCGAACAACAGCAGCATCAAACCGAACGCCGTCAGGACCTGGTCCAGCAGCGTGAAGAAGGGACCGGCCATCAGCGTCGGCAGATCGTCCTCGAACGCCGCTGCCAGCAGCGTCAGCAACGCGACCGCGGCGGCCGCGCCGATCGCCTTGCCGGTCGCAGCGGTCGCCCGCACCGGATCCAACGCCTGGGTGGCGCCGCGCCATTGCAGCGCCGCGGCCGCCAGCGCCAGGCCGGCGAAACCGATCGTCCAGATGACGAAGACCCAAGCCGCCGCCTGGGGACCGCCGACGAACGCCTTGCCCGGCACGATCGCCGACGGGAACGTCAGCAGGTAGTCGGTCAGCAGCAGGGCGGAGAACAGGTAAGCCGAGGCGATCAGCAGCAGCGGCCAGGTCCGGATGTCGTGGAACCAGGCGAACAGAAGGAAGCTCGTCGCCAGTTCCGTCGTCAGGATGCCAGACAGGAAGAACGGCGTCAGCGCCGGCAGTTCGGGACCCGGCAGGCTGGAAATCGGGATGATCGCGGTCGTGCAGAGCGCCTGCATCAGGATGACGGGAATGACCCAGCGGCCACCGCGGGCTTTGCTGCCAGCCGGAGCACCGCCCCGGAGCATCGTTGAGGTCAGCGCGATCGCCATGCGAGCGGCCTCGGACTGGCCGTGTTGGTCGGGAGGGCCTCGTCTGTCCGTTTCGGGCGTCGCGTTACGCTGCCCGTACGCCGTCGGTGCTGATCCAAGACCTGCAACCCCTTTCCGCCCGACGCCCGGGTCCCGGGCGTTCCTGCTGTCGGCATGCCCCGGACCTTGCGACCGGGGCGGGTGCCGCGTGTCCATTCCGATGCCTCAAGCCTCGGGGCGGCCAGGCATTCGAGTCATCTGAAACCAAAATCCGCCGCGGACGATGCTCCTTACAATCACCGGTAGCAATGCGAAAATACTGATATTTCCGCAAATAACATGATTGGGAAGATGGAATCGTAACGAACTTCTTGGTGCCGGTTGTAGAGACTTCCCCGCACGGCTCCCGCGATGCCGCGATGTGCGGTAGGGAAGCGCGTTTCAGCCAGGAGATCAGCGTGCCTCATGCCAGCCCGCTTCCGTCGGTCGACGCGCTGTTGCGTGCACCGGACGCCGCCGTCCTGATTGCACGGTTCGGGAGGGCGGCGGTCACCGATGCGCTGCGTGCATGCCTGGCAACGCATCGCGAGCGGCTCGGTCGAGGGGGCCCGAACGGGACCGTCCCCGCAAACGCGCCCCCCCTTGGCGCAATCATCGACGAAACGGCGGACCGGCTGGCTGCCCGGTTCGCGGCGTCGCAACGCCCGGTGTTCAACCTGACGGGCACGGTGCTCCACACCAACCTGGGCCGAGCGCCGCTGCCGCGGGAGGCGGCGGCAGCGGCGGCGGAGGCACTGGCGAGCGCCACCACGCTGGAATACGACCTCGATCGCGGCGAGCGTGGGGAACGAGACAGCCATATCGAAAGCCTGCTGTGCGACCTGACGGGCGCCGAGGCCGCGACCGTGGTCAACAACAACGCCGCCGCCGTCGTGCTGGCGCTGAACACCCTTGCATCGGGGCGCGAGGTTCTGGTGTCCCGCGGCGAGTTGATCGAGATCGGCGGCGCTTTCCGCGTCCCCGACATCATCGGCCGCTCGGGTGCCACGTTGCGGGAGGTAGGGACGACGAACCGCACGCATCCTCGTGACTACCGCGCCGCGATCGGTTCGGCGACCGGCGCGCTGATGCGCGTCCACCAGGCGAACTACGCCATTGTCGGCTTCACCGCCGCGGTGCCGACGGAAGAACTGAGTCGGATCGCTCGTGAATCGGATCTCCCGCTGATCGATGACCTGGGCAGCGGCAGCCTTGTGGACCTGACTCGCTGGGGTCTGCCGCATGAGACGACCCCGCGGGAAGCGCTGGCCGCCGGGGCGGATATCGTTACGTTTTCCGGCGACAAATTGCTGGGTGGCCCCCAGGCGGGGTTGATCATTGGTCAAAAAAAAGTGATTGAAAAGCTGAACCGCAACCCCCTGAAACGGGCGCTGCGCCTCGACAAAGGCCGCTTGGCCGCCCTGGAGGCGGTTCTCAGGCTCTATCTAAATCCGGACCGATTGTCCGAAACCCTGCCGTCGCTGCGCCTGCTGACCCGTTCCGCGGACGCGATCAAAGCCACCGCGGCGCATATCCTCCCCGCCCTTGCGGCGTGGTTGCCGGATCGTGAAGTCCGCGTCGAGCCATGCCGCAGTCAAA
The DNA here is from genome assembly GCF_035548235.1 of Rhodopila sp. Classification (GTDB taxonomy): domain Bacteria; phylum Pseudomonadota; class Alphaproteobacteria; order Acetobacterales; family Acetobacteraceae; genus Rhodopila. Next base: position 107,107 of record NZ_DASZTJ010000036.1, read on the forward strand.
TCGGATCGGGGGCGTTGCCGATCGATCTGCTGCCCTCGGCGGCGGTGACGATCGGCGGGCGCGGCCTGGAACAAGTCGCCGCCAGCCTGCGCCGCTTGCCGCGGCCGGTGATCGGCCGGGTGACGCAGGGCCGGCTGTTCCTGGACTGCCGCTGCCTGGAAGCGGCGGACGAGGCGCCCTTCATTGCCCAGATCGCGGCGACCGGCGATACTCCGTAATGGAGGAGACGCGGCCCCGGTGGGCCGGCCGGACTTCAAACCCGGTTGGGGCCGCTGAGCAGTCCCGGGCAGGTTCGACTCCTGCTCTCTTCCGCCACAAGTCCAACCTGGTCCGTGTTGCTTGTCAGCCACAGTGTTGCGCGTTCAGCATCCAACCTCTCGTCATTGACGATGCGGATCGCTATGGTGTTGAAGCAAATGAAGCGGGCCGGTTGTTTCTGAAGGGGGGGAGGTCCCCGCCCGGTTGCGTAAGGCAAGGAGAGGTTTAATGAACTTCCGCATGACTTTGGCGGCAGCCACACTTTTGGCGCTGCCGGTAGCGGCCAACGCGCAAGCGATTGATGGCCTGTATGTAGGTGGCGGTCTCGGCGTCAACTTTATGCAGTCGGAACACGCGACCGCGACGTCCCCTCTGGGTTCGTTCAGCAAGGATCTGGGCACTTCGGCTGGTCCGGGGCTGGTCGTGAGCCTGGGTTACGGCTTCGGCAACGGTCTGCGGGCTGAAATCGAGGGCGACTACCGCTACAACTCCTTCAGCGGGACGGGCTACGGCGGCCAGGAGCAGAAGTTCGGCGGGATGGTCAACGTCCTGTATGACTTCGTGGACATGGTCCCCTACGTGACGCCGTATGTCGGCGTCGGCGTCGGCTACATGGACGTGCAGGATCGTAACCTGCATGCGACGGCCGGCGGCACGACCATCACCACGAACACGAACACGAAGGGTTCGTTCGCGTACCAAGCCATCATCGGTGCGGCGTTCCCGGTCCCGGGCGTCCCTGGCTTGGCTGTGACGGGTGAATACCGGTTCCTGGGTCTGGCCGGCGACCGCACCTATGGCGGCGTCGCGAACCCCGGCGCTATCCCGGTCTCCGTCAAGATGGAAGACAACTACAACCACGCCGTCATGTTCGGCGTCCGGTACGCCTTCGGTGCGGCTCCCCCTCCGGCCCCGGCTCCGGCCCCTGCTCCGGTGCCGGCTTCCCCGGTCTCGCGTTCTTACCTCGTCTTCTTCGACTGGGATAAGGCCGTCCTGACCGACCGTGCTCGGCAGATCGTGGCCGAGGCGGCTCAGGCGTCGACAAAGGTCCAGACCACCCAGATCGAGGTCAACGGCTACACCGACACCTCCGGCACGCCGAAGTACAACATGGGCCTCTCGCTCCGTCGCGCCAACGTGGTTGCTGCGGAACTGGTCAAGGATGGCGTTCCGAAGAACGTGATCTCCATCCAGGGCTTCGGCGAAACCCACCTGCTGGTCCCGACGGGCCCGGGCGTGCGTGAGCCGCAGAACCGGCGCGTGGAAATCATCTTGAAGTAAGCCTGGGAAACCGGGAAAGAACGAGGGCGCCTTCGGGCGCCCTTTTTCTTTGGAACACTGTTGCCGACATGCCGTCCGGCTCCGTCGTTGCCCCTTCCTCAAGGCCCGCTATCCGCGCATGGCAGCATCGATGCAGGTGTAAGGCATGATGGCGGCAACGTCGGCCGCCCTGACGACGGCACCCTGTCAACCGTCAGTATCAGAACGTCCCGCAGGCCTGTTCCGTGGTCATGCCAACCAGTTGCTGATGAAACTGTACCTGGTACGCTTCTCGCACCCGGTTCACCGACGCCAGACTGGCTTGGCTGACCGGTAGCGCCACCGCCAGAACCTTCGTCGCTTCCTGGATGGTCTTCCGCGTCATCGGGTTCATCCACGCCCCGTGTGCGTCCCATACCGTGTACCCGTTGGGTAGGTTCGGTGTGACCGTGGTGTCGAGGAAATGCCGCCACTGCGCCTCGGTGACGTCATGGCTGCCAGGAATCGATTGGCCGAAATACAGCGTGAAGATAATCGTGGGCGCCCCCATCCCGGCCGGGCAAGCGACAGGGGTAACGGTGCGCGCGCATCCGGCGACGGATGCCACGATGGCGAGTGCGGCGAGGCCGCGCATTCCTAGCCGAAGACCCGCTTGCCGGATTTCCAGGTACCGATGACCACGCCCTCCAGCGCCCTGCCGTCGAACGGCGAGTTCTGCGCCTTGCCAGGGAGTTTGCCGGCCTCCACCTTCCAGATCCGATCCGGCTCGAACAGACAGAGATCGGCGGGCGCGTCCTTGGCGATCCGTCCGGCCGCCGACCCGAGAAGCGCCGCCGGTCGTGACGTCAGCAACGTGATCGCCTGCGCCATCGGCAGCGATCCGTTATGCACCTGCGCCAGCGTCACCCCCAGCAGCGTGGCGAGGCCGCATCCGCCCGCCGCCGCCTGTGCGAACGGCAGCCGCTTGTCGTCGGCGTCGCGGGGCTGGTGGTCGGACGCAATCGCGTCGATCGTACCGTCCGCCAGCGCCGCGACCACCGCCTGCCGATCGGCTTCCTTGCGCAGGGGCGGCGACAGTTTCGCATAGGTGCGAAACGTGCCGATGGTCGTTTCGTTCAAATCGAAATAAGGTGGTGCCGTATCACATGTAACGGATAGCCCGGCATCCTTCGCGCGGCGAATCAGGGCCAGCGCCTCGCCGGTGGAAACGTGCGCGAAATGAACGGCGCCTCCGGTCAGCTCCGCCAGCCGGATGTCGCGGGCCACGATGATGGCCTCCGCCGCCGCCGGGATCGATGGCAGGCCCAGCCGAGTGGCCTGTTCCGATTCCGTCGCCGACCCGCCGGCAGCCAGGGACGGATCCTCGGGGTGCTGTACGATCCGAGCGTCGAAGCCCCGGGCGTAGGAGAGCGCGAGGCGCATGAGGCGGGCCGGACCCACGGCGCGCGACCCGTCCGTGAACGCCACTGCCCCCGCTTCCCGCAGCAGTCCCAACTCGGCCATCTCCTCGCCCCGGCAGCCGCGGGTCACGGCGCCGTACGGCAGGATCGACAGGCTGCCCGTCTCCACCCCGCGCGTCCGCAGCAGATGCACCAGCGCGGGGTCATCGATTGCGGGTTGCGTGTCGGGCAGCGCGGCCAGGGTGGTGATGCCGCCGGCCGCCGCAGCCTCGGCCGCCGAGGCGATCGTCTCCCGGTACTCATAGCCGGGTTCCCCCAAGGCCGCGCGCATATCGACCAAGCCGGGGCAGAGGACGGCGCCCTCGGCCTCGACGACGTCGGCCGAATCGGGGCGGCCCAGCGAGGGACCGAAATCCGCGATCGACCCATCGCGGACGAGCAGGTCGCCAACGACGTCCACGCCATCGCCCAGGATGCGGGCGCCGCGGAACAGCGTGTCAGGGTTCATTGCGGCCAGGTCCCCGGGACAGCGTATCCAGCACCGCCATGCGCACGGCGACGCCCATCTCCACCTGCTCTCCGATCACGCTGCGAACCGGGTCGTCGGCGACGGCGCTGTCGATCTCCACGCCGCGGTTCATCGGGCCCGGGTGCATGACCAGCACGTCGGACCTGGCGTGCGCCAGCTTTTGGTGGTCGAGGCCGTAGAACCGGAAGAACTCCCGCGCGCTGGGAATCTGGCCGCGGTTCATCCGTTCCCGCTGCAGGCGCAGCATCATCACGATGTCGGCGCCGGCCAGGCCCTGGGCCATGTCGTGGTAGACGCTGACGCCGAGTTCCGTCACCTCGGGGGGGATCAGCGTGGGCGGGCCGATGACGCGGACCTGGTTGCCCATCGTGGTCAGCAGATGGATGTTGGACCGGGCCACGCGCGAATGGGCGATATCGCCGCAGATCGCGACCGTCAGGCCGGAGATGCGACCCTTCCGCCGCTTGATCGTCAGGGCGTCCAGCAGCGCTTGGGTCGGATGCTCGTGCGTGCCGTCGCCGGCATTGATCACCGCCGCGTCGACCTTCTGCGCCAGCAGGTGCGGCGCGCCGGACTGGTCATGCCGCACCACCAGCAGGTCGCACTGCATGGCGTTCAGCGTCATCGCCGTGTCCAGCAGCGTCTCTCCCTTGTTCACCGACGACGTCGAGACGGACATGTTGATCACGTCCGCCCCCAGCCGCTTGCCGGCCAGTTCGAAACTGGTGCGCGTGCGGGTCGAATCCTCGAAGAACAGGTTGATCAGCGTGCGGCCCCGCAGCAGGTCGCGCTGGGTCTTGCCGGATCGGTTGAGCAGGACATAGCTTTCCGCCAGGTCCAGCAAATGGCTGATCGCGGGCGGTTCCAGCCCCTCGATCGCGAGGAGGTGCTTCTGCGGGTAGTACACGACGCCTCGTTGCAGCAACCTGCGGCGCAGGTCAACGGGGGTGCCGGGGGGCGCCGACGGGCGGGCCATGCGCACGATACCCGGCCGGCGATGGCCGGCTGGCGCGTGATGCGGCCATGACGCGCAGCGTGGACGTCAGGCAGGCCGCCACGCCGGACAATTTCGACGGCGCCGCCTATCTTGCCGCGAACCCGGATGTCGCGCGGGCGGTGGCCGCCGGACAGTTCTCCAGCGGACGCGACCATTTCGACCGTTTCGGCCATCGCGAAAGGCGGTTCATCCGCGTGACCGCGCCGATGCAGCCGCTGCGCGAGGCCAAGATGGTTCGGCTGCGTCCGGCCCTGCGCCTCGATCTGCCGCATGTGCGGCGAGGCGGCATGTACGACTTCCTGACCGAGGATCTCAGGCAGGAGGGCGCGGTTTCCGACGACGTGCCCGGTTCCAGGAACGCGTATCCGCCCATCGCCGAGGAGATCATCGCCCAATACGGGACAGGCCTCATCTTGGACCTGGGGGCGGGGCAGCGGGACGTCTATTTCGAGAATGTCGTGAACTTCGAGATCATCGACTACGATACGACCGACGTGCGAGGCATCGGCGAGAAACTTCCCTTCAAGGATGACGTGTTCGACGCCGTCATCTCGATCGCGGTCCTGGAGCACCTGAGGGACCCGTTCGCCTGCGCTCGGGAAATGGTGCGCGTGCTGAAGCCCGGCGGCAGGCTGCTGTGCAATGTCCCGTTTCTGCAGCCTCTGCACGGGTATCCGCATCATTACTACAACATGACGCATCAGGGCCTTCGCGCGCTGTTCGAGCCGGCGCTGAGGGTCGATGAAGTCATTGTGCCCCCGGAAGGACGGCCGATCTGGACGCTGAGATGGATGCTCGACAGTTGGTTCCGGGGGTTGCCCGAACCGGCGAGGACCGAATTTCTGTCGATGACCGTCCAGGACCTTCTGCAACCGATCGAGCCGATGCTGCGCCGGTCCTGGGTGACGAACCTGCCGGAGGGCAGGAACCTGGAACTGGCCTCGCTGACATCGTTGCGGGCGCACAAGCCGCGATAAGCCGGTGTGGCCCGGCTTATCGCAAAGGCGCTGCGTCAGGGGAGGAGGAGATGCCGTCACGTCTCCCCGTCATGGTGGCGGCGGAGGGCCCCATGACGAAGGAGGCGTGCCGGACTAACCCGGCTGCGGCGCCGGCGTTGCGCCGCCTGGCGGCTGCGGCACCGGCCGTCCGCCCGAAGTCGGCACCGAGGCCCGGCGCGACTCCGGCGCCGGCTCGTCCACCACCTTGCGGATCACAGGCTCGCCCCGCAGCACCGTCCGGATTTCATCTCCGGACAGCGTCTCATGCTCAAGCAGGCCGCGCGCCAGGCGGTGCAGCTCCTCGATGTTCTCGGTCAGCAGTCCCCGCGCCTTGTTGTAGGACCGGTCGATGATGTCCTTGATCTCGGCGTCGATTTCCCGAGCGGTGGCTTCCGAGACGTTCTTGTTCTGGGTGACGGAGTGACCCAGGAAGACTTCCTGGCTGTTGTCGCCATAGGCGATCATGCCCAGCTTGTCGGACATGCCCCATTCCGTGACCATCCGCCGCGCCTGATCGGTCGCCATCTTGATGTCGCCGGCGGCGCCGTTGGACACCTTGTCCGGCCCGAAGATGATTTCCTCCGCCGCGCGGCCGCCCATCGCCATGGTCAGCTCCGACAGCAGCTTCGACTTGGACTTGGAGTAACGGTCGCCTTCAGGCAGCGACATCACCAGGCCCAGCGCCCGGCCACGCGGGATGATCGTCGCCTTGTACAGCGGGTCGGTGTTGGGGACGTTC